>NZ_JADAIN010000017.1:0-167613 GCF_015676285.1 Acinetobacter sp. Res13-Abat-PEC15-P4-01 | reverse complement strand
GTGGTGGGTAATAATGTGGTGTTGACTTTAGGCACACCAGTGACGGCAGGTCAAGCAGTAACAGTAGGCTATACCGATCCAACTGCGGGCAATGATGTCAATGCGATTCAGGATCTTGCAGGCAATGATGCAGCAACACTTCCAACCACTTCAGTAACCAATGATTCAACTGTACCAGATATCACACCGCCAGTTTTTGTGAGTGGTACTGTGGGAACTACAGGGACAGTATTAACATTAACTTACAACGAAGCACTAGATTCAGTTCATTTGCCAACAACCGGTAGTTTTGTAGTGATGGTTGGTGGTCAAGCCGTAACGGTGAGTAGCGTAGCAGTAGTTGGAAATAATGTTGTACTGACATTGGCGACAGCAATTGCAACAGGTCAAACGGTTAGAGTGGGCTACACTGATCCAACCATACTTAACGATGTTAATGCGATTCAAGATTTGGCAGGTAATGATGCGGCAACATTGAGCTTAACATCAGTAACAAATACTTCTCTGATTCCACCTGCACCAATTATTTTGAGTGCTCAAGATAATTTTGGGATAGCAGCTAATCTTTATTCAAATGATAGTACAGATGATACAACACCAACATTATTTGGTACTGCTCAAGCAAATAGTGTCGTAACGATTTATGTGGATGGTACACAAGTTGGAACGGTAAATGCAGATGTTAATGGTCATTGGAGCTATACGCCGACTCTGAGTATAGCAACACATACAATTACTGCTACAGCTAAAGATACTTTAGGAAATACAAGTATTAATAGCGATGCATTTGTAGTTAATGTAATTGCACCAATCACAGAATCGAATCCTACAGTTCTACTAAAACAAGGTGCATTGTTAGGATTGGTTGAAGCAAATGTTTTAGGTTTAATTAAGTTAGATAATCAACCGCTTGTCGCAATAGATGCAAACAATGATTTGAAAAAAGTAATTATTAATACAACTACTTTAATTAATTTAGGAAGTTGGACTTATTCTGATAATTTGGCAAAAATTTTAGGATTAACTGTAACTTCAACTGCATCGATCATTGGTGGTTCGGAAATAACAATCACAGCTGCAAATGGTGGGACTATAAGTAATGCAACAATGATTGAGTTTTTAGCAACTGTTCATAACTCACAACTGTTGGGGGTTGGATTAGGTACAACTACTTCAATAAAAGCATGGGATAGTCGTTCAGATTTATCCGTAGAGTCTGGGATAGGTTTTTCTAAAGTTGCTGTAAATAGTTTATTGGATATCAAATTACTCAGCGGAGCTGCATCCAATTATTACGATACTGCTCTTGGTTATGATCAAAGTTTAAATATAAATAACGTCCGAATATATGGTTCAGATAACGCTGAAACTATTAAGGGGGGAGCAGGAGATGACATACTTCGTGGTGGTGCTGGTAATGACATACTTATAGGAAATGCTGGTAATGATTGGTTAGAGGGTGGTAAAGGTAATGATACGCTAACAGGTGGTTCAGGATCTGATACAGCAGTTTATCGTTTGTTGGTCTCTAATGATGCGACTGGCGGAAATGGAACAGACACATGGACTGATTTCCATAAAGGGAATGTAAGCACAGATACCGAAGCTGATAAGATCGATATTAGAGGGTTACTAGACTATAATACGGTCAATATGGGTAATATCTCTCAATATGTCTTTACCACTTACGATGCTGTTAATAACAAAACTGTGGTACAAATTGACCGTGATGGTTCAGGTGGAACTTATGTAAAAACGGATCTTTTAATCCTAGAAAATGTCAATACAACACTTGAAGAGTTATTACAAAACCATCAGCTTATATTCTAATTGATGAAATACGAAAAACCCTAAGTTCGCTTAGGGTTTTTTATTGCCCAATATTTTTATAATCCACGTTATAATCAGAACATATTGAGTTTGAAAGTTTTATTTTCATTATGGTTTTTACACTTGCATCCGAAACATTTTTTGAAGAAGAAATCAAAAAAAGTCGATTTCAAGCCATTGCAGCGCCAGTTGAAAATGAACTACAGGTCAAAATGTTTTTGGAAAAGCATTTAGATCCTACAACCACGCATCAGTGCTGGGCATGGAAAATAGGGCACAATGTTCGCTTTAATGACGATGGAGAACCTTCAGGTACAGCAGGTCGCCCAATTCTTGCAACCATTGAAGGAAATGATCTCACCAATTCAATTGTACTGGTCAATCGGTGGTACGGTGGTATCAAGTTGGGTACAGGTGGCTTGGTTCGTGCTTATGGTGGCTGTGCAGGGCAATGTTTGGTCTTGGCTGAAAAAATAGAACTGATTGAAAAGAAAAAAATATATTTTCAATGTCAATTTAATGAGTGGGCAATATTTCAGTATGAATTAAACACACAACATATTGAATATAGTGAACAATATACTGCTGAAGGTGTCGAGGTCGAAGCATTGTTGCAAATACATCAACTCGATCCATTACGTTTAAAAATTCAAGATGTTACACGCGGACGTGAACAGCTTAAATTAATGGATGAAAGCAATGACTGAACAAGATCCATTATTAAAATATCGAGAACAGCATAAACATCGTTTAAATTATATGCCTTGGCTATATTATTCACTTAAGCCGAAAAATCGAATTTGGGCTGAACAGTGGCAGCAAGAATATCAAACATATTTAATGTCGATGGAAACTGTCGAAATCGGAGAAAATTGTTTTATATCTCCGCTTGCACATATCTTTGCTGAGCCAGGACGAAAAATTAGTATTGGAGACAATACCTTTATTGCAGCTGATTGTACCTTACATGGTCCTTTAGAAATTGGCAGTGAGGTTGCGATTAATCATCACTGCATTTTAGATGGAGGTCGTGCAGGGATTAAATTACATGACCAAGTACGAATTGCAGCCTATTGTCATCTCTACGCATTTGATCACGGTATGGCGTTGGACCAACCGATTTATCAACAAGCAGTAAGTTCTAAGGGCATTGAAATTGGTCAGGATGTTTGGTTGGGGGCACATGTTGGCATTAAGGATGGTGTTAAAATTGCCCCACATGCTGTGGTGGGTATGAATAGTATGGTAACTAAAAATATTACAGAACGAGAAATCGTCGCAGGCAATCCAGCGCAATTGATTCGTTACCGTGAATAACCGCACAATTTGTACAAATACATAATTAAATTATGGAATTAATTACATAAAGCTGTCCAAATTTATAAAAACTTATGCTAATTTAAAATTAAATAGACCCAAGGCGATATAGCCAAAGTGAGGTTAAAATGAACAGAGTAGTTGCTTGTATTGACTCTTCTCCCTGCATTAATGCATTGGCAGAAGCAGCAGCTTGGATTGCTCAGAAAACTGGTCGACAACTGGTTTTATTGCAAGTATTAGATTATTACCCTGCAAGTTATCATTTAGGGGAAATCAGTGGGGTAATCGGTTTTGAAAGTAATGCAATGTTACTCAAAGAGCTTGCAGAACTTGAGCAAAAACAAAGTGAATTAGCACTCGATTATAGTAATAATCTTCTTGAACATATTTCAGAAATGATTCAGGAAAAATATGGTATTACCCCTGGGCGAATTCAGGCGAAAGGCGATTTCCTTGAGCAAAGCTTTAATGAGTTGACTGAGGATGATATCGCAGTCATTGGTCGAGTCGGCGAACGTTCTGCTGAAAAAAATAAAATATTAGGAAGTAATGTAGAGAACTTCATACGTGGTGCTAAAAGTACGGTATTGACAGTAGGTCAAACTTTTAAACCACCAACACGTTTTATTTTTGCTTATGAACTTTCTGAAGCATGCCAAAAGATGCTGAAACGTGTAGAAAAAAGTGACTTATTAAAGCTTTTACAATGCCATTTACTTTATGTGGGAGATCATCCTGAAATCCTCAATGAACCCGCACAACGACTGAAAGATGCAGGTTTGGATGTGGTTGTAGAGTATCGTTATGGCGATGTCGCTGAAAATATTCTAGATTATCAAAACCAGCATCAAATCCAATTAATTGTATTAGGTGCATTTAGTCACAGTAAAATTCATCAATTTTTCCTGGGTAGTGTGACCACAACGATTTTTAGGAATTCGTCTGTTCCATTGTTGGTGACTAAATAATGAGAGTGAAAAATGTAATCATGAAAATAGCTTATTTTGAATATTGATTATATTTTTCTATCCAAGTTCCTGTGATTATCAAAATAGAAAAAAAGCCACGAATCAGAGAATTTATGGCTTTTTTCTATTAAAATTTTTTGAAGAAATCTTGTATTTTTAAAAGCAAGTGCTTTTGAATAGGCAATGAATTTAACTGGTTGAAAATTAATCTATTGTTAAAAAATATTATTTTTCATTGAGTTATTTGGTAATACATAAGTTATCCACAATTCTACAAACAAGTTCAGGGGATAACTTTAAGAAAAAATTCGTGATCTAAATTTCAGTAGAAAAGTTGCCAATAAAAAACCGCCATCATGAACTGGCGGTTTTCAGTTATTAAATTTGTTGCTAAGCTGAGTCTTTCAGTATTTATTTAACAAGTGCAATTGCAAACCCATCATGCCCTTTACTGCCTACTGTCTGTAAAGCTGTGCATGATAAAATTCTTGGATGATTGTGCATTGCTTCATACATCTCCCGAATGCCTTCAATGCTGGGTTTGACATTATTCGGATCTAGAATATCACCTGCACGAATCACATTATCCAAAACAATCACTGTACCTGAGCGTGAAAGCTTTAAGCTTAATTCTAAATATTCGGGATAACTTTGTTTATCTGCATCGATAAAAATAAAGTCAAAAGGCTCGGTATCTTCAGGTAGAGCCTTTAAAATATCAGCAGCACGCCCGCACTTTAATTCAACCGTTTGTTTAAGCTTTGCGAGATCAATATTTTCTTGACCTAAAGCTGCATGTGTATCACGTCCTTCGATTGTTAAAATATAACCATCCTCAGGTAATGCGCGAGCTAACCACATCGTGCTATATGCAGCAAAAGTCCCTAATTCTAAAATACGTTTACATTTGTTCATTTGAATCAGCATTTGCAATAGCATGCCTTGATTTGCCGCAACAGCAAGGTGGTCCGGAAAGCCTTTATCCGCAGTATTTTTTAATGTTTGAGTGAGGATTGGATCTTCAGGAATTAAATGTGATTCAATATAAGCATCGATGTCTGACCACATTTGTTGCATGTTCTACCACCTCATTGGATTGATTGGATTTGTGTTAGATGCATTTTAATGGTTTAGAAGAAGAGTGCAATTTTAATAAAAGCTTTTGGATTAAATTTGAGCATTCTCAATAGTGCTTATATTCAGTTCAAAAAATGAAAGAAAGTGAAACCTACTTATGTAAAGTAAAATAAGAAGTCATCAAGACCTCTTTTTTTAAAGTTAATATTCAATTGATCTATGCAGCGAGTATTTGACTAAATCCAGCTTTTCTTAGTAGCTTTCTATACATGCTTGAGCTGCGATCTGCTGGGAAGTGGGCTTCCATAGACAGGTCTAGAGGTAAATATTCGGGTTTCTGCGTTTCAACAATCAAGCGATCTTCTTCAAAAATCTTAAGGTTATATTCATAAGCATCTTCAATGGGTAAATCTTTATCATAATTACGACATATAGGAGCAAATAAGCGAGTACTTCGTGCTGTCATCGGTGAGGCTGCATTCATTATGACCTGTTTGCAATCGTTCGGAAAATGTATTGTGAGCGTTGCTGTAAACGGTAAATGAACTTCAAAATGACGTAACCATTGAAACCCTTCTTGTCCAAATTGATCTAAGCCAATCGGATAACGTCCAACATTACTGAGATAATCTGCACTGAAGCCATAATGGGTTTCTTGAGTGGTATAGTCAGCTACCTCAGGATGCTCTGGATCACCAAATGTATCAGCATGAACCCAGGCAAAATGAGCGACGTCAATAAATCCTTCCAATTGTCTGCCCGCAAAACATTTTAAATCGACTCGAGGGCAAACCAATTGTTGATATTCGGCTTGATCCCAATAAGGCATATTGGGAATGTTTGGGCTATCTTGTTCATCTGCCAATAAACAGCACCAGATTAATCCATATCGTTCTATGGTCGGGTAAGTTTTCAGATGAAAACGATCTGTTATTTTATGATCAGGATGGGCTGGAATACGATTGCATTTACCTTTCTCACCAAAGCGTAGACCATGATAACGGCAGACCACCCCTTGACCATCATACGTACCCCGACTTAACGGAACACCTCGATGTGGACAGGCATCCTTTGCAGCAACGATCTCATTATTGAGTCTGTAGATGACTAAAGGCATATCCAATAACATGGTGGCTTGAGGTTGTTCTGATATCTCACGAGCTAAAGCAATCGGATACCAATACTGTGCCAATATCAGCCAATCCTGTTGAGAAAAGGTCATATGGACAGGAAATTCTGAATGAAACAGGTATTCTGTGCGGCTATTCATATACAAATCTTCTGTTTAGAATTGATTTGAATATAAAAGAATGCAGTGTTGTTAGAAATTTCAATTATCTCGATCAATATCTGCAAAAATTAGAACAGTACTGTGCACAACCTCTAAAGAATCAGATCATCAAAAACATGCTAGTTGTAATAGGTTTTTAACATCTGACTGAAATTGAAGAAAAAAGAACTCAAAACTATGAGAGCAATAGAAAAGCTGCTACAGAAGAAGATTAATTTTTGATAATTCTGGGTACAGCTATTCATCAAAGGTAAATAATAGACATGATACATTGAACGTAATGTTTGCATGGTTAAGATAAACAGGCTGATAAAACTAAAACTGCTCACTATATTTTGAACAATAAAATATTGACTGATCTGTGACAATAACATGTAGATAATCAAACAGCTCATATAGATAATAAAAGTAATCATACTGGCTGACGCGACCATTTTCAGAAAGGTCTCATGCCATTCCTTACGGTTTAATGAAATCATTATTTGTTGCTCTTTTTTATTGATTGTAAGCTCTTTTGCACTAAAAAATAAGCTGCCTACGACATAAAATGTCGCTCAACTCTTACGGTGATAATCGAAGTTTTATGACATTCACATGAAATATTACAATTTGAATGGCATTATTTTAAATTTATAAAAATAAAATACAGTTTATTACATATTGAATTTTAAAGATTTTTAATAAAATCAAATGTGAATCATTAATTATCATAAAAGCGTCATAAAGCTGTAACTTATTTGTCATATTTTAAAATCAAAATGCAGTTATCCGAAAAGTACAACACAAGAAGAAGTGGCGTACTTCAAAATTGCAGTTTATTTAAGAGAGAAAAGAATGCGCATTAACCATATCGCACTTGCATTAGCAGTTTCAGGGGCAGCAGTGGCAGCAAACGCTCGTGATACCATCCAAATCGCTGGTTCTTCTACTGTACTTCCTTATGCAAGTATTGTTGCTGAAGAATTTGGTAATACTTTCCCTCAATTTAAAGCACCTGTAGTGGGTTCAGGCGGTAGTTCTGCTGGTCTTAAGCAGTTCTGTTCTGGTGTTGGCGATAACACAATTGATATCGCGAATGCTTCTCGTAAAATCAAAGATACTGAAATTGCAGCTTGTAAAAAAGCAGGCGTAAATAAAATCCAAGAAATTAAAATTGGTTATGACGGTATCGTTTTTGCATCAAATGCAAGCAAAGCAGCTTATAAATTACGTCCACAACACGTATTTGCAGCTTTAGCAGCTGAATTGCCATCAAATGGTAAATTGGTACCAAACCCGTATACACGTTGGAACCAAATTGATAAATCTCTACCAAACGAACCAATTACTTTAGTGGTTCCGGCATCTAACCATGGTACACGTGAAGTGTTCCAGGAGAAAATGGTTGAAGCAGGTTGCGAAACTTATGATTACTTCAAAAAGTTAGATAAAGATGCTCAGAAAAAAGCGTGTTCTAATTTCCGTAAAGACGGTAAAGTAATTGAAATCGCAGGTGATTATACAGAAACTCTAGCACGCTTAAAAACCTCTCCAAGTGCGGTAGGTGTGTTCGGTTTAGGTTTCTATGATCAAAACAAAGATAAACTACGTGTGGCAACAGTAAACAACGTTGTACCTTCTGAGCAGACAGTTCTTAATGGTACTTACCCTGTGTCGCGTCCTTTATACTTCTATGTGAAAGGTGAACATTTACAGTCTATTAAAGGTTTAAAAGAATATACTGAATACTTCTTAAACAAAAAAGTATCTGGTAAAGGTTCTAAATTAGACAAAGCTGGCTTGATCTCATTGTCAGACTCTGAGCGTGCAAAAGTACTTGCTGGTTTCAAAGCTGGTAAATAATAAAACCGTAATCATGGAGCTGATGGTGGGAGACTACCATCGGCTTTCATTGCTAAGCAGAGTTTTTTCAAATAATTAGGATTGAAAAAACGGTGGAGAATACATGAATCTGCTACTCATTGGCGTGTTATTAGCTTTAATTGCTATCGCATATCAAATTGGGCTACGAAAAAGCCGAAGCCTAGCAGGTAAGGGAAATAACACTGCAGTTTTACATTCACGTCCTGGCTATTATGGTTCTTTGGTAGCGTTGTGGTGCGGAATCCCAGCTTTTTTAATTTTAATTGTTTGGAACTTGGTAGAGCCGAGCGTTTTACAGCATTTAATTCTAAAGAATGTTCCAGCAAATGTTGCTGCATCTCTTGATACAGCAGGAGTAGATGTACTTGTAGATCGTATCAAGGCAATTGCCTCAGGTTTTGGCGTAACAGATACACCCGCTGCTTATGAAGTTGCAGCTGCAGAACAATTAGCCAAATTTGAAAGAATCAGTTCTTTTGCGAAATTTGCTGTTGTTGTCTGTGCAGCCATCTTAGGTTTAGTGTGGGCAAGAAAAAGAATTAGCCAACAATTTCGTGCACGTAATGAAGTTGAAAAAACCATTAATGTTATTTTGATTTTATGCTCTGGTGTTGCAATTCTTACGACAGTAGGGATCGTAATGTCAATGTTCAGTGAAGCAATGCATTTTTTCCATTTTGTCAGTCCAATTGACTTCTTCTTTGGTACAGAGTGGAATCCAGGTTTCAGTACTTCAGGAAATGCTGAAGGCAGTTATGGTCTGCTGCCATTACTGTGGGGCACACTCATGGTCAGTGGTATCGCTCTGTTGGTTGCTGTTCCATTAGGTTTAATGATTGCAATTTATCTTGCTGAGTACGCATCACCTAGATTCCGTGCATGGGCTAAACCCACGATTGAGGTGCTGGCAGGTATCCCAACCATCGTTTATGGCGTATTTGCTATGATGGTGATTGGTCCAATTTTTAAATCAATTGGTGATTCAATTGGGATTGAAGTGAATGCAACAAGTGCGCTTACTGCTGGTTTTGCAATGGGAATCATGATTATCCCATTTGTATCTTCACTCTCGGATGACATTATCACTCAAGTCCCTAGAGCATTACGTGATGGTTCTTTAGGTTTGGGAGCGACCAAATCTGAAACAATACGCCAAGTGGTGCTTCCTGCGGCTTTGCCTGGGATTACAGGTGCATTCTTGCTTGCTGTATCACGTGCGATTGGTGAAACCATGATCGTTGTACTTGCAGCTGGAAACAGTCCTTTGCTACATATCAATCCACTTGAAGCTGTTTCTACGGTAACCGTAACGATTGTTAAGCAGTTAACTGGCGATACCGATTTTGCAAGCCCGCAGGCATTGGTTGCCTTTGCACTGGGTCTAACGCTATTCACTATTACATTGTGTTTAAATATTGTTGCACTTTACATCGTGCGTAAATACCGTGAGCAATACGAATGAGTACATCAAATACATCTCCAGTGGATCAAAATGTATTTGATCCTCAAGCTGCCGCAGAACTACGTGAAAAGCGTAAAGCTAAAATCGCAAGTTCATTGTCGAAGCGTCACCGTAAAGAAAAAACATTCCGTTTCGCTGGTTTTACTGCGGTAATTATTGGTCTGGCTTTTGTTGCGATTTTATTTGGAAGTATCTTATATAAAGGTCTTCCGGCTTTTTGGCAGGCAAGTATGACTGTGCCTGTCTATTTTGATCCAAAAGTGATTGATGCCGGTCCGAAACCAACACAAAAAGTAGGTGAGTCTCCAGCGGTGTTCCAAGAGCGCTATGTAGACTGGCAAACTAAAATGGGTATGGTGGATTGGGATGCGCTGATTGTGAATGGCATCATTTCAAAAGATCCTTCGCTAGAAAGCCGTCGTGATGATCTTTCAAGCCTTTATACCAGCTCAGAAGCATATCGTATTCGTGATATGGTATTTAAAGATCCATCTTTGGTTGGTAAGAAAGTTGAATTGAATTTCCTTGCAGATGCGAATATTGATGTTTGGTTGGCAGGGCATATTGATCGTTCGTTGCCAGATGATCAACAACAGTTGAGTCCGGAAGTACGTAAACTATCCGATGATTTGGCTGCCAAAGGCATTATCAATCGTACTTTCAACACGCAGATGTTTACCAATCCGGATTCACGTAGTTCTCCGGCAACAGCTGGTTTAGCAGGTGCATTCATGGGTTCACTATTCATGATGCTGATTGTGATTGTGATCTCTATTCCATTGGGTGTTGCAAGTGCGATTTATCTAGAGGAATTTGCGCCAAAGAACTTTATTACAGACATTATAGAAGTCAACATTAATAACCTTGCAGCAGTGCCATCCATTGTGTTTGGTTTACTGGGCGCAGCGATCTTTATCGGTTGGATGCATCTGCCTATATCGGCACCTCTTGTCGGTGGTTTGGTACTCAGTTTAATGACCTTGCCAACCGTCATTATTACCACACGTGCTTCACTTAAAGCCGTACCCCCATCGATTCGTCAAGCGGCATTGGGTATAGGTGCTTCGCGTCTGCAAACCGTATTTCATCATGTACTTCCTCTGGCATTACCGGGAATTATGACAGGTGCAATTATTGGTATCGCGCATGCCTTGGGTGAAACTGCACCACTGTTACTAATCGGTATGAGTGCCTTTGTTGCTAATATTCCAGTATCTCCACTCGATCAATCTACAGCTTTACCTGTTCAAGTTTACTTATGGCAAGGTAATGAATTGCGCAACTTCTTTGAAGGTCGTACCGCAGCTGCAATCATCGTGTTATTGGCACTGATGGTGGGTTTAAACAGCTTTGCAATTTGGTTACGTAAGAAATTTGAAGTTCGTTGGTAAAAGAGGGCAGAATAGATGAATACTGTAGAAACTAAAAATTCCTTAAAACAGGATACAACCGTGAATTCTGAACAATCTCAATTTACATCCACTGAGCATCAACAAAAGCAAGCAAATACATCTTTTGTTTCTCAGTTTGAATCTTCAACACCGAAGAAAGACAAAAATACGACAGTTAAACTTAGTGCTGAAGATGTACATGTTTACTATGGTGAATCAGAAGCGATTAAAGGTATTGACCTTCAGGTTTATGAAAATGAAGTGATTGCATTTATTGGTCCATCAGGTTGCGGTAAATCAACATTTTTACGTACTTTGAATCGTATGAATGATACGATTGATAGCTGTCGCGTGACGGGTAAAGTACGCTTAGATAACCAAGACATCTATGATCCAAATCTTGATGTTGTGCTGTTACGTGCTCAAGTCGGTATGGTTTTCCAGAAACCCAACCCATTCCCAAAATCAATTTTTGATAATGTTGCTTATGGTCCAAAACTACATGGTTTGGCCAAAGATAAGTACGATTTGGAAGAAATTGTTGAAAACAGTTTGCGTAAGGCAGGTCTGTGGGATGAGGTCAAAGATCGATTAAGTCAACCAGGTACAGGTCTTTCTGGTGGTCAGCAACAGCGTCTGTGTATCGCACGTACCATTGCTGTAAGCCCTGAAGTTATCTTAATGGATGAACCTTGTTCAGCATTGGACCCAATTGCGACAGCAAAAGTGGAAGAGCTGATTTCTGAGCTCTCTACGCAATACACCATTGCAATCGTAACCCACTCAATGCAGCAGGCAGCGCGTGTTTCTGATCGAACTGCATACTTTCACTTGGGTGACTTGATTGAAGTGAATTCCACTGAGAAAGTATTTACACAACCCGATCATCAATTGACTGAAGCCTATATCACAGGTCGTTTTGGTTAAATTGAGCGATGTAATAAAAAAAGAGCCTTAAGGCTCTTTTTTTATGGGGATTTTTAATTAATCGATTGGATCTTCACGGTGTTGTTCTACCGCTTTTTCATCATAATGGGACTTTGGTGGATGAGCGAATGCTGCAGCCAATTTTTCCTTATCTAAAGCATTGTCCCAACGTGCTACAACGATTGTTGCGCAAGCGTTACCGACTAAATTTGTCAGCGCACGACACTCGGACATAAAGCGGTCGATACCTAGGATTAAAGCCATACCTGCTACTGGAACCGCTGGAACAACAGACAATGTAGCAGCCAATGTAATAAAGCCTGCACCCGTTACGCCAGCAGCACCTTTCGAACTGAGCATTGCAACAAGTAACAATAGGATCTGATCTTGGATGCTCAAATCAATATTACATGCCTGTGCGATAAATAGTGCAGCCATCGTCATGTAAATATTGGTACCATCCAGATTGAATGAGTAGCCTGTTGGGACCACAAGTCCAACTACAGATTTTTCACAACCTGCTTTTTCCATTTTACGCATCAGTGAGGGAAGTGCTGCTTCAGAAGAACTTGTTCCGAGAACCAGCCATAATTCATCTTTGATATAACGAATCAGATCTGTAATTTTAAACCCGTTATAACGTGCGACTGCGCCTAAAATCACTAAAATAAACAGTAAAGCGGTAATGTAGAAGGTCATGATTAAAAGTAAAAGATTACCAATACTTTCAATCCCATACTTACCAATTGTAAATGCCATAGCGCCGAATGCACCAATTGGAGCAAACTTCATTAGCATGCCAACCAAGTGGAAGACTGGTGCTGTTAAGTTGTTTAAAAAATCAACAATAGGTTGACCTTTTTCACCCACTGCGGCAAGAGACAAGCCAAATAATACTGCAACAAAAAGGACTTGCAGAATGTCACCACTGGTGAGAGGGCTAAGAATGGTGGTTGGGAGAATATTCATCAAGAAATCAACGATTGAAGCATCGTGAGCTTTCTCAGCGTATTCAGCCACTTTGTCTGATTTTAATGTGGTTGGATCAATATTTAAACCATGTCCAGGTTGAATAATATTGGCAACAATCATGCCCACAATTAATGCCAGCGTGGAAAATGTTATGAAGTAAAGCATCGCTTTACCAGTAACACGACCGACAGTTCCCATATGTTTCATGCCTGAAATTCCCGTGACTACTGTCAGAAAAATTACAGGCGCAATAATCATTTTAACCAATTTAATGAATGCATCACCCAAAGGTTTTAAACTCGCACCAATATCAGGCCAAAAGTGCCCTAAAAGGATACCAAGTACGATAGCAAAAATGACTTGAACATATAGGATTTGATAAAACTTTTGCTTTTTAGGTGGTAGGTGTTCATCGTGTGAAGAGATATCCATACTCATTCCTTATCCTTGATGTTGATAAAATTCAACATTTCCTAAAGAAATGATTGTAAAATAATCATAAAATTAAAAAATGCAATTCTCTTTTTAACGTGTTGATTTTAAATAAATTAATTAAAATAACAAATATGTTATTTGAATAAAAAAATGTGATAAATATCAAATTATAATTATAATAAATACTTGGTATTTTATTTTTATATGATATTGCCGGAAAAATCATGTCTATGTTTTTTTTGTGAATTTGTCCTACAAAAATTGGCAGAAAGTTATACAAATTGAGTTTAAAAGAATCGCAAGCGATATAAGTCTCTTTTTCATTAAATTAATCATCTTTTATTTAGACGTAAAAACTATTAATTAATTGTAAATAAATAGATGTCAAAATACCCTAATTATTGGGCGCAGCTGATTAAATATAAAAAAAATATATACGTTTTATAACTAATTATTTTGTGTTGTTGGTTTGGTCTAAGTCATTTGGAAAATCCACGCTGTTTTTTTACATGGATTTTTAAACTTGGATCTGTATTAAGAAAATCATCAGGGCGAAGTAAAGTAAATTGAGATTTGTCGAATTTTTCAAAATATATATTGAAATTTATCCAATCCGTCCGCATCTTAATGGAAAAGCATTTCTTCAGATATTCGAGATTATAAATTCTATGTTATTTCATTTACCTAAAGTTCCCGCAGAAATTCGTATCAGTCATCTAAATGCACGAATCAATGAACAAAGAAAAAAAATTGCTCAATCGACTGCATCTAAGCTTGAGCTTTTACAATTGACTCAACAACTGGTCAAAGAGTCACGAGTACGTAAAAAGAATAATCAAAAAATTTATGTTTTGGATTTCAAAGGTGATGTGCAGGCATCTGCTGTAGAAAACCTACGTGAAGAAATCACCTTGATTTTAGCAACAGCAAAAGCTGGGCGAGATCGTGTTTTGGTTCGTTTGGAAAGTCCTGGCGGGATGGTACATGGTTATGGCTTGGCAGCCGCTCAACTGGTTCGTTTACGTGATGCCGGTTTTCACTTGACCATTTGCGTAGACAAAGTTGCTGCCAGCGGTGGTTATATGATGGCGTGTATTGCCAGTGAAATCGTTTCAGCACCCTTTGCGGTGGTCGGTTCGATTGGTGTGGTTGCGCAAGTGCCTAATTTTAATCGTCTGTTAAAAGAGCATCATGTTGATTTTGAACTTTATACCGCAGGGCAATTTAAGCGTACTGTGACCATGTTTGGTGAGAATACGCCAGAAGGCAAGGCTAAATTTGAAGAAGAATTGCAGCAAACTCACCAGTTATTTAAACATTTTGTGGAAAAATATCGTCCGCAACTGAATGTGGAAAAAGTTGCAACGGGTGAACATTGGTATGGTGAAGATGCACGTGATTTGAACTTGGTCGACAAGTTACAGACTTCTGATGAATATTTGCTTAGTTTACTCCCACAACACGATGTTTATGTGATTCAAACACGCCGTAAACCGACATTGGGGGAAAAACTTGGTTTACAAGCAGCACAAATGGCTGATGCTTTCATACCGTCTGTTGTGGGTAAGCTTGTTAATGAAGTGACTAAATTGAATTCATCTTTACCGATGTTTAGAGGCAACAAGTTCTAATATCGCATTTTATTCACTTAAGAAAAAAGTGAGTTTGCAAGTGGTTTATATCAAAGAGCAATTGATTTTAATCAATTGCTCTTTGTTTATTTCAGGATTTAAAAATAAGGATTGGCAAAACTGCCAAAAAAAAATGACCTCATGTGGTCATGACAAGCATCGAAAAAATGATTAGGATGCTAGAGATCATAAAATCAAGAATTCAGATTGAAAGGAATGTAAAAATGTTGGCATATGATGCAGATTTAGAACTTTTTCGTGATAACTTCAAACGCTTTATGGCTGAACATGTTGCGCCATTTTATGAGCAATGGGAAAAAGAAGGTTTAATGCCGCGTTCAGTCTGGTCTTTACTGGGTGAAAATGGTTACCTTTGTGTAGACGTTCCTGAGCAATATGGCGGCTATGGTGTGCCAACTGAATATTCACTGATGTTGGTTGAAGAGTCTGCACGCGCAGGTTATGGTGCATTATCAACAGCAATTTCTTGCCATTCTGAAATCGCAGCGCCATATATTTTGCATATTGCCAATGAAGAACAAAAACAGTATTGGTTACCAAAAATGGTTGCCGGTGAAGTAGTTGGTGCTATTGGCATGACTGAACCAGGCGCAGGTTCGGACTTGCAAGGGATGCGCAGTAGCGCAATTTTGAATGGTGACCATTATGTCTTAAATGGTTCTAAAACCTTTATTTCAAATGGGCAACATGCAGATCTAGTCGTACTGGCAGCAAAAACTGATCCGCAAGCACGTGCAAAAGGCGTTTCTCTGCTGTTGGTTGATACACATTTGGAAGGTTTTAAAAAGGGAACCAATTTAGATAAAATTGGATTACATTCCCAAGATACCTCCGAGTTATTCTTTGATAATGTAAAAGTTCCTGCCAATCAGTTGTTGGGCAATGCTGGGCAAGGTTTTGCATATCTGATGCAGGAGCTTCCACGTGAACGTACAGCGATTGCTGCAACAGCTTTGGGTGCGATTCGTGGAGCGATTGATGTAACAACTCAGTATGTGCAAGAGCGTCAGGCGTTTGGTCAAAAAATTGGCAGTTTTCAAAATACTCGATTTGTTCTTGCCCAAGCCAAAATTGACGAACTGGCAACCGCAGCATTCTATAATCAGAATTTAGCATTATATAAAGACAATAAATTGGATGTAGAAACTGCGGCAGCTTTGAAAAGTTTCAGTACCGATATGCAAATGAAAATTATTGATAGTTTGCTACAACTCTTTGGCGGTTATGGCTATATGACGGAATATCCAATTTCTCGTTTCTTTGTCGATGCGCGTATTCAGCGTATTTATGGAGGGACAAATGAGATTATGAAAGAAATCGTCGCTCGCGGAATCATTGGTCGTTAATTCTTTTAAGAAAAATAAACATATACGCTGTTCGTACTTAAGAGAGTATGGACAGTATTACTGTTGTTTATGTTGGGAGGCTAGATACGCTCTGTACCCATCTAGCGGTGGTATTCATGTTGCTGCACGAATATAGAATCAGCATGTATAAATCGTAAGTATAAAATGAGTTCAATTGAGATCTAGATCAAAAACTTGATTAGAGCTGAATGCCTGTTTTTACTTTTAAATGAGCGGCCCAGCTGAGAGGATGTCTCAATTATTATTTTTTAATTAACAGTTGAATAGAAAGTGATGAAGTGGAATTTGAAAATAAAAATTATAAAATGTCTTTGACTTTATACTGATCAGTGAATGAAAACTCAATTAAACGCTTAATACATTTAAACATTCATTGATGAAAATCGGCAGCTCATAAGTCGAACGTGAAGAAATATAAAGATTATTGTCGTTTACTACTTCGCGATCAAAAATAACGGCACCAGCTGCTTTTAATTCGTTATTCAATCCATCAATCGAGGTTAAGCGTCGACCGATTGCAATCTGGGCGTCGATCAAAAGTTGAGGACTGTAACAGCAGAGAAAAATCGGTTTTTGTGCATTGGCAAAACTGCGGAGAAAATCAATAAAACGCGGATCTTTTTTTAAGTGATAAGGTGATTGTCCCCCAGGAATCATCAAGGCGTCAAAATCTTTGACTGAAATATCATCAATACCTAAATCTATGCTTACCGAAGATTTACGCTGTTGACTATAGACAATATTGCCTGCAGATTTTTCAATATTTCGAACAGAATGACTTGCGGCACGAAAGGCTTCTACAGGATGGTGATATTCTGTATCTTCGAAATCATGGGTGATGAGCACAGCGATTTTTTTATTCATTTTCTATGTCTCGAAATCCGCTTTTAATTTTTATCATAGTGCGCGATGCTTAAAATTCTATAGCTACTTTGTAAGTGGCATATACTGTAATTTATATATGTATTGCTGATATTTTATTCAAAATACTTGCAATAACGGAATCGTCGATAAAAGCGTTATTGCTCAACAAATTTAACTGAACTATTGTTATACTGTTTTGGGTCTAAAACTTAGACTTCTCGTAATTCTTGACTTTCAAAGGGCGATATAACAATGATCAACGATGATCAAAAAACGACTTCTCTAGATCTTGCTCAAATCCGTGAAGATATTGATTCTGTAGATCAGCAAATTCAACAACTGATTAATCGCCGTGCGAAACTGGCGGAAGCTGTTGCTAAAGCAAAGTTTGCAGCAGAAGAGAACCCGTTGTTTTATCGTCCTGAGCGTGAGGCACAAGTATTACGCAAAGTCATGGAGCGTAATGAAGGACCATTGTCGGATCAGACTATGGCGCGTCTATTCCGTGAAATCATGTCGGCATGTTTGGCACTTGAAGCGCCACAAAGTATTGCATTTTTAGGTCCTGTTGGAACCTATACCCACTCAGCTGTTTTAAAACATTTTGGTCAAGATGCTGTGGTTCGTCCATTACCGACGATAGATGAAGTATTCCGTGAAGTTGAGGCGGGCAGCGCACACTATGGCTTGGTGCCTGTTGAAAACTCATCTGAAGGTGTAGTTAACCATACCCTAGACTGTTTTAAAGCATCGCATTTGAATGTGATTGGTGAGGTTGAATTGCGTATTCATCATCAATTTCTTATTTCATCAAATACACGTAAAGACAGCATTAAACAAATTTATGCGCATCAACAAACTTTAGCTCAGTGCCGTAAATGGCTTGATGCACATTATCCTGGTGTGGAGCGTGTTGCTTTAAGTTCTAATGCCGAAGCTGCCCGCCGTATTCGTAATGAATGGCATTCAGCAGCAATAGCATCTGATGTTGCTGCAAGCATTTATGACTTGGAAATCTTGCACGGCAATATCGAAGATAATCCTGAAAATACCACGCGCTTTTTGGTGATTGGACGTGAAAAAGTTCCACAAAGCGGCAATGACAAAACTTCATTGTTAATTTCGGCACATGATCGTGCCGGAGCTTTGCTAGAGATCCTTGCACCTTTTGCTAAACACAATATCAGTTTAACCAGTATCGAAACACGTCCGGCATTGCCAGAGAAATGGGCATATGTATTCTTCATCGACTTGGAAGGTCATGTAGAGCAAGATAATGTTAAGGCTGCGATTGAAGATATTCGTCCATTAGTTAAGGAAGTGCGTGTACTGGGTTCATATCCAATCGCTGTACTTTAAAGCTGTTGTGAATTAGGTAGTTTAAAATCATCATGTCACAACCGTTATTTAAAAAAGTTGCTTTTATTGGGCTTGGGCTGATTGGTTCAAGTCTGGCGCGTGTTATTGCTGCAGAACATCTTGCGGAAAGTGTGGTTGCTGCAACACGCTCTAAGAAAACCTTGCAAGATGCAAAAGCTTTGGGGATTATCTCTGAAGGCTTTAGTGACCCTGTGGATGCGGTTCGAGATGCAGATTTAATCGTTTTAGCTTTACCCGTTCGGGCAACGCAAAAAATTCTTGAAACAATAAAGCCTTATGTATCTGCAAACGCCATTATTACCGATGTAGGCAGTACCAAGGGCAATGTGGTGGAAGCCGCACATGCTGTGTATGGTCAGGATATTCCGATCGGTTTTGTCCCTGGTCATCCTATTGCAGGTGCTGAACATACGGGTGTTCATGCAGGCAAGGTGGATTTATTTGCCAATCACAAAGTGATTTTAACGCCATTGCCGAGTAGTGCTGATTGGGCAGTGGAAAAGCTGATTCAACTTTGGCAGGCTGCTAAAGCCGAAGTCATTTGTATGGATGTTGAAAAACATGATGAGGTTTTGGCACATACCAGTCATTTACCGCATTTGATGGCATTTAATCTGGTTGAGCAGCTTGCAAATCGAGAAGATAATTTAGATATTTTTCGCTATGCTGCAGGTGGTTTTCGAGACTTCTCGCGTATTGCAGCCAGTGATCCACAAATGTGGCATGACATTTTTTTTGCCAACAAAAAAGCCATATTAAAAGCTGTAGATGGATTTGAAACGCAGCTCGCTACTTTGCGTCAACTGATTCAAGATGAAAATTCACAGGCTTTGATGGGATTGCTTGGTCATGCACAAGCTGCACGCCAACATTTCAATCATATGCTCGCCAACAAACCTTTGATGGAGAAAAATAAGGTGACACAACAATTTACCATTTTGCCGGGTCAGAAGACATTTAAGGGTAAATTTACCATCCCAGGTGACAAGTCAGTGTCTCATCGTTCCATCATGTTTGGTGCGATTGCGGAAGGAACCACACATGTGACGGGTTTTCTGGAAGGTGAAGATGCTTTGGCGACGCTGCAAGCGTTCCGTGATATGGGAGTAAGTATTGAAGGTCCAAAAAATGGTGAAGTGACCATTCATGGTGTGGGCATCAATGGACTAAAGGCACCTAAAACAGCACTGTATATGGGGAACTCAGGTACATCAATGCGTTTGCTATCAGGTATGTTGTCTGCACAACAGTTTGATTCTGTTATGACGGGTGATGCTTCTTTGTCTAAACGTCCAATGGAGCGTATCGCCAAGCCTTTGCGAGAAATGGGTGCGCAGATTCAAACAACGGGTGAACGTGGTACACCGCCTGTATCTATAACTGGTGCTCAAACTTTAAAAGGAATTCATTACGATTTACCTATGGCTTCTGCTCAGGTCAAATCTGGAATTTTATTGGCAGGTTTATGGGCTGAGGGTGAAACATCCGTTACTGAACCTGAACCGACACGGGATCACACCGAACGTATGTTGCGTGCATTTGGTTATGAGGTAAAAACACAAGGCAATCGTATTTCACTGCAAGGTGGTGGAAAGTTGGTGGGAACCGATATTCAAGTTCCTTCAGATATTTCTTCTGCTGCTTTCTTTATGGTGGGTGCTGCAATTACTGAAGGTTCGGACGTTACGCTTGAAGCCGTTGGGATTAACCCAACACGTACAGGTGTGATTGAAATTCTTAAACAGATGGGAGCTGACCTCACTGTTGAAAATGAACGTATCGCGGGCGGCGAACCGATTGCGGATATTCGTATCCGTGGTACACGTACATTGAAAGGTATTCATATGCCTGAAGATCAAGTGCCATTGGCGATTGATGAATTTCCATCTTTATTTATTGCCGCTGCTTGTGCTGAAGGGCAAACTGTATTAACGGGTGCTGCTGAGTTACGTGTGAAAGAATCTGACCGTATTCAGGTGATGGCAGATGGTTTGAAAACGCTGGGTATTGATTGTACACCGACTGATGACGGCATTATCATCGAAGGAAAGGGGAAAGCAGGTGATTGGTCTGCGATTTTCACTGGTGGTGAAATTGAATCCCATCACGATCATCGTATTGCGATGAGCTTCTCGATGGCAGGGTTACGTAATTCTGGTGAGATTAAAATTGTCGGTACTGAAACAGTTGCGACCAGTTTTCCGACATTCACTCAGCTTTCGAATCAGGCTGGACTTGAGATTCAAGTTTCTGAATAAACCTTGGAACTTAGATAGCGCTTGTCTAATATTTGTATAATTAATTGAAAACAGCCAAGCAAAAGCTTGGCTGTTTTGTTTATATTGCTTATTCTAAAACCATACAACTATAAAGCCTTTTGGATGAAGCGATGAGAACATTACAATTTACTGCAAACTGTGAAAATCATGTTAAAAGCAATGGTTATGGTCAAAATGCATGCTATGTCACTCAGGCGTATGTGACGGACTTATTATTAAAACAACTTTCTCAATACGGTTTTAAGGCGGAAATGACATCTTCTTGTGAAGATTTGGCAGTGAGTGTGGAAAATCATCCCATAGGTTTAGGGGTAAATTGTCGTTTAAATGATCAGGGTTTGTTAACCTGTGAAATTTCTGCCCATGCCGATGAAGAGCAGGTCTGGTTTAAAAAAATAGCCACTCAAAGCATGATTAAACAATTGGCAAATGCTGTAGAAAATTCTTTAAAACAGGATGATGCCTTTAGTGGTTTTGAATGGAAAAGTTAAGCTAAGCTTTGGCTTGGCTAATCAATTCAGGTTAGGGAATAACAATGCAATTACAATCATTTATCGATAAGTTTCCTGTAGATCAGGTGGACAATACTGTCAGCATTGAAATTATTAAAAAATATCAATCTTATTTACCGGAAGCTTTGCTGGAGCTTTGGCAAAAACATGGTTTTGGTTTTTATGGAAATGGTTTGATTCAGATCATTCATCCTGAACGTTATCAGGATGTATTATGGTCATGGTTAATGAAAGATGAACCTGATATGACGCGGTTGCCTATTGCAATATCTGCTTTTGGAATTGTGTTCTATTATCGGCGTCTAAGCGATGCTGGTGATGAAGATATCTCGTTTATGGATCCGCATAATTCGGATATCGGTGTAACCGTTTGGTCGTTGAACGATTTTTTTAATGACTGGCTGTGTGATGATGAAATTATTGAGCAATTTTTGGAAAAACGTGCGCTGGAAAAGGCTCAAGCTCAATATGGAAAACTAGCGCATGATCAAATGTATTGTTATCTGCCTGCACTTCGATTAGGTGGTCGTGCCGGTGATTTGAATTTGGACAAGGGGGATGCTCCCACCCATTTGGATTTTTTATATCAACTGGCTATTGAAAATTAAATTTAGGCATTGAAAGTTATTATTTAATATTGGATTTAAATCGAGATTAGAAATAAAAAAGACAGCTCAAATAAGCTGTCTTAATGAGAATGCCAAATTTATTCTACACGTAACCAAGTTTGGCTACGTCCTACTGCTGAGATCCCTAAATAACCGCGAAGAAATAATTTTTTGCCATTCGGGCTGATTTTACCTTTTAGACGATAGACTTTTCCTGAGACAGGATCGATAATTTTTCCATCGGTATAATTGACATGGTCATCTGTTTTTAAGCCTGAGATTACTTGTAAACCAATAATGGGCTTATTGGTGTAAGGGGCAGGGCAGTTGGTGCAAAACTCTTTAGGTGTATAGCCCGGACGTGGAGTAGCTTTTAACGCTGTTCCTGCATAAGTTCCATTGCTTTGTTTTTCAATTTTAACCAGACCTTTGGCTTCCCCTGTTTTGTCGTCTATGTAACGCCAAGTCCCTGTGATATCCTCGGCAAAAGCTGAAGTTGCAAAAAGTACAATAGACATTGCCCCAAATAAAAATTTTTTCATTTCCTTTATTCCTTGTTGATTATTTTAGATAACAATCATATTCATCTAAGGTCTTGATTATAGAATGAATACTTAGGTGTTTTATTTACATTATGTGCCAATAAATATAAAAATTAAAATGAATTGGCACATTCGGATAAATGATTATAAGGCTGATGAATCAGGGATGAATTTTAAGTGATCACTTTCAACTTAAAAATTCCATTGAACGGTTCGATCTGAATAGTGCATTTTAAAAACTTCTGAATCATTTCTGCTTGTGTTTTGGTGTGTTCACTCACCACTTGAGCAGTGAATTCACCACCTTGACCTAAAGCCAAAGGTAATAAAAGTTGGTCTGCCAAATATTCATCGGCAACAGCATTTGAGTCCAAATAGGCTTTTACTTGTTTGGCTAAATCATGTGCAACTTTTTCAGCACATTTCTTCTTTTCACCTAAAGCTGAGAAGACTTGCTGATGGTGTTCATAATTTAAAACAACAAATGCAGTGTTGCCTTGACTGATGCCTTGAAAATTGACTCGTTTACGTTGATTTAAGCCAAGCTTATTGTTTAAAACTTCGAGTTCTCGATCTGCAATATCTTGCTGAATATTTAACGCAGCAGCATACCCCTGTATGTCCAGTAATTTTCCTTTGGTTAAAATGCAATGCTTCAGCTTACTTTTCCATGGATGAATCGTAATATTGATTTGACCTGCGCCAATCGGGAAAAAACCTGCGCGCTCACATTCAAAATCAACCTCTATCCCAAGCTTCTGAATAAATGGAAAGAAACAATGCTGAATAAAATCAGCAGTGGGTGCCATAGGGTTATGTGTTCCACCATGAATAGTGATATGGCTGGCTTCACTCTGCATCATCAAGGCAGGTAATAATGTTTGGAAAACCAATATTGTGCTGCCTGCCGAACCAATATGAAAATCATACTTCCCAGTTTGAACATGTTGCGGTTGAAAATATAATTTTTGTGAATGTAATTCAGCACCTTCAACAACTGCATTGCTGATCCGTTGCGATGCTTGCACACAAACCAAATGTTGGCGCATCAAGCCCGGTTTCTTACGACCTGCACGGATATTCACCAACTCGAAAGGGAGACCCGTTAGCATGGATAGGGAAAGAGCGGTTCTTAAAATTTGTCCACCCCCTTCACCTTGTGAACCATCGATTTGAATGGTTTTATTTTTTAATAATGTATTCATTATCTATTTCATCATTTCTTTCTAAATCATTCGGTTTTTGAACATGTTTAAAAACCGTAATTTACTCAAATATCTAAGAGGGTGAACATACTGTCAGTGCATGGTGATGCTTGGTGCCTTGTCACTTTGCTCTCGCAAAGGTTTGCCTTGTACGTAGTGATGGGTTGATTTGTGCTTAAGGTTTTAAGCTGACCCACTCGCTCATCAAGCCACTACACTATTTTCAATCCTGTGTTGTGGAAGTAGAGGATCTTGCACTCGCCCAGTATGTTCGGGTGATCTCAAATGACGAATCATTTGAGAAAAGGTGAAATATAGTGTCAGTACGTGGTGATGCTCTATGCATAGTCACTTCGATTCACAAAGGTTTAAATGATGCTTGGTGATGGATTGATTGGTTTATTTTCGCTCTCAATCCACTTCGCTGTCATTACCCAAAAATGATGCTGACTTTTATTTCAATCTATACAGCCTTAGATCTTGTACTCGCCCAATATATTTCAGATCAGATTGGATAAACCCAATCAGATTTTTTTAGATGATCGCTTTAAACGTCAAGTAAATCAACTTGCCAGTTTGTGGCTTGTATCAGTACATTTAAATCACGTAATTTGGCACTGATATCATCAGACTGTTTTTGTAAGGATGATACTGGAATCACCTTATGCCATTTGATTTCACGTGTACTGTAGCGATCAGGCTCACGTTGGGTGTTACTGATGGCTGAAGTTAAAATTTTATGACGCTCTACAAGCTCATCGCGTTGAGTCAATAAAGCCAATAATGAGCGACCATCTGTAAGTTTTGCCAGTGCATTGGTTTGATGAATGGCATAAACAAGTTTTTGAGACTCTTGCGTCAACGCAAATACTTGTTTTAATAACTCGTTTGGATCTTCAGATGGTTCATCGCCGTCTTGTACCAATACATTTGCATTGATACGCTGTTTCAATGAAGCGAGTTTCTTCTGTTGATCGCTTCGCAATAAAAGTGCTTCTGCAAGTTTCATTTTATTTTTCCTATCTCTTTAATATTTAATCAATATTCAACACAATAATTTCATACAACATTTGCTGAGGCAATGTATCAACTGGAATTGATTCTGTAAATTTTATATAGCTTTTTAAGCTATAGTCTTGATGTAAAGCAGGCATCATAATATTAACCCTTTACACAAACTACCTGACTTAGGGTATAAACCACTTCGACCAAATCACTTTGTGCTTTCATCACATCTTCAATCGGTTTGTAAGCAGATGGGATTTCATCAATCACAGCGGCATCCTTACGGCATTCAACACCTTGTGTTTGTTCAATCTGATCTTCAACAGTAAACAGTTTTTTCGCAGCAGTACGGCTATGTACACGACCTGCGCCATGTGAACATGAACAGAAAGATTCCTGATTTCCTTTACCTTTTACGATAAAGGATTTTGCACCCATTGAACCCGGAATAATCCCATACTCACCCAAACGGGCACGTACAGCACCTTTTCGTGTTACCAACACTTCCTGACCAAAGTGTTCCTCTTTATCTACATAGTTATGGTGGCAGTTCACGGCTTCCACTTTGGCATCAAACGGTTTGTTGATGATGATTCGTAAAGCCTGTACAGCCGCTTCCATCATTAACTCACGATTTTTCATGGCAAAACGTTGCGCCCATCCAACAGCAAACCAGTAATCATCAAAATGCTCAGTACCTTCTACCAAATAGGCTAAATCTTTATCAGGCAGGTTAATGAAATGCTTTTGCATATCTTTACGTGCCAGTTCAATAAAGTGATTACCGATGGCATTCCCTACACCACGAGAGCCTGAGTGTAGCATGATCCACACCTGTTGATGTTCATCCAAACAGATTTCAACAAAGTGATTTCCGGTTCCCAAAGTACCTAACTGTTTATGGTTGTTGGTATTTTTTAAACGTGGATGCTTGGCACAGATATATTCAAAATCAGTCACTAACTCAGCCCAAGCTTGGTCTACCCGCGCTGTTGGTGTATCCCAAGATCCACGGTCACGGCGACCTCGTCCTTTGGTCATCCCATGCGGGATCAAACGTTCAAGTTCAGTACGTAATGCATGTAAATTATCGGGTAAATCAGATGCGTTTAAGGAGGTACGTGCCGCCATCATTCCACAACCAATATCCACGCCAACGGCAGCAGGAATAATTGCACCTTTGGTAGGAATGACACTTCCGATGGTTGCACCAATTCCCACGTGTACATCTGGCATTACTGCCATCCATTTATAAATAAATGGCATTTGTGCTGTCTTTAATAATTGGTCTTTTGATTTCTCATCAACAGGGACGCCTTTGGTCCACATTTTTATAGGGACACCCTTTTTATCCTGAATAATATTATAAGCACGCTCATTGGATGCTTGTTTTTCAATCTGTTCTGATACTGACATGGTCATAGCTTTTATCCTTTGCAAAACCTGCCTGCCAAGCGGTTGCAGGCAGGTGATATGTACATCCAGTGATGTATGCTCTATATATTGCAGAGAGCATGCCAACTTTGTTTTTTAATGGATTTTATTTCTTAAGTCATTGAATTTATTTTAAAAAATAAAATTCAATTTTAAAGTTAAATTTATATTTTAAAAAATTATCTAAATATATGTATTATTTTAGATAGTAATTTATCTATTTTTATATTTTAAATAGAATGAAAACAACCTGCGCCGAAACATAAAAAGAAAAATAGGCTAAAATCAATCGACAAGATCAGGCTTATTTTAGAGCCATATAAATATGCAAATAAAGTGATTGAAAATATAAGGTTATAAAGACTACTCAAAAAATATTTTGCAGAAGGTGGTGCAAATTGAGTTGTCAAATAGCCGAGCCAAATTGCGATTGGAAATATTGATATAATTGAAAAATAATAAATTCTTGAGCAGGCTGGGACATCGTCTTGATCTAAACCGCAACTCAAAGTCAGTGAAAGCAAAAAAATGGCATAGAAAAAAATAACAAGACAAAAATGAGTAAAGGAAATAACAGCAAAGCAAACCATGTGCGCATTGTTATTATTCAGGATATTTGTCATGTTACAGATTATAGTATGAAATCTGGCTGGGGAGAATTTCTTCTCCCCAAGATCAGGCTGATGAAATTTTGAATTTTAATCTGTGTTCATATTCAATACCGTATTATCCCCAATGGTTTGATAATGTTCTTGGATATGGATTTTTAACCTCAGCGCGAGAGGATCATCTTCCAGGATTTGACTATGTCCATGTAAAAGTTTCAGTTCACTTTTTTTACGACTTTTACTTGGCGGTTTTTCATGATAGTTCTGGCATTTCTTATACCAGTGGTCGGTTTCTAAATAGTATTTTTTAACTCTTAATTGTTCTAAAGCAAGATCGAGATTGTCGTCTTTCACGATGACTTTAATAGACATGTTTTGCGTTTTAAAGACTGACACCTGTCTCTGGTTTTAAATTGAATGATTAAACTAACAAATCGTTGATCAATTCACAAGCCATATTCTTAAATCGTTAACGTAGAAAAGAAAAGCAATCACAACAACTTTTGATCAGATTTTCGTGAGTCATCACGATCGGGACTTGAACCCTGCGCAAAAGCGTTACCATGTAATCCGATCTGCATTTGTGATTGCTTAATTACAACATGTTTCATCATGATCAAGTATACATCAACAAGGAGTTGAGGACGGTCGTGGCTCTACCGACTGAGCTACTGTATGTTGCCACACAGGGTGGTATCGAAACACCGACAAACGAGTAATGTAGTCCTCATTGCATTTGATGTACTTGAATCATTGTTACCGCACTGCATAAACAAAATGTTGAAGACGTTTCGTTGCTCTATCCAACTGAGCTACTTTTCAATCTTAGCTAAGAATGAAAAGGATGGGTTTGAACCATCGACCTACGCATTAAAGATGTAGTCCTCAACGCATTTTATGCATTGAATGTTGCCAACAATTTTTCGATAAAACCTCAATTATTCAAAGTAATGTAGTTCTATCTGCATTTGGCAACGGTTTTACTCAGCACAACAACTTGATATAGAAACACTTCATTCTGGAAAAATGTAGTTCCTATGGCATTTGTGCTTTTTATCTAACATTGAGGCTTTAAGTCATATGATCATGTGATACAAATACTTAAATTCAATGTTAAATCAGGTTGCAGGCTCAACTGACATGCAACTGAGCTTGCATTAAGTCTATTTTTTCAATTTCGCTAATCCAATGATTTGCGTGCATTTCATTATTGGCAAAGCTTTCAATCAGTGTGAATACAGTATCGGAAAATCCTCCTATATTCATGACATCTTTATGCTCAGGGATTTGAGTAGTCGCATAAGGTTGTAAATCAACACATACCAGTTTTGCATCAGGACTATGTTGTTTTAACTGTTTCCAATAATGCATCATCCCTGTTTGGCGGTGCGCTCTTGGGATTTGATCTGCCCAAGATTCATTATCAGAGAAGTAAATGACCATATCGACTTTGGCTTTTTCTTTTACTAACAGTTCCAAAGGCTTAGAACAATCTGTTCCGCCACCACACATGCTGGCAAACTTTTTTGCCAAAGCAAAAATATCAATTTCTAAATTTTGCTGCTTCATCAGATTTTTTCTTTTCAAATATTCCTGCACTCTGGTTAAATTGGATAAATGACGTACTTGTGTATCAAAAGCCATCAAGCGAATATTTGGGTTTACGTATTTAAAAGCACTGGCAAATAATGCTGCCACATCGACACAACGCAACTGTGAAGTTGCACCTTGGCGGTAACCTGTTATCGAACTCGACATTGAACCAGAAACATCAATCGCGATGACCACATTGCCGTGTAGTTTAGGTACATTTGAAATTGAACATTGCATTGCAAATTTTAAGGCATTGGCAATTTCATGTGGCATCTCTTGATCTAGCGCAGACCATGTCATCATCAATTGATAAGGGAATACATGACTTTTTAAAATCGATTGTTCATCCATCAATTTATCCGCAATGATTTTAGTCATCCCTTTGATCTTAAATACATCGTGACGCAAGAAGGTGTTTAAATTCATACGAAGCATTTGCCAAGATCCATTGCGTGCAATTTCAGCCCATTGCTGTTGATTTAAATTCAAATGGGTTAAAAGCTGCATAGGCACTTTGGGTAATTCTGTATTCACACCCAAGCGAAATTGCTCAAGTGCCTGTACGTGAGTAGGCAGCTGCGCAAGTTGATACTCCTTACCCAATACATAGGCAAAAAAGGCATCTTGTTCAGCTGTTTTTGGTTTAGGGTGTGTCATTTTTAGCACATCGGCAAGTGAAGGGCTGCTTCCAACATTGGTGGCAATCAGTTGTTGTGCTGATGCGGATAAAATCCATTCATTCACCATGCGTTTAGGCAAAGAACCCAATGACTTGCGACCGATCATTCCTGAGCGCATGATTTGTACAAAATTTCTGAGTTGTTTTCCGTTATCGATAATCAATGGAAAAATGCGTTTAAATAAATCTGCATCCAATTCAGAAAGTAAGGCCAATAAGACGACAGGGGTATCTTTCATATGTGCTGTTTGACGCGCGTAAATTGCAGTTTTAGCCACAAACTCTGGGTCTACTTCAAGTGCTAGGTTGAGAATATGATCCAGTTGTACTTGTGCATTTTGATAAAAAGTTTGATTGAGTGTACCTGTAGCAGTGAGTTGTGCTAATGCGGCACGGGATTTTAATGTATATGCACGACCACCAGTTTCGTTGTATGCAATGGTTTTTGGTTTTGCCTGTTGTTTGGAGGCAAAAATTGTCTTGTTCGCCATGACAGCATCCTCAAGTGAATTTTTAATTTCTTGATGGTTGTATTGCAGAGAGCGTGCCAGATTTGCTTTTTAATGTGAAAACTATTTTTAACTATATAATTTTTATGAAATAAAATTATTTTATGAAATTTATTTTCAATTTTTTAATAATTTAAATCATGAGTTTAATATCTCTATTGATATGATTATATCTATTTTTCTATTTTTTAATCAAAGATTAAAATTCATAATGTTCTGTAAATATAAAAAAGAAAGCCAACACCTATAGAAAAAATTGCATCGAAAAGATCAAATTGTAAAGACTACGCAAAAAATTTCATTTTGAGTGGTGTGGCATATTTTCTCGACAGATCATCCAATCAAATCGCCAAGACAAATCATGCGGCAAATAAATATAGTCAAACCATCTGATATTCATACAGGCGATTTGGATGATTCATTTATTTTGTACTTTTGGATCATAGATAGCCTTGTATCATGAGTCGCCATGTTGAGCGGGGATATGAACAAAAACAAAGTACTGCTTTATTTGTAGCGCAAGAACCCCGTTAGACGGAAGATTTTTGTCATTTTTCATCTCTGAAAAGTGAAGCATCGCCTATGCAAAAATAATTTAAATTTTAGAGCTAAAGCGTGGCAGTGAAAGCTTTATACCATCAAACAATATATTGATTGCTTTCATTTTATTGATCAAGAGAAATGGTATTCTACTGTATGAACTTTTTAGCAGATTGACTATAGCGGCTGTTTTTACACAATTCTGAATTTTTGAGGAAGCCGATCCATAGCCGATCAAGCCAAGAACAATGATGAAATTAAAAATAAATAACAGGCTAAACACAATCCAGAGAATATCTATGCGTCTAAAAAAGTTTTTTTATGCACACTATTTATCTTTGTTATGAAAATATTTAAGTCGAGTATCGTGTTAAAGAAACCTTGGTAAAATTATTTTTCCCAAGGTTTGAGTTGGTGAATTAGTGTGAGCTCACCACTCGCACTGAGCGCATAGCGATGGAAATCATCAGCAATATAAAAATGACCATGGTAATGCTGCGCAATTTCATCATGAATTTTCTGAACTCCAACAGTATCGTGATAACGCGGACTGAGATGCGTAGCAATCAAATTCGGCAGACTCATCATTTGCGCAAATTCTGCCACTATTTTTGCAGAGCTGTGCATTGGACCAGAACCAACTTTATCTAATACTGCTTGAGTATAGGTGGTTTCATGAATTAACAATGAGGCATCTTTACACGCATCTTTCAATAATTCAGGGTGGTCATTATCTCCACTGACAATCGCAGATACATGTTGCTTATTTTCAATTACAAAATCTTTTCCGTGAAGAGGTTGTCCGTTCCATTCAATCGTCAGTCCTTGTTGCAAATCTCCCCAAAGTTGACCTTTCGGAATCTCTAATTGAACTAACTTTTCATGATCGAGTTTGCGCTGAAGCGAAGTTGCTTTGAAAGCATAAGCATAACTTGGTACACGATGATGTAGAGGATAAATATCAATTGAAAGTTTTTCATCTAATTGAAAAGTGCTATTCAGTGTATGGCTATCGATAAAATGAAGTGGATAGGGCAAAAACAATTCAGTTAAGTGACGAGTAGCTTCTAACCATTGTTGAATCTCTTTGGGTGCAACGATGGTGATGGGGTCTTTACGTCCATTCATCCCTGCACTGGCGAGTAAGCCCATCAAACCATAGCAATGATCGCCATGGACGTGGGTAATACAAATCGCTTTCAAGTGTTGTAAAGACAGTTTGGCTTGTTGTACTCGATGCTGGGTTCCTTCACCTGCATCGACAAGAATCCATTCTTTAGCTTTGCCATAATGAATCGCTAAACCTGAAACATTGCGGGTCAATGTGGGTACGCCAGAAGATGTCCCTAAAAATGTAAACGCTAACATGGGAAATATATGCCTGTAGAATAATAAAATTTTATCTATGGTTATTGTTGTGACAAAGCAAGGCAGTTCCATCAAGAGAAGTGTCGAATCAGACAAAGATGGAGGAAAATAAGTTAAAACTTTGTACTGCAGCAGTATAGCATGATCATGTGTATGAAAATAAATAGTGATTTTTAAAATATTATGCTGAGCACAGCGAATAATATTTGCTTATTGATAAAATAAAACTATGATTTAGGCAAGATATATAAATTTTTATAGATTTATAGCAATATGCAAAAATTTAAAAAAACAGTGGTCATTGGTTTTGTGGGTTCTACTTTGGATCAAGGCAAAAAGCCTGAGCGTTGGCAACGTTGGCGTCCAACGCTAAGCTTATTGATGCATGATGATTTGGTTGTCGATGAGTTGGTGCTATTGCATGATCGGCGTAATTCAAGCTTGATAAAGCATTTACAGCAAGATGCTTTTGAAATTTCTCCGCAAACCAAAATTACAGGACATCAGGTCAATATTCGCGATCCTTGGGATTTCTCGGATATGTATGGTGCTTTATATGATTTTGTAAAGTCCTCTTCTTTTGATACTGAGAATAATGATTATTTATTGCATATCACTACGGGTACGCATGTTGCACAGATCTGTTGGTATCTATTGATTGATGCACACTATTTGCCTGCAAAATTGATTCAAAGCTCACCTACAGGAAAACAGCAACCGGAAGGCGAATACCGTATCATTGATTTGGATTTGTCACGATATGCAGCATTAACGCAACGTTTTGAACACGAGCAATCAGAGAATTGGCAACAATTAAAAGCCAATATTGCGACAAAAAATAAAGGCTTTAACCAGTTGATTCAAGAAGTTGAATTGGTGGCAACACGTTCGAGTGCACCGATTTTAATTATGGGTGCTACTGGTGTGGGTAAATCACATTTAGCCAAGCAGATATATCAGCTTAAAAAGGAAAAATTTCATCTATCCGGTCGTTTTATTGATGTGAACTGTGCAACATTGGTGGGGGACAGCGCAATGTCAACGCTGTTTGGTCATCATAAAGGTGCGTTTACGGGTGCGGTTGCAGCACGTACTGGCTATTTAAAAAGCGCAGACAACGGTATTTTGTTTCTCGATGAAATTGGTGAATTAGGGCTGGATGAGCAGGCAATGTTGCTTAAGGCACTGGAGGACAAGTCTTTCTTCCCCGTGGGCAGTGATAAAGAGGTGCATGCCGATTTTCAGTTGATTGCAGGAACCAATCGAGACTTGCGAGAGGAAGTTCGAGCGGGTCGTTTCCGGGAAGATTTATGGGCACGATTAAATACCTGGACTTTCTTTTTACCCAGCTTAAAAGACCGGGTTGAAGATATCGAGCCGAATATCGCATTTGAATTACAGCGCTTTGCGACAGCACATCAGCGACAATTAAGATTTCATAGTGATGCGCTTGAAAAATATTTAAAATTTGCTCAGTCGGCAGAGGCAATTTGGCAAGGCAACTTTCGGGATTTGACTGCAAGCGTAACCCGGATGGCGACACTGGCAAATGGAGAACGGATTGGTTTAAATGAGGTCAATACTGAAATTCATCGGCTTCAGCGTATGTGGAATATTTCTGAGCAAGAAAAAGAGCTTAAACAGTCGGTACTGACGAATATTTTAACGACTGAACAATTGGCGCAAATCGATGAGTTTGATCGTATTCAGCTACAGGGCGTCATTGAGATATGCCAAAAGTCAAAATCCATGGCTGATGCAGGCAGACGCCTATTTTCAATATCTCGTGAGCATAGGCAGAGCACCAATGACAGTGACCGTGTGAAAAAGTATTTAGCGAAGTTTGGTTTACAGTGGAGCGATGTCAGTACATCAATAAGGTGAGTATTTCACCTTATCGATTTTATTTTCCATCCACACAACTCTAAGGTACCAACAAGAAACGTGATATTGCAACACGTAGTTGTTTTAGATACCCAGTAAAGAAATGGTTTGCACCCGGTAATACCGTAATCAAATGGCGCTGTGGTTTTGCCCATTCAATTAAATCACTGAGTTTGGTGGTTGGATCAGCTTCACCATGGACGAACAGGATATCACCTTTAATCGGAGGCGTAACATAGTGGCGTAGCCCATCGACCGTAGAAGTTGGCAGACCACATAAAATCACTTGTTTGGGCTTAATTTCATCAGGTAAGGCGTGATAAGCCTTTGCCATCACATGCGCACCAAAACTAAATCCACCGACATAGAACGGTAGACTTTTGTGTAATTGTCTAACATGTTTGATGACATCTAAAATGTCTTCAGTTTCGGCAAAACCTTCATCATGGACACCGTCGCTTTGTCCTGAACCTCGAAAGCTTGGGCGATAAACAACACAGCCCTGTTCGCTGAGGATTTGTGCAAGTAAAGCTGGAACTTTATGTTGAGGAGTACCACCTTGTAGTGGGTGAGGATGACAAACGACGGCAAATCCTTTTACTTCGCCCACAGGATAGTCAACAAAAACTTCAATTTTGCCAACCGAACCTTGAATGAACAGTTGTTCGGACATAATTTAAACGATCATAAAGCAGGGAAGTGATATAGTTTACCGATTCTGCTCACAGAAAACATGAATTGGAATTAAAATATTCCGACTGTTATAGTTTGATTAGTTATTTTTTGATCAGGAAGACCATGCTCGCCTTAATTTCCCCTGCTAAGACGCTCGATTATGAAACCGCACTGCCGACTGACAAGCATACTTTACCAAGACTGTTGGACCAATCTCAACAGCTTATAGACCTAAGTCGTAAACTGTCTGCTTCTGATATTGCCAGTTTGATGCATGTAAGTGACAAGATCGCCAATTTGAATGTTGAACGTTTTCGTGACTGGAATGCTGATTTCAATTTTTCTAATGCACGACAAGCAATTTTTGCCTTTAAAGGTGATGTATATACTGGACTGGATGCGTATAGCTTGTCACAAGATGATTTAAATTTTGCGCAAAATCACTTACGCAGTCTTTCCGGACTTTATGGTTTATTGCGTCCTTTGGATCTAATGATGCCATATCGTTTAGAAATGGGGATTAAACTCGCCAATCAGCGTGGACACAATCTCTATGATTTTTGGGGAGAGCGAATTACCCAACTCATCAATGAGGATTTACAGCAAAGTGGATCTAAATTGTTGGTCAATATCGCTTCTGATGAATACTATAAATCAGTCAAAGAGGCAAAAATTCAGGCGGACATCATTAAACCTGTATTTTTAGATCAGAAAAATGGTAAATATAAAGTAATTAGCTTTTATGCAAAAAAAGCACGCGGATTAATGGCACGTTATATCATACAAAATCAATTGCAAAAGTTGGATGATTTAAAATCATTTAATCTGGATGGTTATTATTTTGATGCTGAGAGTTCATTGAAGGGTGAACTTGTATTTAAGCGTGATGAGCAAGTTGCTTAAAATAGCCTTTATTTTCGGAATTGGCTGAGCATTAAGCCAATTCCCGTTCAAAAATACTGTATTCATGTCCCGGCGAATTCATCACATTGATTTGAATAAACTCAAATCCGTCTGCTTTGAGTTGATCGGCAGAAATAATTTTTCCTGAAATCAGTTCAATTTCACCGGTTGTATTGCTCAAACTCTCCACTTCATCATCATAGTCAATATTGTGATACATCTTGATAATCACTTTAAAGATATCTTGCTGATCTTGATCTATGAATTGATGAATGACAGGTCGGTGCATGAGCTGTTCAGGTGTAAATTCATCACAAAACATGGGATCACAACCATGCTGTGCTCCATCAAAAAGTAATATTTCTTCCTTGCTTTCTGTATCGACTGCATAAATCAGTTCTGGTGCAGAATCTGTTGCGCAAATGAGCTGATAATCATCAAAGATCTCCCCATAATATCTGATTTTAAATCGTTTTGAATGTGTGGGTGATTGTACTTGTCCGCACCATTCAATATCTATTAAATCTTGGAAATAAGGGGGCATGCAGATAACAAACAAATCTACTTAAATGCGATGGTGCTGAAAATTTTGATTTATTGATCATGTGATAACTGCCAAAAATGTTGTATTAATATATAGAAGTCTATTATTTTTGATAAATATGATCATAGATAGTTCAGAAAAATACGTCAATTCATTCAATCAATATTGGGATGCGTTCATCAACAAAATCAATATGTCAAAAGCGCAAGCTGATATGTTATATGCGGTTTTATTTAATGCTTATACTGAGCCTCAACGTTATTATCATACACTGCAACATATTGTTGAGTGTCTTGATTTATTTCATCAAGTCAAAGCACGGTTAGATGATCCTGATGCTGTTGAACTCGCGATTTGGTTTCATGATGTGGTGTATAACCCTCAAGCTAAAGACAATGAAGAACTAAGTGCCCAACGCATGCAAAAACTATGTCAGGGTATTTTGACTGAATCTGTCATTGAGAAAGTTTATTCATGGATTCTTGCGACTCGGCAGCATCAACCATCTCAGCAACAGGATTTAAATTATCTATTGGATATTGATTTGGCAATTTTGGGCAGTTCAGCAACCCGCTTTCTTGAATACGAGCAGCAGATTCAGTGCGAGTATGCATGGGTAAGTAAAGAAATTTATCGAGTAAAGCGAGCAGAGGTGCTGCTGCATTTTTATCATATGCAGCCTTTGTATCAGACTGAATATTTTAGGATGTATTTTGAGGAAAATGCTAAAATAAATTTATCTAAAGCTTTATCATCCATATAAACAATGGCTTATTATTAAAAAGATCTATGAAAAAGAGCAAGTAATATTAAGGCATGTTTATTCGACATGAATTCAGGCACTGCATTTTATGGGGCACTGCAACACAAGCAAAATGATATTGTCAAAGTAGATTGTGATTATGCCGCTTTATTCAAGAGCAATCATATAGAAACACTGAAAGAGAGAAAATCTTGAAAATTTTAAATCTTGTTGTACTGAGCAGTATTATAGTGATGACTGCCTGTCAGAAACACAATCAATCACCAGAAGATATAAAGAAACACGAGCCGGTAATTGATGCTCAAGCCACAGCAAGCCAAGTGAAAAGTGATTCTGAAGCAGAAATTCCAGCAACTGTTTCCAAGACTGAAAAGAATCCGGATAGCGCTAGGTTGACTTATCCAGAAGCATTGATCAAGCAAGTGAAGGAAGCTGAGGAGAGCTGTCAGACACCTGCAAAGGTAGAAATGAGTAGCGTCATTAAAGCTGTTGATTTAATCGGGGATGAACAACCAGAATATATTTATGAACCTGATGCTATGACGTGTGCCGAAGATGGGGTGTTTAGAGGACATGGTGGTGATCAGTTGGTGATCTATCAATCTCAAGATGGTAAAAGCATTCAAGAAATTTTTAACAGCAGTGTTTTTGCATATCAAGTTTTAGATCATCAACCCAAGGCGATCGTGCAAATAGAAGTTGGCGGTGGATATTGTGGTCAAAATATGGATGAAATCAGTCGAGCCGAAGCAATCATGTGTAAGCGTAATTTGGAATGGGATGATGCATCCAAGCAACTTAAAATGGGCAAAATCCAATTGATTGACAAGCCAGCTGATGCTGAATAAGTGCTATTCATGATGAATAGCACAACCGATTTATTTATGGTCGAATAATCATACAGGTCGCTGTTGCATGTGCATATAATTTGCCATCTTCATCGACCAATTTACCTTCAGAAATTGCGAGATTCTTACTTGAATTAATCAGCTGTCCAATCGCAAATAAAGGTTTATTTTGTGGTACTGGGCGGCACATTTTAACATTTAAGTCGATGGTGCCGTAACCTACACCCGCTTCAAGGGTGGTATGTACTGCACAACCAGTTGCAGAATCCAAAGTTGTAGCAGCAAAACCACCATGTACACCCCCTAATGGATTTAAATGACGTTCATCAGCTTTGACAATAAAGTTTGCATAGCCTTTAGCAATTTCATGCAGATCCATAGGAATGGTCTCACTGATGGATGCTCTTGGGATATCACCATCTATCATGGCTTGTAAAAATTCGAGTCCAGTCATTTCTTTTAAAGATTTCATCATTTTGTCCTAGGTTTTTAGTTCTAAAAAGGAACTTGATGATTAAAATAAAATGCTTTAACAGATGCTGTCAAATTCTTTTTAGTATTCGATATCGTAAAACCTTTCGATATGGTCGGATTGATGGAGGATTTTTAAGGCTATTTTTTCACCGGTTGCCCATGTGGCGCTTGATTGATTCAAATCAACATCGATGATATCCAACTCTTTACATAAAGTCTGACGGCTTTCAATGACAATAAACTGTGGTGACTGGGTTTTTAGACATTTTGCAATATACCGTTGAATATCATGAAGCTTATAAACATCTATAATTTTATAACGCATATTTTTCCAACTGTTTATTTAAGTTGTTGTATTGGATAATCTAGAGCTAATTATTCCAGTTTTCAATGATAAAAAGATTACAAAAACCACATTTGATTAAAAAATATTGCTTAGAATATAACTTCAAGCCGCAATAGGGGGACTGCTGACAATTCGTCTATGTTTGCGACTCTAATCTGTTTTTTTAGACGATACCAGGTACGGAATACGAAATTTAGTCATTCTACATGAGTAGTCCGTAACGACGTAACGGCAAAAAACCCAAGCCATTTATGAAATGCCAGCAGCCCCTAGTATGTTATTTGAACATTTTTGAGAACATGGAGATTCCTATGAAAGGGCAATGTGTTTGTGGGGAAACAACGTTTAACGTAGAATTAAAAAATCATGCGGTACATGCATGCCATTGCTCAATCTGTCGTAGACAGACCAGTGGTGTAATCATGACCATTGATGTGGAGCAAGATGGGTTAAACTTTATTAAAAAAGACCACTTAAGTATTTATCACTCATCGGAATGGGGGGAGCGTGGTTTTTGTAATGCCTGTGGAACGAATCTGTTCTGGCGTACTAAAGATCAAAGCTATTGTAATATCAATGCTTTTGCTTTGGATGAACAACCACAAGATATCAAATTTGATATGGAAATTTATATCGACAATAAACCCGCTTTTTATAATTTTGAAAACCAGACGAAAAAGCTGACTGAGGCTGATGTTGTCGCCTTATTTACAGGAAATAATGAATAGTCATTTTTATTAGGGTTTGATTTTAATCACAGACAATCTTAAACTTGTTCAGCTTAAAAACGCCAGGTAATTTGACTGGCGTTTTTACTGGGATCTTTAGGGTTTATATATGCCAAGTTTAACCAGATGTAACCTCAAAATACGGCGGAGCTCCAATACTGCTTCAGGTGTTTCCTGAATTGAATGTCCACCTTTGATAATGACTTCCGAAGCTGCTCCATCAAGGTGTGAGCTGGTATAAGGAACTACACCATCAGTCATGATTTTAGGATCCTGACTGTCGGTAATATTGCCCATGATTGAATGATAGACCATGGTCTTTTTAGGCATCACATTTTCTGTTAAATGAGTGAACTTGGAGTTATGGCTGAGATCACTTGGTCCATTCTGAATGATTCCATGTCCCACATCTTTTAGAAAGTTTTTTGCATTTAAATCACGTTCATCAATGGAGTCCGCTAAAGCTCCGAGAAATGCACCAGGTAGTTTGATAATACGACGAGCCGCTAAGGTGAACCAGCGATCAGCAAATGCTGTACCACGGTGAGGGGCTGATATAAAAATGGCGCGGTCGAAGTTCGGTACAGATTGAATGCTCAGACGTGCTTTAAAGATCGGGTCATCTTTGAATTTATCAAACTTACGGTTATTTAACATTTTTAAAGCAGGTTGAGTGAGATCAGCATCGCTGACCAACAGGCGCGCAATAATGCCGCCCATACTGTGCCCAATCAATACAGCATCTTTTGCAGAAGCTGATTTTTGGTCAATCGAAGCAAATGTTTGATTGATAATCGCATTGATTTGGTAACGGCTTTCCAAGATTGGCATGTTGGTGGAATAGAAAATTTGCCAAACCTGATAATGTTCGCGGAGTACATTGTCTCCCATGATGTCATTGGTTAATCGAATCCATGCTTCTGGACTACTGGCTAAACCATGGACCAAAACAATAACTTTCTTATTGGGGTTATACGGCTCAAGCATGTACAGGTGTGGCATGGTCAAGCTCTGATCTCGATCAATCAAGCTCAGGTATGCAGCAATCCCTAAATTATTCTGCGCTAACCATAAGCCGTATGGAGCAGAGAAATTGGCTGCTAGAGGATATTGTTTTCCACCAATTTTAATGTTTTCAACACTATATGGATCGTAAATATTTAACTGGAAGTTGGGGGTGTGCAAAATATTCTGCAATGATTCATTGGCATTTTCAGGTTGAGCAGCAATACTTACAGATAAATAACGCGGTGGGTGAATATTAGGATTTATGCCATGTTTATATTGGTAATCAAATGGATTAACAATATATTTGTTTTCTTCAGGGGCATCGGTCTTCGGCAAAATTGCGACAAATTCCGCACCGAAACCATCTCTACGGTTAATTGAGCGTAAACCTGAAAAGTTAAGGTTGTAACTGGAGACGAGATCTTCTAATTCTGTATTGGCAATCGCAGGATAACCATTAAAGTTGATGCGATACGTACTGGTTCCAACTTTAATCTGCTTGGCAACTTTTTGGTTTTTATGGCGTGCCGCATAGGTGGAAATGAGCTTTGCCAACGCTTGATTGTAAAAATCACGTATTTGAACCTGTCGGTTGTTGAAAATACGGTCTTGTGGTTGGCGTTCTGTTTTAAACAAGTAAGCATAACTATAACGAATACTGTTATCGAGCATGACCATTTGTTGGTCTAGGCATTGATCATAATTTTTCTGTGTGTTTTGCTTTTTTTCTGTAGATTGATGTTTAGAAAATACACTGATTTTACAATTGGACGAGTCTGCTAGATTAATCGCTTTGGTCAGGTAGATTTCACTGGCTGTCGAAAGCAGCTGTTCATCTTGTATCTGCGGTATTTTGGCTAAATCAGCGACACATTTTTCTGCTTCTTCCGCGCATGATTTTGCTTCACGCCCAGTCATGGAGAGCACATTTAAACTTGCCTCACTCATTTTGGAGCGTGTTAAAATGCTATCACGCTCATTGGCGATCGTAACATTAACCTTTTGATTTTTTACACTTACAACCTGACATCCAGAGAAAATCAATGGGCTGATGGCTAAAACATAAAGCAAAATTTTATTTTTTGAGTTTTGCATAAACATTAACGAGATCAATCTTTTCTGAATAATACGATAGTTTTCTAGAATTTCAATTTATAAGCAAAAAAATAGACTGAATGCTCAGTCTATTTTTCTAGCCTAGAAATTATTTCGTCAGAGCCGGGTTTTTCATCACTTGCCAAACATTGTAGCGACCTTGTTTTTCAATTTCTTGAATCAAACGATCTGCAACTTCTGCTTCTTCAGGATATTTCACTTTATAGTTTTTTAGTGTTTGCACCGCATTTTTCTTTTGTTCCATACCAATATAATTATTGGCAGAAGACAAATAAGCTTCCTGCACACCCGCTTTCATGGCTTTATCTAAATATGGCATTGCTTCTTTTTGACCGCCACCTTCCGATAAAGAGAAACCAAACCATAAGTTTGCTTCAGGATCTTCTTTATTGATTTTAAGAATACGTTGAGCATAATCTAATGACTTAGTGGTATATGAAGAACCTAAATCAAGGTTGCGTCCAAGAATACTGGCTTTAAATGCACGAATCAGAATATCAAATGATGCATTTGGCGCAGCAGCAAGCTGGTCTAGCTGCGTAGATACTTCTTTTAATTTTCCTTCAAAACCTTTGCGTTCTTTACGGTCACTAAACTGTGGTGGATAGTGGCGTGCTTTACCTTCTACCATTTGTAAGAAGTCATCAATTGCAGTGATATCGATTTCGTTATCACCCGCCAATACAGCATATTTCATCGCACGCTGTGAACTGTTTACCGTTGGTACAATTAATTTATTGGTATCAAGCACAATTTTTTGATTTGGATTTGCTGGATCGGTCACTTCCAGTTTATTGACAGGCTGAGCTGCTGCTTTTTTTAACTCCAACTCAAAAACAGGAGGTTGGGAGTAATCAAATGGATTTAACGCATAGAAGGGTGGAGATAATTCTGGCTCAGTGTAAATGAAAGGCTCATTCGCATCTATTTTTGTGCTTTGTTTGGTTGGTGTAGTTGAACACGCAGTTAAGAATGATGTAGCGAGCAATGCATATGCCAAAGGCTTAATCGTCATGTGTTTCTTCCATTAATTTATATTAAAAAATGTGCATGCGCATCAGTCTATGAAAAGACGTCTGAACATGCAACTTGATTTGGTTCGTATTATTAAAAATTATACATTAAGTTTTTGATGGCACTTTTTGGGCTTCACACTCACGCCTGACCTCTTCAATAATTTTGATTTCCTCGTCGCTCAAAGGTTGTTCAATCGTCTGAGATAAATTAAATGTAGGATCTAAAAGTGACAAACGTTTACACAGGCTATGAATACGCTGTTCATTTTGTTCAAGTCGATCTAACAGAACACGCATGCCTTCGAGCATTGGATCCTGTTGCTCCTGAGTTGCGGCATAAGCCTGAAACTCTGTGTTTTCAGTTGTATTAGCGACTTCTTCTGGACAGCGAGTCTCTGTGGTTGAAACTGTTTCTTTATCTTTGGTAATGAATCGGGCCGGATTGCCAACCGCGGTGGCACCATCTGGAACAGCTTTGGTGACCACTGCATTTGAGCCAACTTTAGCATTTTTACCCACCACAAAAGGTCCTAGAATTTTTGCACCAGCACCTACCACTACACCATCTGCAAGTGTGGGATGGCGCTTGCCGGTATTCCATGTTGTGCCGCCTAATGTGACGCCGTGATATAAAGTAACATCATCTCCTATTTCAGCAGTTTCTCCGATCACCACCCCCATACCATGATCAATAAAGAAACGCTTGCCAATTTTGGCGCCTGGATGAATTTCAATACCTGTGGCAAAGCGACTAAAAGAAGACAATATTCGCGCTGAAGTTTTACAGTTTTTTTCCCATAATTCATGCGCTACACGATGCATAATCAATGCATGTATACCCGGATAAGTTGTTAAAACTTCAAATGTATTTCGCGCAGCAGGATCTCGCGCGAATACAGCTTGGATATCTTCTTTAAGCTGCTTAAGCATTAGTTTTGATCCTCATGTTTTGACTTTTTCCATGTCCCGTTATTGAGAGCCTGAACTCGGCTAAAAATACCCCGTAATAAATGATATTCCATCTTATCCAATTGTATACGTCCAAATAATCGACGCAAGCGCAATGGAAGAAGGCGCGGATTTTTAGGGTCTAAAAATTCAATTTCAGCCAGCATTTTTTCAATGTGAGGATAAAATTGTTCCATCTGTTCATGCGTGACCAGGGGTTCGTCCCAGTGCATATCTGCTGAGTCTGTTACATGCATTACAGCTTGAGTATCAACAGTTTTATCTGCAAATGCCAAAGTTGCCATACGCATTTCATAGCAGATCACCTGGATAGCTTGAGCAACATTCAATACACCATAATCACTATTTACAGGAATTGTGACATGATAATTCGCAAGCGCAAGCTCTTCATTGGTGAGCCCACGGTCTTCTCGACCAAAAACGACAGCAACCTCCTGCTGACTGTAAATGACAGACTGCATTGACTTTTCTGCGGCAGGGCGTGCATCCAGCAAAGGCCATGGAATCGTTCGGCTGCGCGCACTGGTACCAAATACCAGATGGCAGTCTTTAATTGCATCTTCCAGACATTCTACGATTTCAATAGACTTGATTAAATCTGTAGCACCCGCTGCCAAAGCCTCAATATCGGGATGCGGATAGGTTTTCGGTGCGACTAGAACCAGTTTAGATAATCCCATTGTTTTCATTGCACGTAATGCACTGCCAATGTTTGCAGGCAGTGTGGTATTGACCATCACAATACGTACATGACTTAAATGCTGTGAAATCACAGCATTGTCAAAAATGTCCATTGATGTTCCAAAATTAAATAAAGAGAAGATTAGGTATGTTAAGAGTATTGACCGGCATCAGCGAGATACTCATCCATTGCATCCTCCATGCTCATATTGTCTGGAGGAGGTGCAACTTGAGTAGGCTGTGCCAATTCACGATGATCAACCGCCTTAGCTGCCTTGGATTTGACCTGATATTCAATATGAATCGATTCCTTACCAAAATAATCACGTAATTTTGATAAGAGTTCATCTAAAGGTGCGACTTTCCACTGTTGTCCAAAATGTAATTCAGCAGTGGCATAATCATAGTCCAGCAAAATTTGCATAGGAATATGTTGACACATATCGACATTGCAAAAAGGCAGTAAAATTTTTTGAATATCCGATGCTAGGGTTTTACTGATGACTTCTGGGTTTAGTTTAACGGCAATACTGTTGGCACGTTTTTGACGAATTTCATTTAACGTGAATGCTTTGGTTAAGCGTCCCATTGGACGGTCAAAGCCTTCACGCTCATAAATTTCACCCTCAATCACCACCACTTTTTCATTCTGAATAATATCTTTAAAGCGCTGGAAACGTTCATGGTTGGAGGAAACTTCAATACGTGCTGTGCCATCATCCAATGTGACGACCATTCGATTCGGGAAGTTGGCAACGTCAACGACCAAACCGGCAAAGACTGTGGTAACACCACGACGGGTTGGTGTCAGCTCATTAATTTTATGGGGAATAAATGATTTTAACTCAGGACGATATACATCGATGGGGTGACCCGTGAGGTATAAGCCAAGCGTATCTTTTTCACCTTTTAAACGGACTTCATCTGACCATGGTTTGACCGGTTTGGCAGGTTTACGTTGAACCTCCTCAACCTCGCCAAATAAATCCATAATGCCTGTTTCACGATTTGATCGAGCCTGTTCTGCAGCTTGAACAGCTTCAGGAAGCTGTGCCATCAAACTTGAGCGTTCGATGCCTAAACAATCGAGTGCACCGGCACGGATCAGGGCTTCCAAGGTTCGTTTATTAATTTTTTTCAAATCTACACGATGGCAGAAATCAAATAGATCTTTATATGGACCATCCTGTTCACGTGAGTCAATCACAGACTGCATGGCTTGTTCGCCCACACCCTTGATTGCACCTAAACCATAAATGATGGTTTTCGCATCACTGGCGTGGAATTGATAAAATGACATGTTGACAGATGGCGGCAGTACATCTAATCCATTGATGCGGCAATCATCAATTAAGAATACAATACTGTCTGTATTCTGCATTTCTGACGACATCACTGCCGCCATGAATTCAGAAGGATAATGTGCTTTTAGCCAAGCTGTTTGATACGCAACTAAAGCATATGCAGCCGCATGTGATTTGTTGAAACCATAACCTGCGAATTTTTCCATATAGTCGAAGATATGGTTTGCCGTAGCTTCATCAATATCTTTTTTCGCCGCACCTTCAATAAAGGTTGCGCGTTGCTTGACCATTTCCTCGACTTTCTTTTTACCCATTGCACGACGAAGTAAGTCGGCACCACCAAGGGTATAGCCTGCACAGAACTGTGCAGCCTGCATAACCTGTTCCTGATACACCATGATGCCGTATGTCGGTTCAAGTACGCTTTCAAGTAAAGGATGCAAATACTCAAATTCACCACCATGCATACGATGGATAAAGTCAGGAATCAGGTCCATTGGACCTGGTCGATATAGCGATACGAAGGCAATAATTTCTTCAAATTTACTTGGGCGTGCTTCTTTGAGCATTTTTTTCATACCCACGGATTCAAACTGGAATACCGCAGTGGTGTTCGCATCGGCAAAAACGGCATATGCCTTTGGATCATCCAAAATAATATTTGAAATGTTTAAGGGGTGATCTGATTGAATTCTTTTATTGATATTTTGAACTGCATCTTCAATCACCGTCAGGTTACGTAGACCTAAAAAGTCAAATTTAACCAAGCCCGCAGCTTCTACATCATCTTTGTCGAATTGCGCAACACGACCGCTACCATCGGCTTCACAAAGTACAGCGGAATAATCGGTAATTTTTGTGGGTGCAATCACTACACCGCCTGCATGTTTACCGGTATTTCGGGTTATGCCTTCGAGTTTCAATGCCATTTCCCAAATTTCAGCTGCATCGTCATAATCCGGATTGGAAGGATTGGTAACGATATCTTTGAGTTGCGGCTCTGCTTCCAGTGATTCTTCTAAACTCAGCCCCAGAGGTTTGGTGGGAATCATTTTAGAAATACGATCAGCCAATCCATAGGATTTACCCAATACGCGTGCAACATCTCGAATAGCACCTTTGGCCGCCATGGTACCAAAGGTCGCAATTTGTGAGACTGCATCACGTCCATAGTGACTTGCTACATAGTCGATAACTTTATCTCGACCGGCAATACAGAAGTCAACATCGAAGTCGGGCATGGATACACGTTCTGGATTTAAGAAACGTTCAAAAAGTAGATCATAGCGAAGTGGATCTAAATCAGTAATTTTCAAACTGAACGCAACCAAGGAGCCTGCACCCGAACCACGCCCAGGTCCAACTGGAACACCATTATTCTTAGACCATTGAATAAAGTCCATCACGATCAGGAAGTAACCAGGGAAATCCATTTTATTGATGATTCCAAGCTCATATGCAAGGCGTTCATCATAAGGTTTACGTATTTCAGGCCAGTCTTCGTTACGTTTTTCTACAGGGTAGAGGACATCCAAGCGCTCTTCTAAACCTATCTCTGAAACGTGTTCGAAATAGGAGTGAATCGTGTGACCTTCAGGAATTGGATAATCAGGCAGGTCATGGAAGCCCAAACGCAAAGAGACCGTACAACGTTTTGCAATCTGCAGTGTATTTTCGATAGCACTTGGAAGATCAGCAAATAATTCAATCATCTCAGTCGATGTTTTGAAATACTGTTCTGGACTATAGTTTTTAGGGCGTTTATCGTCACCTAAAACATAACCATCGGCAATACAAACACGTGCTTCATGTGCTTCATAATCTTCTGCGGTGATAAAATGCACGTCATTGTGTGCAACAACACCAATCTTATATTTTGCAGCGAGTTTTACAGCTTCTTGATTAAAGCTTTCTTCAAGTGGTCGACCAGTTCGAGTCAACGCCAAATAGACCCGATTGCCAAATTTTTCAATCCACTGCTCAAGTAAAGGTTCAGCTTTTTCTGGGTAGGCTGAGCAGAGCATTTCACCAACATCACTGTGCAAACCCAGGAGAACGATAATATCTTCTGATTGCTCAAGTATCCATTCCTTTTGAACGCATGGAATTGAAAGTTGTTGACCTTCGATAAAGCCACGAGACACGATTTCAGTCAGTCCACGCCAACCTTTATTGGTCATTGCAAGTAGGGTTGCTTTATGGTTGGCATCGTTGAGACGGATCACACTGCCGAAAATAGGCTTAATGCCTTTCGCTAATGCCTTGTTATAAAATTTGACTGCGGCATGGAGATTGGATAGGTCTGTGATGGCTAAAGCAGGCATTTCATCAGATGCAGCAGCTTTAATCAGATCAGGTATACGTACAATCGATTCCGTAATCGAAAATTCGGTATGAATACCAAGATGAACAAACTGCATAGACCAATCCTATATGAAACTGCGGGTTATTTTATCATGCTTAAACAGTGATGTGCTGAAATATCATCGGCTGATGAAATTGATAGTGGAATTTTAAATAATTGAAATATATGAAAAATATAATGTTTTATCATATTTGATGTTCAATTGCATGTAATTCCAACAATTCTTATATGCCACATGTCGCAGTTCAATAGGTTCGGATACACTGGTTTCTAATACACGCTTTTTTAAGTAAGAAACAACGTTATCAAAGAAATTCCCCAATATTCAAAGCAGGGTATGGGTTTGCCTCGACTGGAAATACATTCGAGTCTTGATATTTCATAAATGGTTTGCGTTGAAGTTGAAATTGAGCAGGCTTGAGGAGTTGGCTGCGCAAGGAAACCAGAAAATAGTACGACTATTTTCGAGTTTCATGAGCTAAGCTGAGATAATTTTAACCGTAACCTAAGCAACAACAGCGCATTGTTTATTGCTGCATAAGGCGCCGTAAGGACTGGCTTTTTTGCCACTTCGTCGTGATTTTGCTAAACTGTGTTCTCATGATTTAGAATGATTGAATTTGCTATTTCCACTCGTTTTTCTAAAAAACACAGTTGATCGCAACCATAGATAAATTCTCAGCACACCCTATGAAGATGAGGTTGATTTTAAACGCTCAGAACCAATCCAATGCTTGGAAAATTGGTATGCGGCTCGACCTGAACGTTGTCCACGCGCTTGACACCATCTGAGGGCTTCTGCACGGACTTCCTCACCAAACGGCATGTCTTCTTTTTTAAGATAATGTTCAACAATTTCCAAATAAAGATTTTGATCCATGGGATAAAATGACAACCACAATCCAAAGCGATCAGATAGTGAAATTTTTTCTTCAATGGCTTCTTGAGGATGGAGCTCTTTATATTGTGGTACATCAACTTTGGTAACGGGGGTATTCTCGTGCATGAATTCAGGCAATAAATGACGGCGATTACTGGTTGCATAGATCACAAAGTTACTCGAGCCTGATTGTAAAGACCCATCCAACACGCTTTTTAAACTACGATAGTTTTCATCTTCAGCATTAAATGCCAGATCATCACAATAAACGATAAATTTTTCAGGGCGGTTTTGGATAATTTTTTGAATCTCGGGAAGATCTGACAAATCATCTCGTTCAATTTCAATAAGACGTAAACCTTGTTCTGAATACTGAGTTAACAAGGAACGTACAATAGATGACTTTCCAGTACCACGCGACCCAGTCAGTAAAATATCATTTGCGGGTAAACCATGCAGGAACTGTTCGGTATTTTGTAAAATTTTGGCTTTTTGCCTTTCGATTCCTTTAAGATCATCTAGATGAATGGCTTTCGGGTTGTAAATGGCTTTGAGTTGTTGATCATGCCACCGAAAAGCAATTGCCGAAAAGTCAGGTTCTTGTTTGGTTTCAGGTAAAATTTGCTTTAATTGATCAAGGACTTGAGATAATTTTTGGATGATATTGTCTGGTAAATCTAAAGTTGCCATATCCGTTCGCTATGTTCAGAAATTACTAAGTGTGGATGATATTAGCACAGTATTTTTATTGAGCTCATCTCAATTGGTGATTATCGGAGTAGGTCGCCAAAATTAAATGACTTGTGGCAATTGATTATCTGTTTATTTTTAAGCATAGTTTATAGATGAGTCTTCATCCTCGGGTTGAAATCAAAGGAAAATTAGAAATGCTATTAGAACTCACTCAGGATTTAAATCCGCATCAGGCCTATCGAATCAAAAAATTAAAAAGAAAACTGGAACATGCGGAAAATTATGAAGAGTGGAAGTCGATCGCATTAAAACTGGATGAAGAAACAGGTGCACAAGAATGGAAATTTGATAATGGATCACCTTATTTTGATGCCGAGATCATTTCACATCGTTTAAATCTTTTGCGGCGCTATCGACAGCAAAATCGTACACATGATTTGATGTATATTCTTAGAGAAGGTTTTAGTCATGATGTTGCAAATATTGGACATCCAATGTTATTTGCACATACTTATGTGGGGACTAAAAAAATCATTGAAGATTATATAGATGAAGTAAGCAACAGTCTGGCATTTATTGCTTCTGAAAGTTGCCATTCATTATGTTTAGACAGTAAACGAGATTTTTTTAAAAACTGTGAAAAAGCCTATGGTCAACCTGCACTGATGTTTTCAGGTGGCGCGACATTGGGTTTGTTTCATAGTGGTGTGTGTAAAGCACTGATGGAACAAGACTTGATGCCCAAAGTGCTTTCAGGTTCAAGTGCTGGAGCGATCATGACTGCGCTGTTGGGTATCAATGAACCCGCAGAAATTCCTAATCTTTTGTCTGGGGATCAATTCTATAGTGAGGCTTTTCATTTTCGTAGTTTTAAGGAATTGATTAAAGGTAATGGTGGATTTGCCGACGTCCGTTACCTGAAAAAGTTTTTGATCGAAAATTTAGGAGATGTCACTTTTGAAGAGGCTTTTGAAAAATCTGGTTTAGACATCAATGTTACTGTTGCACCATATGATGTATCTCAAGAAGATGCACGGATTATGAATAAATATACTTCGCCGGATTTGTTGGTATGGAGTGCTGTGCTGGCTTCTTGCGCAGTTCCGATATTATTTCCACCCGTCCGTTTAATCAGTAAACGTTATGATGGTGTTCATACCCCCTATCTTGCCAATACACGTTGGGTTGATGGCAGTGTGCGCAGTGATTTCCCTCAAGAACGCATGTCCCGTTTATATAATTTAAATTATACCATTGCCAGCCAAGTGAATCCGCATATTGTGCCATTTATGCAGAATGATGAAGAACGCTATCGTAAAGATCTATTGAGTTGGCCAGAGCGAATTGTACGGATGCAAGGGCGAATGGCAGCAATGGGGGTTATGGATTTTGCTCGTGGTCGAATGGGACGTATACCGTCAATGAGACGTTTGCTTGATCATGGGTATGGTGTGATTGATCAACGCTATTATGGTGATGTGAATATCATTGGAAATTATAGCCTGCGTCATTATAGTTATATGTTGCAGAATCCACGTCCCCATTTATTCAAGTTGTTGCAAAGAGAAGGCGAGCGGGCAACCTGGCCGAAAATATCGAGCATAGAAACACATGCGCGTATTGGTAAGACAATTCAACATTGTCTGGAAGTGCTGAACCATTCTATAAGTCATTCTCAAGCTGTTGGGCAGCTATCGGAAGTATGAGCCTAAACAAAATTACGCTTCCAGCAGCTTCAAATTCTAGTCAAAGTCAGAAATTTGGTCGCCGTGTTTATCGACTTAAACAGGGCAATCAATTTTTTTGGCTGAAGTTACAAGTAAAAAATATCAATCACCATTATGAGCAAGGCTTTTTAAACGAAGTCAACTGTTATGCTCAATTAAATACTCTAGAGACACCCACCCACGAGGTGCTGTGCAATTTTTCAATCATTGAACCATATCATCAATTTCAATTGGATGAAGCAGTGATTGAGCAGGCGATCTGGATGAATGATACAGATCTTCTGTTTGAGCCTGCGAGTGATCAATTAATCCGAGCGGATGTCTTCAGTAAACTGAGGTTGAGCTTGGAGGTGCTGGAAAACTTGCATAACTATGGTTTTATCCATGGTGATTTAAAGCTTCAGCATTTTCGCTATCAGCAACAACGAAGCTATCTGATCGACTTAGAGCAATCTTGCAGCATTGACCAGGACCTTTATCAATTAAACCCCATAACGACTGCAACGCCTCGTTATATGGCGCCTGAATTATTTCACGCACAACAGAAAACCTTTCAATCTGATATCTACGCATTGGGTATTATTTGGTTGGAATGGTTAACCCATCAACGATTGTCTGCTAAAAGCTATCAAGATTGGGCAGTTTTGCATTGTCAGCAGTTGAATGTGCATTTGCCCGAAGCCTTTAAAGATTTGGAGGATATTTTAAAACTCATGCTCAGTAAAAGAATAGAGCAACGTTGTTCAAATATTTATCAAATAAAACAAGTATTAAGCCAAATTGTCTAAACAAAAAGCAGTATGAGCGTTTTTTGTTTTTTATTTAAACAAACAAGTCATTTTTTCGAAAAAAAGGCTTGTCATAATAAAACGATCTCTATAATATACACAGCCATCGGGGACGTGGCGAAATTGGTAGACGCACTGGATTTAGGTTCCAGCGCCGCAAGGTGTGAGAGTTCGAGTCTCTCCGTCCCCACCAAGCAATTCATTTGGTGGTATTAAAACGAAATGAAATTGTTATAGAGGATTGGTGTAATGGTAGCATGACGGTCTCCAAAACCGTTCGTCAAGGTTCGAATCCTTGATCCTCTGCCAACTTATTTAAAAAACTATATCTATAGTTATTTTATCCGGGGACGTGGCGAAATTGGTAGACGCACTGGATTTAGGTTCCAGCGCAGCGATGCGTGAGAGTTCGAGTCTCTCCGTCCCCACCATATTCAAAAAAGCATGATTTTTATCATGCTTTTTTATTGTCTGTAGTTTTGTATTGAGTGCAATAAAAAAGACCGAATTAAAATTAATTCGGTCTTTACAGAGAACCTTCATCCATTTCTGAAATAAAAACTATGCTTTTAGATGATCCTCAAATTCTTCACCCAGTTGCATTGCCAGATTATTTCCAGATAAGTCACAAGTAACCAAACCATATTCTTTTTTAAAGCTGAAAGTAAATCCTTTACCATCTGCTAAGTTTTTTACTGAATAGCCCAATTTTTCTAACCAAATACGGAAAGCAATTAAATTTTTTGCCTTTACAACTTTTTTCACAGAAGATCTCCTTAATTCCTGCCTATAAATTTAATAGGGATGACCTTTAAAATTTTAAAGGGGGAAATTCGTTGAATTTTATTTTTTATATCAATATTTGAGCGCTTAGAGAAATGGCGCTTTTGTATCAATGCGTATTTTTTTAGGATGAGTGTGAAGTGAATATGAATACTTAAATAAATATTCATGTAAAACAATGAATTATTTAATTGTGTGAAATGCGGCTGTAATATTTTGATGCAAAGATGTCATTTTTAAAAACTCTTAATTTTCTCATTCTAGCCGCTTTAAATGTAAGTAAATTTAACAAAAATAAAGGGCATTCAGCATATATCGCAGATACCGCGCTAAGAAACCTAAAAATCCTACCAAGTCGCTCTGTTTCAACACGCTCCCTGCATCATGTGCTATAGGGTGTGAGAATAATTCTTAATTTTTTTCAGTAGAATTCACATGAATGTAAATTATCTGAGTAGTCGGTTGATATCATGAATCATTCAGTTCTCCATGCAATGGGAAATCGGTGCTGATATTGAAACAGCGGCTTGAATTGTTGTTTGAATCATTTGTACAAGTGTTTGAAGCTGGGTTTGCGATGTTTGCGTAGTGTATGGATTTCTTGCGTAGCATGCAGCGTTGAGCGCTGTATTTTCATTCTGAAAGGGTTAGGGTGGTAATGGTTACTTACGCTTAATGCTTGAGAAGATCATATATGCTTCATGCCTGCGATGCAGACATGTTCAGCTATGCTAAAGCATTTTAACGAATAAAATCGTGTCCAAAGATATCGCGATGACAACAATAAGCAGCTAACCCTATTTTCCTCGGAATTGACCAGTCTTAGGATTGTCTAGCAAGCAAACTGCTGAAATGTAATTTAAAACATCCTCAACTGTTAAACCCTACATCGAATAAGCAGATGTATGACATGTTTACCGATATCGATACAGGAATTCTGCCAATATCTTCATGCCTTACATAGCATGAGTATCGATATATTGTGACAATACTGCACACTGAAAGGCTTGTATAAACTCGGATTGAACACCTGAATTTAGCTCAGTATAACGAATTAAAACTGATCTTTGAGCGCCCGAATTCGAGCAAATTCTTCAGCACTTTCAACGCGCAAAAATGGATTGGTTTCAAGTTCAATCTCAATTCTACTGGGCAAGGTAATTTTTCCTTGTTCTCTCAGGTGTTTAATTTCTTCTGCGCGCTGTTGAATGGCACGATTCTCTGGTTCAATGTGTAAAGCAAATTGTGCATTAGAAAGCGTATATTCGTGGGTGCAGTAAACTTGTGTTCTTGGCGGGAGCGCTGCAAGGCGATTGAGCGAATGATAGAACTGTTCTGCAGTTCCTTCAAACATGCGACCACAACCCATAGCAAAAAGCGTATCACCGCAGAATACACTGTCGAGCGCATCTATAAAATAAACAATGTGCCCTAAGGTATGTCCAGGTACAGCGATAATGTCAATTTTGATACCGTGGAATTCAAATTGATCATCATGCTGTAGTGGATGAGTTATAAAGGGAATATGGCTCAATTCTTCGCGTGGTCCATATACTGGAATGTTGCGATCTGCAATCAGCTCTGGAACTCCACCAATATGATCTTTATGCCAGTGTGTAAGCCAGATTTGCTCCAAATTAAGTTGCTGTTCTTTGCAATAATTCTCAACCAATGATGCTTCAGTCGGATCAATCGCAATAACATTCTGGCTGGGTTGATGTTCTATAAGCCAAATGTAGTTTTGTAATTGGTTTTTGACATCGATGACGTGAACTTTAAATTGCATCATTGTATTCCCTGTAAACGGTGACTTAAATTTAATATCAAACTCACTCAATAGACAAGTTGGAAAGTGACTGAATGATTGCAGTGAGTATGAAAAGGCAAGCCATTGAATGATATAGAGGGGTTTAACTGTAAAAGTATCGCCAATCGATGATTGGCCGTGCTACGTCGATTTAACACGCCATGCCTCGGTTGATTGCAAGTTTATTCAGCTTACCATTTTTGAAATCAAAATTGACATAGGCGGTGTAACCTATCTCGAATTCAGAAGGGTTTTTTAAATATTGTCTAGCTTCAGCAGGCGTTAAAATCAGAACGTTGGTGCCATTCTTTGCGCTATTTGGAAAATCTTTTTTAAATTGATTCAGGGTATATTGAGGGGTAATGACTTTGTTGTTAACCAAAATACTGTCATTCATGTGCTGACTGTTTGACCAGGATAACCAAACACGTCCTTTGGTTGTTCCCAGTTGTTGAAAGTTCTGTTTACTTTTATAAAAACTGTCGGATTTAATTTGTGGATTGTCTTCTGCAAAAATTTCAAAAGTTAAATTTTTCCCAGACGGTATGGATGTTGAATATTCATAATTTCCTGTACATTCTGCGTACTCTTTGGTGATTTTCTGACTATTTTTTCCCAATAGCTTCTCAACTTGTGCGGCACTTAGGGCTTGATTAAGTTCAATACCATTGACTTTTACGGTTGTGGTGTAATCTTCTGAACCATATGCAAAACTAATCATGGAGAATAGAACGAGTACGGCACTAATTGTTCGGTTAATTATTTGACGAGTTGGATTCATTTTAGATGCTTCTTAAATTTTCCATAACTTACTCAGTTGCGTGCTTTTAATCAAGAGAACATGCAGTCAATAATCACATTGAGCTATAAATCTTTGATGAAAGATGCTACTTGGAAACAGTATCGGCAGATATCTGAGGCAGGCGTTTTTTATGAAGTATGGTTTCTGCAACTTATTGAATACGTTGCTGGTGGTTGAAAATTTATGCGGTGCACAGCAATGTGGTGCGCAAGACGGTTGCCTTTGTTCATGCTGAAACAAAAATATGGTGCGCCGTAGGCTGATCCTAAAATTGAATTAAAACACACTAAATTGAATCAAACTATATTGAATCAAACTACGCTGCTAAGATCATTGTTCTTCAATAAATCAAAATGATCTGATTGCTTCGAATTCAGGTTAAATGTTAAGTTTAAATCAAAGTTTGCTTGATGGAATCAAAAAAATACCCTCAACAGGAGAAGGTATTTTTAGAATTATGATTATCTCAGTTTAGATAACCAATTTCCTAAGCTTTGCACAATCTGAACCAGAACCAATAATACAATAACGGTAAGATAGACTACACTTTGGTCAAAGCGTTGATAACCATAAGAAATGGCTAGGTCTCCAATACCGCCCGCACCAACAGCTCCTGCCATGGCAGTTGCACCGATTAAGCTAATCGTGGCTGTGGTTAGACTCAGAATCAGAGAGCTGCGTGATTCTGGGATAATAAATTTAAAAATGATTTGCCAAGGAGATGCACCCATTGCTTGAGCAGACTCAATAATTCCCTCATTCACTTCAAGTAACGATGTTTCCACCAAGCGTCCTATATATGGACCGACATAAATCGTTAACGGAACAATCGCTGCCCATGTGCCGATGGTGGTACCCACCAGTGCTTTAGTAAGCGGAAATACAGCAATAAGAAGAATAATGAAGGGGAGTGAACGTAAAGCATTTACAATCGGGTTGAGGATTTGATAAACAGCACGATTCGGCAGAATACCATTCGGACGAGTGACCAGTAAGATAATGGCTTGAATAAAGCCCCAGATTGTACCGAACAACATGGCAAAGAAAACCATTTGTAAGGTTTCTTGCATAGCTGTAACAAACTGGTCAATGCTGAGTGAGCTTTTCCAAAAGGGCGCGGTCAGGGTTGTCAGCCACTGTACGATGAGGTCTCTCATACTCTCACTCCTGACTGTTCAACTTTTACACCATTTTTCTCAAAAAACTCGAGCGTCTGGCGGATGTTTTCTGCATCACCAAGAAGCTGAATAAACATTTGACCGATCACTGAACCATTAATTTCAGTCATATTGGCAAACAGTATATTCAAACTCACGTCGAATTGTTTAATTGCAGCCTGAACCACAGTTTCCTGAGCAGAAGTTCCAAGGAATTGAAGGCTGTAGATACTTTTATGATTCTGATTTTCTAAATTATTTAAGATATTCACAGGCAGTTGTTGCTGTAAAACTGTCTTTATAAAGTTTTTTGTCGTAGGATGTTGGGGCTGGCTAAAGATTTCAAGGGTTGAGCCTGTTTCGATGACTTTCCCTTGTTCCATTACGGCAACATAGTCACAAACAGATTCGATGACATCCATTTCATGGGTAACCATCACCACTGTGATTCCTTGCTCCCGATTGATTTTTTTAAGCAAAGCGAGTACGGATTTCGTGGTTTGTGGGTCTAGTGCGGACGTTGCTTCATCACAAAGCAAAATTTTGGGATGATTTGCCAATGCACGAGCAATACCGACACGTTGTTTTTGACCGCCTGAAAGTTCATCGGGATACGCATCTTTTTTATGCTTCAAGTCAATAAACTCAAGCAATTCATTTAAGCGCTTTTCCCGTACGGACTTATTCACACCCAGTAATTTTAAAGGCATTTCAATGTTGTCTGCCACTGTTTTGGTTTGTAGCAGATTGAAATGCTGAAAGATCATCCCGATGTTTGCACGTTCTTGACGTAATGTGCGTGCATCAAGTGCCGTAAAGTCTTTTTGATTGATGATGACCTGACCTTCATTGGGGCGCTCAAGCAGGTTAATCAAGCGGATTAAGGTACTTTTACCAGCGCCACTATAGCCAATAATGCCAAAAATACTGCCTGCAGGAATTTCCAGATTAATCTGATCCAGCGCCCGTATGGTTTGACCTTTTAACTCATAGTGTTTTGAAATGTTTTTAAATTCAATCATATCGTCAAAAACTATACTAAAAAGAAAAAACAGGCAAAGTCGCTTTGCCTGTTTTGTTTATAAGCCATTATAAGGCTATTTTGCTTCGGTAAGGTAGCTTACTGGTTTATTCACATCAACTTTAGTACCGCCAAAGTGTTCTTGAACATATTTACCAACAGCTGCAACATGATATAACTCACCCACTTTTTTCAAAATAGGGTCATCTTTACGTGCTTCTGCTACGGCCAATACATTGACATTCATTTTAGTGGTTTGGTCTACTGGCTCATAGTAAATAGAATCTTTAAGTACATTCAAACCACCTTCCATTGCAAGCGTGTTGCCTAAAACAATCGCATCAACTTCATCTTTCGCACGAACAGCTGTTGCCATTTGAATCGGTTTGATAACGATTTTTTTAGTATTTTCTGTGATGTCAGCAGGCGTACCTTTAACCAGGTCAAAACCGTCTTTTAATTTGATTAAACCCGCAGATTGAAGCAACAATAAGGCACGTGATTCATTTGCCCCATCGTTAGGAATAGCAATCGTTGCACCATTCGCGAACGCATCAACTTTTTTGACCTTACTTGAGTAGATCCCCATCGGTTCTAAATAAGTTGTCGAAATCGGTGCAATTTTTTCTTTGTTAGAGTCGTTGAAAGCCACAAGATAGGCATAGGATTGGAACGCATTAATATCGACTTCTTTGTTGGCAACAGCAGTATTCATCGCAACATAGTCAGTGAAATTTTTGACTTCAAGCTTAATGCCTGCTTGTTTGGTTTCAGGAAGGGTGGCGATATATCGCCAAATATCTGCATCAGAACCCGTTGAAGCCATAGTCACAACTTGTTCTTTGCCAGCCTCTGCTTGAGCAGTTTCATTTTTTGGAGCTTCTTGTTTTCCACAAGCAGAAAGAGTGAGCACAGATGCGCTGAGTAAAACGCCAAACAGCTTTTTCATGAATCAGTCCTAAGTAGGAAATGCAATCGAATAGAGTCCCTTGCATTCTCGATGGTTTAAATCGAATTTTTAACATCTTTTTGAAAATAAATAAGGCGTTGACGTATATGTCGAATTGCACTATCTATATTCTATACATTTGGGAATTAGAGTGAAGTTTTAAAAGAATTTTAATTGTTTAAAACAGACCCTAAAGATTTGTTCATCATATCAATAAATCAATCTTATACATAGTGGTTGTTTTTTAACAACACATCCTGCCGTATCGATTTGAATATCAATGTTTTTATCAATTTGTGAGTGAAAACAAATGCTTTTGTTGAATTCTTTCATAACGTTGTTTAAATTTTATGCTTATTCCTTATATATAAATTTTTTTGGATTTTTTATCTAAATTTTAGATATATAAATCTAACAGGAATAGCCAAAAGACAGAGGGGAATTCAAGATATTTTTATATCTGGTGTTTTATGGGTTCCATAAAAATATCAGTTTAGTCGATTTGCTGGGTTGTCCCGGAATATTTCAAATCATGGTTTCAGTTAGGCATACATTGTGTTATTTCGTTTTTTGATTACTCAGAATAATTTCATTTCTGACACGAACCAGGTGCTAAATGTGATGTTTTCAATGCTGTATGAATTCTCTTGACACTTACACTGCTGTCATACTTTAGGATGGTGAATGTCTTGTAAATAAGGTGCTAAACTTATGAAATTCATCATTATTATATTTAGTTATTTTCTATTGGTCAGCATGGCAGCTGCACAAAATAATATTTATGTTATCCATGGCTATGCTGCTAATGTGAATGATCATTGGTTTGGTTATATTGAGCGCCACATCAGTGGTTCAAATAACCGTGTTATAAAAATTGCTTTACCAGATTCCCGCCATCCTCATCTTTTAGCGTGGAATAAAGCGTTAAGGGAAAATATTCCACGAATTGATAAAAATACCTTTTTCGTTGCCCATAGTTTAGGCTGCATTACCTTGCTTGATTTTCTTGCACAATCGAAATTTCAGCAGATCGGTGGGGTGGTCTGTGTATCTGGATTTTCTGATCGATTAACAACTTTACCTCAGCTGGATGAATATATTCTTGCTGCGAAAAAAGACTTTTCTTTTAAAAATAAAATTCGTCAGGGGCAGATGTTTATTTCTGATCACGATCAATATGTCCCCGCAGAATTAAGTCTAGCATTGGCTCGGAAACTTAACTTTACCTATACGGTAATTCCAAAAGCAGGGCATTTCCTCGCCAGTGACGGTTATATAGAATTTCCACAATTGCTGGATTGGCTAAAAAATGCAACTGATGCTCATGATTGATTGATTTGAGGGTTCAGATTGATAAAGTAATTAAAATCTATCTTTGATGGGACAATAAAAAACCCACATTAAGCGGGTTTTAAAGTTCTTTGAGATTAGAGGCTGTGACCTTTTCACTATAATCCTACGACGCAGGAGCATTTTTTAATGCTGCGAAGTTGGATTTTGATGACCGGTTATAAATAAGTTTTACAAAACCGGTCATATGCCGTCTAAAATAAGTCCACTGCCACTGCCACTGCCACTGCCACTGCCACTGCCACTGCCACTGGCATAGCAAGGGTCAACAGACTCTAAGCATTTTCACGTGCAATTGCGCGGTAACCAATATCTTTACGGTACTGGACTCCGTCAAAAGACACTTTTTGACAAAGTTCTAACGCTTTTGCTTGTGCTTCACCGATTGTGTTGCCTAATGCAGTCACGCAAAGTACTCGACCGCCCGCAGTGACAATCTCACCATTTGCGTTTTTCGCCGTACCTGCATGAAATACTTTGGCATCAGTCATTTCTGTATCTAGACCAGAAATGACATCATCTTTGCTTGATGTTTCAGGATAACCTTTAGATGCGAGAACGATCCCCACGGTTTTACGCTCATCCCATTCTGCTTCTGCTGGAAGCTGACCTTCAATCCCTGCTTCAACCAACTCCACTAAAGAAGATTTTAAGCGCATCATGATCGGTTGGGTTTCAGGATCACCAAAACGACAGTTGAATTCAATCACACGTGGTTGACCTTCATCATCAATCATTAAACCTGCATAGAGGAAACCTGTATAAACATGACCATCTGCTTTCATGCCATCTACAGTTGGACGCATGACTTCTTTCATGACTTTGTCAAAGACTTCAGCTGTGACCACAGGGGCAGGGGAGTATGCGCCCATACCACCGGTATTTGGACCTTGGTCGCCTTCAAAAATACGTTTATGGTCTTGTGATGTTGCCATTGGAAGAATATTTTCACCATCAATCATGCAAATGAAAGATGCCTCTTCACCCGCCAAGAATTGTTCAATCACAACACGAGAACCTGCATCACCGAACTTATTGCCTGCGAGCATATCATCGATTGCATCGAAAGCTTCTTGATTGGTCATTGCAACAATAACCCCTTTACCCGCAGCAAGACCGTCGGCTTTAATTACAATCGGCGCGCCATTTTTTTCTACAAATGCTTTCGCAGCATCTACTTCTGTAAAAACATCATAGAATGCAGTTGGAATGTGATGACGCTTAAGGAAATGCTTGGCAAAAGCTTTTGAACCTTCAAGCTGAGCAGCGAATTGTGTAGGTCCCCAAATTTTAAGTCCAGCTGCTCGACCTGCATCTACAACACCATTTACAAGTGGTGCTTCAGGACCAACAATAATTAAATCGACCGCATTATTCTGGGCAAACTGAATAATTGCAGGGTTATCGAGGATGTCGAGTGCAACATTTTCACATTTATGTTCTGTAGCTGTACCTGCATTGCCAGGTGCAACAAACACTTTTGTGACTTTTTCATCTTGAGCGATTTTCCATGCAAGTGCATGTTCACGACCGCCATTACCCAAAACTAAAATGTTCATTGAATGTATCCTTTTTAAATTCTTTCCTCTCGTAAATTCGTGAGGGAATGGTGAATTTAAAGCGTCCTGTATGTCGTAACAAATCCCCCTTTGTTAAAAGGAGGATTTGGATGGATTTTTTTAATTTGATTTATCGTAAATTAGTGACGGAAATGACGCATGCCTGTAAAGACCATAGCGATCCCAGCTTCATCGGCTGCTGCAATAGTTTCTTCATCACGCATAGAACCACCTGGCTGGATAATGCATTTAATACCAGCTTTTGCAGCATTATCGATACCATCACGGAATGGGAAGAATGCATCTGATGCCATCACGGCACCTTCAACCACCAAGCCAGCATGCTCAGCTTTAATTGCCGCAATTCGTGCTGAGTTCACACGGCTCATTTGACCTGCACCAACGCCAATTGTTTGACGACCTTTGGCATAGACAATCGCATTTGATTTAACATATTTTGCAACTTTCCATGCGAAGATCAAATCATCGATTTCAGCTTCAGTTGGGGCACGTTTTGTTACAACCTTAAGATCATCTTTGGTAATCATGCCAAGATCTTGGTCTTGAACAAGTAAACCACCATTGACACGTTTATAGTCATATTGTGCAGCACGTTCATCAATTTTTGGTAATTCACCACATACCAACACACGAACATTTTTCTTTGCACCTGTGACTTCAAGTACACCTTCAGCAATGCTTGGTGCAATGATCACTTCAACAAATTGACGGTCTACAATCGCTTGGGCTGTTGCAACATCAAGTTCACGGTTGAATGCAATGATACCGCCAAAGGCTGATTCTGGATCTGTTGCATAAGCAAGATCATAAGCTGTTTGAATGCCATCGAGCGATACAGCAACACCACAAGGATTCGCATGCTTAACGATCACGCAGGCTGGTTTGGCAAATGACTTTACGCATTCTAAAGCAGCATCTGTATCAGCGATATTGTTATAAGAGAGTTCTTTGCCTTGCAATTGTTTTGCCGTAGACACTGATGCTTCAGTTGCAGTTGCTTCAACATAGAAAGCAGCGGATTGGTGTGGATTCTCACCATAACGCAAGTCTTGCACTTTGTTCAATTGTGTATTGAAAGTACGAGCAAATTTGTCTGCTTGACCTTCTTCTTTACCTACTCGAGCACCTAAGTAAGATGCAATCATGCCGTCATATTGTGCAGTATGCTCAAAAGCTTTTACTGCCAAATCAAATCGAGTTGCATAAGATAATGCCCCCTCGGTTTTGATTTCATTGATCACGGTTGCATAATCTGCAGCGTTGACCACGATACCCACAGATGCATGATTTTTTGCAGCAGCACGTACCATTGTCGGACCGCCGATATCAATATTTTCGATTGCGTCGGCAAGAGAACAATCTGCTTTGGCAACAGTTGCCGCAAATGGATAAAGGTTTACAACAACAAGATCAATCGCATCAATGTTGTGTTCAGCCATCACAGCCTCGTCTAGACCACGACGAGCCAAGATGCCACCATGAATTTTAGGATGCAGTGTTTTTACGCGACCATCCATCATTTCAGGGAAGCCAGTGTGCTCTGAAACTTCAACTACAGCGATATTGTTGTCTTTAAGCAACTTATATGTACCACCAGTAGATAAAATTTCTACCCCAAGAGCAACAAGGTTCTGGGCAAATTCAACGATCCCGGTTTTATCGGAAACAGAGATTAAAGCGCGTTTAATAGTCATGATCTTCGTCAACAGTTTTTAAGTCTAGAGATTGAACAGGTAGGCAAAAGGTAGGTAAAAAAAATGCCCACGCAAGCCGTGAGCATTTTATCATTTATTCACTCATTAAACCGTGAGCTTTTAACTTTTTACGTAAAGTTCCGCGGTTGAGTCCGAGAATTTCAGCAGCGCGTGTCTGATTCCCGCGCGTATATTCTAGAACGACAGATAAAAGAGGTTTCTCCATTTCTGCTAGCACCATATCGTACACTTGAGATGGTTGCTCACCTTGCAATTGTGCAAAATAGTGACGAACTGCGCGATCTACGTGAATACGAAGAGCGACATCAGATTGTGCAGTAAAAATAGGAGATTTGCTATTCATGCGAGTTAATCCGAAAAATCAAAATATTGCTTGGGTAAAACAATATAAATGTGGTCTAAAAAAATCTGAGCCCCGTTTTAGATCCTAAAACGGTTGGCTCTAAAACAAGAACAATTAGCTTGCCACAAATCGTCGAGTTGAGTGAAAAATAAGCGTAACAATAGATTAATATTTGTTACTTCACTCTTTTAAACAAAAAAATGTTCTACTTGCGCGATATTGGATATAAAGCACATAACAAAACAGTAGTTTTTGTGAAAAATTGCGAGGAGTTTGCAGGACAAAGCTTTCGTGGCGCGTATGATAGCATTGTCTCAGAAAAAATGAGCAAGAAAACTACATTTTTTTTCATTTTTTTGTAGTTTTTTTTAATTTTATGGATGAATGACGTCTAATTGATAGTCATCAAAACTTTTTCTGGACTCTGTAATGACAAATTTAAATGGATATGGACTGTTTTGTGGAATTCGTTTAATTCCAATCAGGCTCTTGATGAGATAGTCTTCGGCTGAGATTGTATAAGTCTTGACTATTTTATCATTTGCTTTGAGTGTGACCCTTATCATCGGGAGTTCTAAACTTTTAGAGTACTTATTATTGATTTGACCCGAGAATTGAGTCTGTTGTGAGTCGATTGCTTTTACTTTGAGGTTACTAATTACGATATGTCTATAACGTTGATCGACAGTGTCACAATGAAAAACTGAACATGCTTTGGTAAAAACAGTATTGATTGCAGGATAGCGGTCAGTCAAGTTCGGGTTAAACCAAACAATTTGAAACATCAAAATACTGAGCAAAGACAGGTTGATAAAACTCCAAGCCAGATAATATAGGGTGCTTTTCGGTTTTAGCAGATCATCGCCTTTGTGAGTCAGCCCTTTAGATAGATTTAAACTGGGAATATTATGAACAGGATCATTGTTAAAGTAGTTCAAATTATTTAAGTAGGTTCTCAGATCAATATTGGAATGTTCAACTTTACGATTGAATATATCCAGTACACTGGTTTCATTTCGACGATTATCAAAAGGCTCCTGATCCAATTTGCGTTCAGGTTCGGATGTATCTGTCACCTGTTTTTCAGAAGGAGCGGGTTGGAGATGAACCAGCGCATTGAAGTTATGACCGCATTTTGGACAACAAACCATACCCTGAGCAACAGTAAGCTGTGTAACTGACACTTTATAAATTGAAGCACAATTAGGGCAGCGGGTTTGTTTTTCAGCCATAGATAGTTAAATTTTCATCGATTAAAATTTCTTACGCGAACCAGAAATTCTGCACCAGTTTTCTTCGCGTTTCTCTACCTCTACTATATCAAAAAATTCAGAATAAACACTAGAAACATCAGCAACTTGCTCTTCAATTACACCTGCAAGTGCGAACTCGCCCTCAGATTTAATTAAAGTTGAGAATTCCTCGGCAAGGGACATAAGTGGACCAGCCAGAATATTTGCAACCAGTACATCTGCTTGCTGGGTTTTAAATGTTTCATTAAATTCTTCAGGAAGTCCGACATAAAGATTTTCAAGTACGCCATTCAATTCAGCATTTTGTTTTGTTGCTAATACTGCTTGGGGGTCAATATCTGTTGCATAAACCTTTTTCGCACCTAAGAGCAATGCTGCAACACCCAATATGCCTGAGCCACAACCGTAATCAATCACAACTTTATCTTTAACATCGGTTTTTCCTAACCATTGCAAACAAAGGAAAGTTGAAGCATGGTTGCCTGTACCGAAAGCCAAGCCTGGATCAAGCTTGATATTGACTGCATCAGCTTCAGGCGGTTCTAACCACTCAGGCACGATCCAGTATTTTTCACCAATTTGAATGGGTTCATAGTAGTCCATCCATGAACGTTCCCAAACCTGGTCTTCAAGGAATTCACTCTTCATTGGAGCAGTCGGGAGCTGAGTACGGATAAATGTCTCTAAAGCTGCTACATCGATTTCTTCATGGTCGTCTTGAGCATAAATGCCTGTGACAATGACTTTATTCCATAGAGGCGTTTCACCTGGAAGTGGCTCAAGCAAGTCTTGGTTTTCAGCATCATCGAGAGTCACACTTACTGCACCTAAAGAACTTAATAAAGTTTCAGTAAAATCAACTTGAGCTTGTTCAACTGTAATATGAATTTGTAACCACTTCACGGTAAAGACCTAAATCGTTTTCTTAAAGCCCATATTGTAACGGAAACTGTCAAGGCGCGCCTACCTTCCACCAAAATAAAAAAGTGGATGCATCAACACCCACTTTGGTTTTACAAAATCATCATTTTAAGCATGTTCAATTACAGAATCTTGCGTGGCATGTTTGGAAATCAATGCACCAAAGATTGCTGCAAAAACATACATAAATATCGAGTAGACTGCAGCAGGCATCGCTACAGTTGAGTTTGCCATGACTGTCAATGCGATGGTCATCGCTAAAGTGCTGTTATGAATGCCTATTTCAAAAGCACACGCACGTGCTTGCGCGCTATTAATGCCAAGTAATCTTGGGACAAAATAACCGATCAGCAAACTGCATATACAGAAAATCACTGTGGCTAAACCGACTTGGGTGAGATATTCCAGAATGTGTGTACGCTCTTTGGCGATTGCTCCGATAATGATGAGTATCAAAAAAACCACAGAGAAAATACGCAAGGGTTTATTGAGTTTCTCTGTAAAATGGGGCGCATAGTGTCGAATCAACATACCAATACAGACAGGAACTAAAATAATTGCAAAAACCTGAATAATCTTGCTGAACTGCATACTGATTTGCTGTCCATCATTCATAAAGTACTGGATGGAGAAGTTTACAATCAAGGGTAGGGTAAAAGCTGCAATCACAGAATTAATAGCTGTCAAAGTAATATTCAGTGCAATGTCGCCTTTAAATAAATAACTGAATAAATTTGCGGTACTTCCACCTGGTGATGCAGCGAGTAACATTAATCCGACTGCGAGTAAAGGCGGTAGGGCGAGTACTTTACAGATAACAAAGGCAATGCCGACCAAAAGTACCAATTGACAAAATAAGGCAATTAAAACGGCTTTGGGATGTTTTGATACCCGAGCGAAATCTTTCGGAGTGAGCTCTAAGCCTAAACCAATCATAATGATGGCGAGGGCAAGCGGAAGCATGACGGTGATTATTCCTGAATCCATAGTTTCTTCCTTTTTGTTGTTTTAAATCATTTAAACAGTTGAATATTCCTTACTCAAAATTGAGTGTAATCGAAACTATAAAAATAGAAAAATAAAAAACATGACTCCTCAATAATTTAAAATAACCATCATTTGGGTAGGTCATTAAGTTGATTTAAATATATTTTAAATACAATTACTTATGTAATTCGCAAAGGTCGGTTAATTCGAAAGTGGGTAATGACGAGAGGGATCAGATAGACATTCAGAATATAAAAAAAGAGATTCCGTTAACCGGAATCTCTCTTGATTTCAACAATCATCCATCGCGTTTCAAGCTTGCTGAATGCAGATATCATTCACGCAATCAAAGTCGATGAATTGCTGATTTTGAGGAAAATTATTGAGCTTGGATTGGATCTTCGCTCGGTACAGCTTGGCTAGGTTGTTCGACTGCCGGCTGTTCTGCTTGAGAGGCGTCATTGGTTGCCGGTGCATCAGCACTTGCAGGAGCCGCTTGTTCTACAGCAGGACGATTTTCCATTGCAGGTTCTGGTGAGACAGCAGCACCGGTGGTATTGCTACCTGCTGGTGGAGCAGGGAAACTGAATTGGAGCTTGCCATTCTCATTTGGTTCACAAGTACCATTAAAAGTTACACCTTTATTGGCATAAGTGACCCAGTCACCTTGTTTTTTCTTGGCACAAACTTGAATTTGCTTTTTCACTTCAGCTTTACTGGTGTTTTCCTCAGCAGCATGAGCAAAACCGATTGCCATACAACTTAACAATGAAGCCGTCATCATCTTAGACAATGTATTTTTCATAATCGTATTCCTTGTATTCATGATGGAAAATTTAATTATCTGAGTGATTCTCATGGTATAGCGGTTTTTTGCTAAGTTAAATTCGATTTGTGGGGACTTACTGAAACGAAGTGTCAATTTATGTTGCCTGTGTATCTAAATGTTTAATTGGAAATATATGTCTTTAGGGGATAAATTTTTGTAAAACCGCCTAAAACTCACGGTAAAATTTTGCTATAATTTCCTGTCATTCTTTTTATCTCTCATTTATTACTATGCATTATCCTAAAGTTTACGATGTCATTGTTATCGGTGGCGGTCACGCAGGTACGGAAGCGGCACTTGCTGCGGCGCGTATGGGTCGACAGACTCTGCTTTTGACTCATAACATTGAGACTTTAGGGCAGATGAGCTGTAACCCTGCTATCGGTGGAATTGGTAAATCCCATCTTGTTCGCGAAATCGATGCGTTGGGTGGAGCAATGGCTCTCGCTGCCGATAAAGGCGGTATCCAGTTCCGAATCCTGAATTCTCGTAAAGGGGCTGCTGTACGTGCAACTCGTGCCCAAGCTGACCGTATTCGCTATAAGGCGGCAATTCGTCACACCTTGGAGAATCAAGCCAACCTAGACATTTTCCAACAAGCTGCTGATGATCTTATTGTTGAAGGCGATACCGTTAAAGGTGTCGTCACTCAAATGGGTATTCGCTTCGATGCGAAAACGGTTGTGTTGACGACTGGTACCTTCTTGGGTGGTGTTATTCATGTTGGATTAAACAATTCTTCGGGTGGTCGTGCAGGTGATCCACCTTCGATTTCTCTGGCGGCTCGTTTACGCGAATTAAACTTGCCAGTAGGACGTTTAAAGACAGGTACACCACCGCGTATTGATGCACGCTCAGTTGATTTTTCTGTGATGATCCCACAACCGGGTGACTTCCCATCTCCAACCATGTCATTCATGGGAGATGTGTCTATGCATCCAGAACAGGTGAACTGTTATATTACCCATACTAACGAGCGTACCCATGAAATTATTCGTGGTGGCTTAGATCGTTCGCCGATGTATACCGGGGTGATTGAAGGGGTAGGTCCACGTTATTGCCCATCCATTGAAGATAAAATTCATAAATTTGCTGACAAAGACTCGCATCAGGTTTTCTTGGAGCCTGAAGGTCTGGATACACATGAGCTCTATCCAAATGGTATTTCTACGTCATTGCCATTTGATGTGCAGTTTGAGTTGGTACGTTCAATCCGCGGGATGGAAAATGCACATATTCTTCGCCCGGGCTATGCAATTGAATATGATTATTTCAACCCGCAGTCGCTGAAATTCTCTTTGGAAACAAAATCCATTAATAACCTCTATTTTGCTGGTCAGATCAATGGTACAACAGGTTATGAAGAAGCAGGTGCCCAAGGTTTACTGGCAGGATTAAATGCTGCCCGCCGTGCTTGGGATCAAGAGCAATGGACACCTAAGCGTGATGAAGCGTACATGGGTGTCTTGGTTGATGACTTGATTACTTTAGGCACAAAAGAACCGTACCGTATGTTTACTTCACGGGCAGAATACCGTTTGATGCTTCGTGAAGACAATGCAGATCAGCGTTTAACAGCCATTGGTCGTGAAATGGGCTTGGTAGATGATGAACGTTGGGCTGCATACTGTGAAAAAATGGAAGCAGTCGAAAAAGAAACAGGTCGTTTGCAACATCTTTGGGCGGCACCAAATAATCCAATGGGCAAAAAATTCGTTGAAATGACCGGTGCAGATTTGTCCAAAGAATGTTCTGCGATCGACTTGCTCAAACGTCCAAATATCAATTTCTCTCAAATTGCGGAATTGACAGGCTCTGAAGTGTCTGCATTCGTTGGTGAGCAAATCGAAATTGCAGTGAAATATGCGGGCTATATCAATCGTCAGCAAGAGGATGTTGCTCAAATGAAGCGTTTGGAAGATACTAAAATTCCTGCCGATTTTGACTATGATGCTGTTTCAGGTCTTTCTCGTGAAATTACCATGAAACTTAAAAATGTATTGCCAGAAACGCTTGCACAAGCGAGTCGAATTCCGGGCGTAACACCTGCGGCTGTTCAATTGGTGATGATTACCATTCGTAAACATAATCAAATGAAAAAGTCATCGTAGATGATCATCGGTAAAGAAGCCCGCTTGATGCGGGCTTTTTTATATCTGAAATAATGCATCTTCGTTTGTTGAAAATATATGGTCTTTATGACAATATAAAATAAAGTGATCAGTTTAGAGAACAACATGAACAAGCAAGATCGAATTAAAGGTGCGATTTATGGCTTATTGGTCGGGGATGCCGTCGGTGTGCCTTATGAGTTTAATCTACCTGAGCAGTTACCTGAATATGATCAAATTGATATGCTGCCCCCTGCTTGTTTTTCTAAGACCTATCCAGAAATTCCTATAGGAACTTGGTCTGATGATGGAGCGCAAGCCCTGAGTTTACTGGATTCACTCCTGTATAACCATGAAATGGATGCAGAAGATCTGATGAGGCGACTGTGTAACTGGTATCAATACGGGTATATGGCAGTTGATTATGAAGTTTTCGATGTGGGGGTGCAAACAGCTGAAGCGATAAGAAAGTACAGGTCGGGCGTCCCTCTATCTCAGGTTGCTAAAAATGATGAATACGCCAACGGTAATGGTTCTCTCATGCGGGTATTACCTCTAGCCTTGTGGCATCAAGGTTCAGACCGACAGTTGATTGAAGATGCATATGCGCAATCGCATGTGACCCACGCGCACCTAAGATCAAAAGTATGTTGTGCTCTATATTGTTTATGGGCGAGAGCCATTTTAAATGGTTTAGGGATTGAAGTTGCCTGGTCGGATGCAGTGGAAAAATTACGTAACTGTTTACAGGATCGACCTGAAGATTTGCAACAGCTTGAATTTCATATTCGTCCAGACGAATTAAGTCAGGGCACAGGGAGTGGTTATGTGGTTGATTGTTTAAAATCAGCCAGATATGTCTTACAACAGCAGACATATCAAGATGTGATTAAAAGCGCAGTTGCATTAGGACGAGATACTGATACAACAGCATGTGTGGCTGGCGGTATTGCAGGACTATATTTTGGTTATCGTGATATTCCTCAGTCATGGCTGGATCAATTAAGAGGGAAACAGTTGGTAGAGCCTTTATTGGAAAAACTTAATCTTCACATGACAACCCAGAAATGAAGATGGATATCAATCAAGAGATTATTGTGCTTGTACTGTCTTGATTTATCTACTTTAAAATCGAGATGTTCCCTAAAACATGATGAAACAAGACTTTAAGTTGTTGAAAAAATAATCTGGGTAAAGTCTTGTTGAATAGTCTGTTAGTTTCATATTCAGCCCTCGGTTTGAACTCTTTTGTTCCAATATGATCAGTTAAGTCTGCTAAGGGTGACATTTTGCATACCCATATCGAAGCTCACAGCAAAATTTTTCGCTGAGCAGCAATATATTCATTTAATTAAAAAACAACATTTTATAAAAGCAACCATAGCATGGACAGTTGCTAATGATGTTCCGAGTATCGTATTTCAACAAGACGGGTATAACGTTATCAAAATAATTCTTAAACAGAATTGGTGAAAAATAAAGCAATTTTAATTATTTTTCAGTATGAACAAACGCGGTTATAGTCAATCTACATTCAAACGAGAGGTGGTGACTATGACGATGAAATCAATCCGTTACAACAATGCTGAACTTGCGTGCTGTCTGATGTGATGTTCAACTTTCTCCAATTTAAACTCATGTCTTGTGGACATGTAAAAATGTGACGTGAGTTTTAATCAGCGCAAAATAATAAAATTCAAAAAAAACAAAAACAATAAAAGATCAGAGCCGAGAGGCTCTTTTTTATTGAGTACTTGTATCTAGAACTTATATCTATGTTGGTTAAATTGAATCATTCGATTTCATGAACTGCATTAAAAACTTCTAAGGGTTCGATTCTAACAATCTTTTTACCAAAACTTCTCAGCCACCATACCAATTGTGAAGTAAAGGGAACTACTGCACTTACTTGATACAGTTGCTCATTTAATTGTTCAACTTTTTGCTCTTTGCTGAGCTGACTTTCTGTAAAGTATTGCGCATCATCTTCGTGCATCACGAGTTTTAATTCAACATGCTTGGTGGGCTGAGAAAAATCAACTCTAAAGCCAAGCGCTCCTGAATCAATATATTCATCAATATCAAATTTAACGGGATGTAATGCCCGAAGATCTAAAACCGTTGCGGATTTAAAACGATGTAAGGCAAAGGTTTGGACTTCGGTTTTATCATGTCTGGTACAAATCAGATAAATAATTGCACCTTTTTGCACCAAGCCTAAAGGATTGAGGATATAAGTTTTTTCCTCACCTTGATGCCCTCTTGAGCGATAGACACACTCAATTTGCTTATCTTGGAGTAATCCTTCATAGATAGCCTGTTGTGCCTGTCTCTCAACTAAAGGCGGGATCACAGGTTGACTTGCAGGTACAATACGAACACGATTAATCCATTGTCGAACATTATTCTGAGTTGACAAGCTACGACGAGCCAAATCAAACCAAGGATTCATTTCATCAATCAAACTTGGTGGTAAAAGGTGCTTTAAATGTTCCTCAACCATCATAAATGTGACTGCTTGAGAACTGGTCATATGCGGTAAGCTTTGAATTGGTGCATCTGAGCGCCAACGCCAACCTTGAGGCACAGTCTTATTGCTTTCAATCGGAAAACGTTGCGCGATTTGATTGAGATCTCGCTGAATGGTACGCAGACTGATCTCAATTCCTTCACGTTCTAAGACTTCTTGTAATTCACGTGTGCCCATCCACTTACCCGTAGAAAGTCGGGATAAAATTTGCCATTGGCGATAGAGGCTGTTCGAGGTTTCTTTTTCTTGTGCAGACATGTCAAATATCGTTGAAATCGTGAAGGTTTAAGGGAAATAAATCAGCTACACAATAGAAAAATAAAAAACTTTCTGCAAGTTCTATCCTTAAATTAGTTTGTTAGACTTTGAAAACACTCACTAAAAAATTTTGAAACAAGTTCAATCAAAACTCACATTGAGCTCAACAGTAAACAATGAATTAATAAATGATGGTTAAAAGATTTAATCCTGATGCTGAAAAAACATTTTAAGGCACAATGATTGTTGGCATTGATATTGCTTGATTGATCCTGCCCCCAGAGAACATAAGAAGAGGTTTGTATGCTAAAAGAAACGATGGATACAAATTCAAGTAATGAAAATTATGCAGAACGTTTTGCTGTGCCAATGATTGAAGAACAGACTCAGGTGAAGACAGGCGAATTAAAAGAGATAAAAAATATTCAAGCAGGTGTTCATTTAAATATTGATATGCAGCAACCAGCTATGCATTTACTTAAACAACTCGATTCTATTTTCTTTAATGAAATGACTGACGATCATGTCCTTTGCACTGAGACAGCAGAAAAAATTGAGCATTGGTTATCTCAGCATAGTATTTATGCACTTGAAAAATTAAATGAAACAGCAAAAGCACATTTTTTATATCAAGGGATTACCTTCGCTGTATATGGAGAACAATCTGGAATTGACCGCACCATTCCCTTTGATTTGATTCCACGAGTAATTGCCAAACAACAATGGAACAAAATCGAGGCAGGCTGTAAACAGCGTATTCAAGCGTTAAATTTGTTTCTTGCAGATATTTATCATCAGCAAAATATTTTGAGAGAGGGGCTTATTCCCGAGTTACCTGTGCTTTCACATGAAGCGTATCAGCCGATCATGATGAATCACTGTTTGAATGGAAATATATATAGTCAAATCAGTGGGATCGATATTGTCCGTGATCGACAAGGGGAGTTCTTTGTCTTAGAAGATAACCTGCGCACTCCATCAGGTGTATCCTACATGATTGAAAGTCGCAAGATGAGTCAAAAATTAATGCCTGAATTATGCAATCAACAGGTTGCAAATATTGAGCAGTATCCGCAGCTTTTGCGTGAGATTCTTGCTGAAAATTCAAGAGTAAGTACACCTGTAATCGTAGTGCTGACACCCGGGCGTTATAACAGTGCGTATTATGAACATTCATTTTTGGCAAGGGAAATGGGTGTACCCTTAGTGACATCACGTGATCTTTTTGTTGAAAACGACAAGGTTTATGTGAAAACCATCCGAGGTCGCCGGCAGGTTGATGTAATTTATAGACGTTTGGATGATGCTTTTTTAGATCCTTTATGCTTTAGACCTGACAGTTCTTTAGGTGTTGCAGGGCTGATGTCTGCTTACTTAAGTGGCAATGTGGTCATTGCAAATGCACCTGGTACCGGGGTTGCAGATGATAAATCCATTTATCCATATGTGGATCAAATGATTGCTTATTATTTGAATGAAAAGCCAATTTTATCCAACGTACCAACTTATCAATGTCGTGAAGCTGAAGCATTGGATTTTGTTTTGAAACATATTGATCAATTGGTGATTAAAGAAGCGCAGGGTTCTGGTGGTTATGGGATGCTGATCGGACCTAAAGCCACTGAGCAAGAAATTGATTTGTTTAAAATGAAATTAATCGCTACGCCTTCAGCATATATCGCACAACCGACGTTAGATTTATCAGTAGCGCCAACATTAACCTCACAAGGGATTGCTGAACGTCATATAGATTTACGACCATTTATTTTAACCTCACCTGAACGAATAGAAATCGTCCCGGGTGGTTTGACCCGAGTGGCAATGCAACAAGGTTCATTGGTGGTTAACTCATCACAAGGTGGTGGAATTAAGGATACCTGGGTGATTGATGAATATTCAATTTAATCATTCCTTAGTCATCCCAACCAAAGGAGAGTACAGATGATTTTACTCAGTACAAATGCACAAAATATATTTTGGTTAGGGCGTTATTTGACCCGAATTCAATATTTATGTAGCCAGTTCCCATTCAAAACCAATGAGCTGGCTCTAAGTTATGCAAACGCATTTTGCTTGCCTGCATTTGATGCCAGCTCTTTGAATGAACTTATTTTGGATGCTGAACAACCTGCATCATTTCACCAACAGTTTTCTTGCGCGAAAAATAACATTCACGACTTACGCGGCGTTATTTCTGCAAAATCATTTGCAGAGTTAAATCAACTGTTACATCAAGCAGAGCAGAATGCCAGTTTTATCTGTGATGTTTGTGAAGAATGTAATGATGTATTGGAGGCTGAAGATGACGAGTTGCTTTTTCTATTTTTTAGTTTAGGGCAAAAGATGGAACAATTTGATCGACAGCTACGTTTAGATCAAGATAAATCAGCCACAGTTGCTCAATTGAATGCGGTAATCAGTAGTTTGAATCAGCATGGGATGTGTAGTTTGCCTGAAGTTTGGGAGGAATTAAAAAAGCAGCCTAATCGAATGAATTACTATCATTTTAGTGATCATATTGATTCCTTGTTTGAATTGGATCGCTTATGAAACTTATGATTAACCATCAAACCCATTATCAGTATTCTGACTGGGCAAAAAATAGCATTCAGTATATAAAAATGACGCCACAGTCGAACCGGCATCAACAGGTGACAGGTTGGCAAATCAGTATACCTGGAGAAAAACAGTATAAAAAAGACGCGTTTAATAATATTTGGTTGACCAGTTCGCAAATAGAGTCTTATCAACAAATGTTGATTATGGCACAGGGTATTGTTGAAATTAATACAGCTGACCAGTTTGGATTGCAGGATTCTCTTTCTCCTGCCGTGTTTTTACAACCTACCAATGCGACACAGTGCAATGATGAAATGATTGCTTTTGCAGCATACTATTTACCAGAGAAAAGTTGGGCTAACTTTCAGAAATTAGCTGCTGCAATACTGCAGCATATGCCGTATATGACGGCAAGTACGACTGTGACTCATACGGCTATAGAATCCTTTTCTGCTCAGCAAGGGGTTTGTCAGGATCATAGTCATGTTTTGATCGCAATGGCGAAAGCGGTGGGTGTTCCGGCACGCTATGTCTCAGGCTATTTATATGTGAACAATCAATCGCATCTTGCAAGCCATGCTTGGACAGAAGTTTTTTTAGCAGGGCAATGGCATGTCATTGATGTAAGCAATCAACTATTTTGCCCACACGCTCATGTATATGTTGCCGTTGGACGGGATTATTGGGATGTGGCTCCCGTTCGTGGTGTGCGTGAACATGGCGGAGTAGAAACCATGTATTCTATCGTTCAAGTGCTTGCATGCTAATCAGTTGAGTGGTAAATAATGTCTTTATTATAAAAGTGATCCATTTCGATTTTTAGTTGTATAGGTAGTTCCATGACATATTGCTGTGCTTTAAGACTCAAACAAGGTTTAGTATTTATCAGTGATACTCGAACCAATGCAGGAGTCGATCACATTTCGGTATATCGTAAGCTCTATACATTTGGAATTGAAGGTGAACGATTCATTTGTATTCAGACCTCAGGGAATCTCGCTACAACCCAAGCCGTGATTGGGTATTTGGAAAATCACTTGGCTTTAAAACAAGAACCTAATTTATATAGCGTCAATACCATGTTTGAGGCAGCGGGTCTGATTGGACAGACTTTACGTAAAGTCATTGCAGACGTAACTGAAGATACACAAGAGCAGAGTAATTATTACTGTAGTTTGTTGGTGGGTGGACAAATCAGTGGCGAAGAGATGCAACTTTACAATATCTACCCACAAGGAAACTTTATTTCTGCGACCAGTGATACGCCGTATTTTCAGATTGGTGAAAGCAAATATGGTAAGCCGATTTTAGATCGGGCATTGAGTTATGATATGCCTTTGGATGAAGCATTGCGCTGTAGCTTAATTTCATTTGATTCAACATTACGCTCGAATGTTTCAGTCGGTATGCCGTTAGATGCCATGATCTACAATAAAGACTGTTTAAAAATTCCTAAAGGAAAACGAATTGTGGAAGATGATCCATATTTTCAGCATATCAGTAAGCAATGGTCTGAAACTCTAAAAAAAGGGCTGCAAGATCTGCCAAAACCCACAGTAGATTATTTTGAGTAAGCTTTTGAGTGAATCGAAAGCGGCGTTAATTAAAATTTAATCTTTATGGACTATTTTCATATCTATGATCATTTATAAATGTTAAGAACATGGAATTAGTTCAACTTTGTTATGTTTCAAGCATTAACTTAAAAGACCTCCATCTTGTTGCTGAATTTAAACAGGCTATGCGTCGTGCTATGACATTTTTTTCTGAACAGCATATCCATGGTGTTTCATTTTATGCAAATGAATATTTTTTACATTGTTTTGAAGGTGATGCTAAATCGATAGATTTAATTTATCAACATATCTTGAATCACCAAGATCAGCATTGTCGTTTTTGCTTCCTTAACACTATTGATGAGTTTCACTTTGCAGCGTGGCAAATGAAGTACGTTGATCGCAATGGATTGGTCAGTATTTTTTGTAAAAAATGTGGTCTAAATCATTTTAAACCCATGAGCCTGACTGATCAACAAATCGTCGAACTTATGCAAATACTCTCTGCTCGAACAACAGTAAAACAGAATTAAATTTTTGAATAATAAAATGTTAAAACTTGTATATTGAATCATAATTGTTTATAACACTATAAAGATAAAATTAGAAGAATTACATGACTTTTCAACTATGCTATGCAAGCAAAACAACAGCACCTCATCATCAATTACTCAATGACCTAAGAGAAATTTTTGGTGAAGCGAGAGACTTTAATATTCTGCATCAAGTGCGAGGTGTTCTTTATTTTGCCGATGAGCATTTTTTTCAATGCATTGAAGGAGAAGAGTCGGTAATTCTACGTCTGCTAGAGAAATTGCATAAAGATCCCAGACATCAGCAAATTAAATTGTTCAGTGCTTTAATGATTGAGCATGCTCACTTTACTCAATGGTCAATGAAATATGTCAGGCGCAACAGTAAAATTCAGCAGTTTTTTAAAAACAGGGGGTTGCTCCGTTTTCAACCATTAAAGTTAGACAGGCAAGATGTCCCTCTATTGCTTCAGTTGCTTTATGAAACCGAATAGTTTGAAGATATGGTTTGATCATCGTATTTAAAGCCATTTTGTTTAATTCTATTTTGAAAACCATCTGTATTCTCGTGACTAAGTTTTGAGCATGAGTTTTGGAAAGGATAAAATTAAATAACCAAGCTGTGTGTTATTTTAATGAGTAAATAATTCAATTGATTATAGTCAGTAAATCTTCTCTGACAGTTTTGCCTATGCTACCAAGCATCGCATCTTTTTTCTGACTGATAGAGATATTGGGCATATCTCTATCACATTCATGATTTTTATTCTGTACGGCACGCACAACAAAAACAGCAAAATATTTAAATTTTTTTACGTTTTGGACGACCAGTCATACGGCATAATAATTCATAGCCGATTGTACCATTTGCTGTCGCTACATCATCGACTAAACGATTTTTACCCCAAAGCTCGACCACTGTTCCAATCGGTGCACTCAATCCAGTGACATCAATGGCGATCATGTCCATGGCGACACGACCAATAACGCGTGTTGCTTTTCCATGAACAGAAACATAGTTTTGTTTGAGATAGGCACGGGGATACCCATCGCCATAGCCAATAGATACAATGGCAATATCCATTTCTTGCTCGGCAATGAAAGTGGAACCATAACCTACAGATTCTCCTGCTTGAATATGATTTAAAGCAATGATCTCTGCGGTAAATGTCATTACGGGACGAATATCAAGATCATGTGCGGATTGGTCAGCAAATGGTGAAGCACCATAAAGCATGATTCCCGGTCGAACAAAATCAAAATTGAGTTCAGGCCATTTAAAAATAGCAGCAGAGTTACAACATGAGGCTAAAATGGGTGAACAGGCTGTTTTAACCCGTAAAAATTGTTGCTTTTGCTGTTCATTTAACGGATGAGATTCGACATCAGCATTGGCAAAGTGCATCGCCAAGACACAGTTAAAGCCATCTGCTTTGAGCAAATGGATGACTTCAATTATTTCTGGAACTTTAAAACCCAGACGGTTCATGCCGCTATTGAGCTTGACCCAGACTTTAAGCCCTTTTTTGATATATTGTTCTTTATGGGTACGCAACCAATCAACTTGTTGTTGGTGATGAACCATTACTTCGAGGTAATTGTCGAGAACGATTGGCATTTCATCTGTGCTAAAAATACCTTCAATCAGGGTAATCGGTTGTTGATATCCCAATTCACGGATTTGCAAAGCTTCCTCAAGACAGGCGACTCCAAAAGCATCGGTTGAATTTAAGGCGGCTAAGCAATCCTTGACGCCATGACCATATGCATTGGCTTTTACCATACTGACAATTTTAGCGGTTGGGGCAAGTTGTTTGACACGGTTTAAATTATATTGCAGCGCTTCGCTGTCAATATAAACTGTTGCTTGGCGCACCCTGGTTACTCCTTGGGAATGGCAAATACAGCATAAAACTGATGAAATTATGCTGTTGAAAATGTAGGGATGGTTCTATGTTGTCTTAAAAAGATCATGATCAGAACCAGGATTATTGTAGTCCGATCAAGACTAAATGGACATGAACATTTGCGTTTTTAATGGGTTATTGATTTTGTATCGATAAAATTCTTGTACTTTTGGCTAAACATAATTTGTAAAAATATTGATCTTTATTTTTTTTACAAAATCGTACATTTTATATTCAATTTCATGATTAAGGTGGACGTGTATGGGAACATGGTCACATGAACCTTTTGGGAATGATACAGCCAGTGATTGGGCATACGAATTCAAAGAGCATGACGGTTATGACGTAATTGAGGATGCATTTGATCAAATCATCGATATGACCACAGAAGAGTTTATTGATGCTGATCTGGGATGTATTGCCTATGCAGCAGCAGAAGTTTTAGCTAAATCTTTTACAGAAGAGATTGCGGATAACGTATACTTTCCTGAATCTGTCGAAAAATGGTTAGCGCAGAATAAAAATAAGCACAATTATGCCTTGATTCCAAAAGCTTTACTTGCATTAAATTTATTGACTTCTGAAAGTTCTGAATTGGATGAGCTATGGCAGGATTCAGATGACTATGACGACTGGATCAGAAATATTGATGAGTTGAAAGAGACTTTAAAATCCAAGGTTTGAGTAAAAGTCTCTTTAGGGCTAAGATCAAACTTATTCTTCGTCTTCATACTGAGCATAGTACTCAGGAGATAGGTTGCTGAATCGCGTATACTGACCTTCAAAGGCGAGGCGTACTGTACCAATAGGTCCATTACGCTGTTTACCAATGATGATTTCAGCAGTCCCGGCTTCTTTTGATTCTTTGTTATATACTTCATCACGGTAGATAAACATAATTAAATCGGCATCCTGCTCAATCGCACCTGATTCACGTAAGTCTGACATAACTGGGCGTTTGTTTGGACGGTTCTCCAAAGAACGGTTAAGCTGTGATAATGCAATGACAGGGCACATCATTTCTTTAGCAAGCGCTTTTAAGCTTCGTGAAATTTCACCAATCTCACCTACACGGTTATCGCCCATACCGGGCACTTTCATTAACTGTAGATAATCGATCATGATACATCCCAGCTTGCCACCGTGTTGTTTGGCAATACGCCGTGCACGGGCACGAACCTCTGTTGGCGGGAGTGCAGAAGAGTCATCGATATAGAGGTGCTTTTCTTGAAGCTGTAAAATTGTACCGGTCACTTTAGACCATTCATCACCATCCAATTTTCCTGAACGTAAATGTCCTTGATGGACTTTACCGTAAGCTGAGATCAAGCGCATTGCAATGGAATCTGCGGGCATTTCCATTGAGAAAACCAATGCCGGTAAATCACAGTTGAACAAAACGCTTTCAACCAGATTCATGGCAAATGTGGTTTTCCCCATGGACGGACGTGCTGCGACAATAATCATATCTCCGGGTTGCATACCTGAAGTTTTATTGTCTAGCTCCATAAAACCTGTGGTTAAACCTGTGATATTGCCGTCCAGCTGCGATAGTTCATTTAATTTATCAAATACGTCAGCAACTACTGAAGTAATTGCTTTAGGACCTTGTGCCTTAGCATTATTGTTATGTTGTTCTGCAATAGAAAAAATATTGGTCTCAGCAAGATCTAAAATTTCACTGACATCACGGCCTTTGGTGTCATATGCATTTTGCAGAATCTCATTACCGACCTTAATCATATTTCTTAAAGTCGCAAATTCCTTAATTTTCCCAGCATAGGTTTCTAAGTTATAAAAACTTGAAGGGGAATCTGCCATCAATTGCATCAAATATTCTTCACCACCGATAGCATCCAATAGATTTTGTTTAATTAGCCAATCATTGACTAAAACTGCATCATAGGGAGAACTTTCTTGAGCGAGTTTCTCGATTGCTCGAAAGATATATTTATGACGCGTTGCGTAAAAATCATTTTCATTTAAAGTATCGCTGACTTGTTCAAAAGACTCAGCGACAGTCATTAATGCAGCAAGTACAGCTTGTTCAATTGCCAGATTATGGGGTGGCGTACGAAATTCTTTTAACTGTGCATTGTCTTTATTTTTTGCATCAGCATTAAAAGAATTCTGTTGAGCTGTGGCGGTTGCCTGTGACATATAAGACCTTGATTTTAAATCGTGCGAAAACGTGATTAACGTAATGTATGGATATACTAGAGTATTCACTTATCTTAATGCAAAATGCGAAAAGTATCTAACAGTAATATCGATAAGCTAGGGATGCGTAGAGTAAAAGACTTGAATGAAAGTCAAAATTTAAAGATAAAAAAAGAGCATACAAAAGTATGCTCTTTTTTTTGGTCGGAAATTACTCAGATACGATTGTAACGAGAACTTCAGCAACAACATCATGATGCAATTGGATTGCGATGTTGAATTCACCAGTGTGACGAAGCGCACCGTTCGGTAAACGAACTTCTGCACGGTCTACAACAAGACCAGCATTTGTTAAAGCGTCAGCGATGTCACGAGTACCGATTGAACCAAATAGTTTACCTTCATCACCCGCTTTCGCAGTGATAACGATATTCACTTCGTTCAATTGATCAGCACGTGCTTGAGCAGCAGCTAAAACTTCAGCTTCAGCTTTCTCAAGTTCTGCACGACGAGCTTCAAAAGCAGCAGTGTTTGCTTCAGTCGCAGCAACTGCTTTACCTTGAGGGATTAAGTAGTTACGGCCGTAACCAGCTTTAACTGATACTTTATCGCCTAATTTACCAAGGTTTTTAATGCGTTGTAATAAGATAATATCCACGGCTCAACCTCACTTATGATTGTCAGTGTAAGGAATCAACGCTAAGTAGCGAGCTTGTTTAATAGCAAGCGCCAATTGACGTTGGTAACGAGCTTTAGTACCTGTAATACGGCTAGGAACAATCTTGCCATTTTCAGTGATGTACTGTTTTAAAGTGTCGATATCTTTGTAGTCGATGTACGTAACGTTCTCAGCTGTAAAGCGGCAGAACTTGCGACGACGGTAAAAACGTGCCATTGATGTTCTCCTTATGCTTCAACAGAATCTTGAGCTTGTTGTGCTTCTTCACGTTGAGCTTTACGCGCACGTTTTTCTTCAGCACTCTTAGCAAGTAATGATTCTTCAGTGATTGCGTGTTCACGACGGATAATCACGTTACGAAGGATTGCATCGTTATAACGGAACAATTCTTCTAATTCATTTAGCGTAGTTTGGTTACATTCGATGTTCATCAAAATGTAGTGCGCTTTATGAATTTTGTTAATTGGGTAAGCCAATTGGCGACGGCCCCAATCTTCAAGACGGTGAATTTGACCTTCAGCATCTTTGATGTGAGAAATGTAGCGTTCTACCATTCCCACAACTTGATCGCTTTGGTCTGGGTGTACCAGAATTACGATTTCGTAGTGACGCATTGTCAGCTCCTTACGGTTTATACAGCCCCATTCAAAAGAATGAAGCAAGGAGTCACAATCTGTAATGCTTTAGACAACAGTTTAAAGCAATAGATTATGCCGCAAAAATTGCGAGCGCCTATTATAGGAAAGTTTGTAAGCAAACACAATTTATTATTCAATTATTTATTGGGAGAACCCGTGAATATTATACAGCACCAAGATTGAATTTCACGGAGCAATTATTTAGATTAAAAATAATAAAAACATGGATATCCATTATGACAAATTACAGTGCTGAAAAACTTGAAACTATTGAATCTTATATTGAAAACCCTACCCAAGACTTCTATTTCGATGTTTTTGATGGACGCTATGACATTGTGATGGTGGTGGATTGGGGAGAAGAAGATAATGCAATTATTGAATATTGTGAAAAAATTCTAGAAACGGGTCAACTGTCCGCAAAACTAGAAGATGCTGATAATAAACAGGGATTTACCATTACGATTCAGTTCGGTGAAAAATCATTGCTTATTCCCTATCAAGGTAAAGGTGCTGATCGTGATACAACTTTACGAGCACTCAATGAAATTTTACATCCTGAGTATGAAATCCGTTTCTGTAAAGCTTCTGATGGTTCAGACACATTGGAATTTATCCCACTTCCCCAAGAACTATGGCATCAATTGGATCTCAAATATGCTGAAAGAATGGATGATTTGTTTGCTCGGTTTGAGCAGGACTCAGTTTTTTTTGGAAGTTAATTTAACCGATAGATTCGCCATTCGAACTCATCCAAGTGTTTATTTATCTACATGATGCTTACATATTGAACTCATTAAATGGTTTTTAAAAAAGGAAGTTGAGTATCTAAGATCCAGTTAAAGAGGGTTGTTTTCCAGCAAAGATAAATCATTTTTATATAAACTTTTGGAAATAAATAAGCAGCATTGGCGTTTAAACACGTATATTTCTTTTTAAAATATAGCTACTGAATTTTAGTAAGTTAAGTGCTGAAACTACACGGACAGTTTCTCTGGTTTATAGGTCGAAATTCAGGCCTAAAAAGTAGCATTCAATGATCAAATCTCCAAGTTGATTAAATAGACAAAAGTGGTAGCTTACAAATTTTTATAAGCTGAAGATATGATCAAATCGCTTTTGATTTATTAAGGTTATGTGAAATCAAATCATTTTATTTAAAATAGATATGGATAGAATTCCTTATATTCAACAGGGCTAAAACTTAAATTTCTCGTAAATAACGACCATAAAATTTATTCATGATTTAAACCACATTCCATTGCCACTTGCTTAATAGCCAACTGATTTTCTCTAAGAAAATTTTAGCCAATTCTAGACACATTGCTTTTGACCATTTTGCTGAAAATCGTCCAAATTCTATTGAAAAGATTGGTGATTGGTGATGTGCTGTAATTCCAAATTTATCGGCTAAGATTTGTCTATTCATCTTTTTCACGAAAGAAAAGTAGCGCGAACTTTAGGCTGATCCTGAAATTGAGTAAAACCCAGCAAGACTGCGAAGCAATTTATTTTTTCAATAAGTCAAAGAGTTGGTGCGTCGAAATCAGGTTGGATAGTATTCAATTAAATATAATGGCAATGTCAAAAAATTAAAAATTTTGCTCGATATAAATTTTTACAGGATGAATATTTTCAAACGTAAATAAGATTTCAATTATTTTGAGAATGCATTTATGGAAAATTAAAAGATCAAAAAAAAGATAGAGTGAACTCTATCTTTTTTAAAACAATGGCAAATGTGGTGCAGGGGAGACGTAACTAAAACTAAAGCTAAAACTGAGTGCTGTAATTAAAATTACTGAATACAAAAAATATTTTTTTGCCCAAACTTGATCATTTTCTGCTTTAAACCCGATAATTGACAGATACAGCCAATAAGCACACAAAGCATTAAAGGTGATTAAGAAAAAAATGTTGGTATAGCCAAAACAATATAAACCATTTAAAACCGCAGCAAAAAGTACAACATAAATCAAACTTTCAACTTTGGTTCGAAAAATCGAACGTGCTACAGGTAAAATAGGAATATCTGCATTTTTATAGTCGTCAAAACGATAGATTGCAATTCCCCAAGAATGTGGCATTTGCCAAAGCGCATAAGCTAAAAAAATCAGCAAAGCAGCAATATCAAATTCATTGGAAACAGCAGTATATCCAATTACAGGAGGGCTTGCGCCAGAAATACTTCCAATCACAGTTTGATGAATTGTAGTACGCTTACTCCAAAGACTATAAAAAATCACATACACAACAAAGCCAAGTACAGCGAAGCCAAATGCGTAGGCGTTGACAAAAAACCACAACAAAGCAAAGCCAATTAAACCCAGTACAGCAGAAAAAATTAAAGCAACTGTTGGACTGATGGTCTTTTTGACAAGCGCACGATTCATTGTGCGTTGCATTTTTTGGTCAATGTCTTGGTCAATGACATTATTCACAACACAACCGGAAGCAACAACAAGTGTTGTACCAATGAGTGTGATGAGAAGTAAAAGGAAATCTACTGAACCTTGAGCGGCTAAGAAAAAGCCGCCCAAAGTGGTAACGAAGTTACCAAAGAGAATTCCTGGCTTAGTCAGGAATAGATATTTTTTCAACATGACACCCTAGAGCATCATGTTTGAATGTAAGTAGTTCATGATCCATACAGAACCAATTAAGAGAACTGCAATCGTCAGAATCGTATAGATGAATGCAATCACATTCCAGCGCTGTTCAGAAGATGAGTTCATGTGCAAGAAGAAAATTAACTGTACAAGAACCTGAGCAACAGCGGTGATCGCGATTGTTGCAACAACTGCACCACCAGTCATGCCTTTCATCACCATCCCAAATGGGATGATGGTCAAAACGACAGAAAGGATGAAACCGATCGAGTATTGTTTGATGTTTCCGTGCGAAGCACCAGCAGCATTATGATCATGACTCATTATAAAGCTCCCAGTAAATAAACTACACTGAATACACAGATCCAAACGATGTCAAGGAAGTGCCAGAACAAGCTTAGGCAAGCAAGACGACGTGTATTTGGTAGTGTCAAACCATATTTCTTGATTTGAACCATCAACACGATCATCCAGACTAAACCAGAAGTTACGTGAATACCGTGCGTACCAACAAGTGTAAAGAACGCAGATAAAAACGCGCTGTGGCTCGGACCATGACCAGCGTGAACTAAATGATTGAACTCATAAAGTTCCATACCGATGAATGTTGCACCAAATAGCCATGTGATAATTAACCACATAAGCACTTGGTTGACATTTTTCTTGTAAGAAGCAAGAACCGCAAAACCAAAAGTCACAGAAGAAATCAAGAGAGCAAAAGTTTCTACAAGGACGAAACCTAACGACTCACCAAATAACTCTTTTGGACTTGGCGTACCAGGCGGAATATGACTGCTTAATACAGCGAACGCGATGAAGAGTGTACCGAATAAAATCAAGTCACTCATCAAGTATGTCCAGAAACCAAAGACGGTGATGTCTGTATCATCGTGATGATGATGTTCATCATGTCCATGGTTGTCGTGATGAAGTACTTCAGCCATATCCTTAGTCCTTCTTCAAGTGTTTTTCAAGTAAAGCATAACGTTCATTTTCGATACGTTCTACTTCAGCAGCAGGAACATAGTAGTCCACTTTCTTCGTGAATGAACTGACGATGAAGCTAATAACAGCACCAAGGAAAGTTACAACGACTAACCACCAGATATGCCAGATTAAAGCAAAGCCCATTGATGTAATGAACAACGCAATAACAAAGCCTGCAGCACGGTCGGTCGGCATATGAATATCTTCATATTTCTCAGGACGTGCATATGCAACACCGTTCTCTTTGTCATTCCAGAACGTATCAATACCATTGATTTTTGGAATTTCAGCAAAGTTATAGAACGGAGCAGGGGAAGAGGTAGACCATTCAAGTACACGACCATCCCATGGATCGCCAGTGTGGTCCATGTTGTCGTGACGTTGTAAGAAACCTACGATCACTTGCATTAAGAAACAAGCAATACCGATAGCGACAAGTACAGCACCAAACAAAGCGATTGCTAGGTACGGATCCCATTCAGGGTTGTCATATGTATTCAAACGACGAGTCATACCCATGAAGCCAAGGATATAAAGTGGCATGAATGCAAAATAGAAACCAAAGAACCAGAACCAGAAAGATGCTTTGCCCCAAGTCTCATTTAACTTCCAACCAAACATTTTTGGCCAGTAGAAAGTGATACCTGCGAACATACCGAATACTACACCGCCAATAATTACGTTATGGAAGTGAGCAATTAGGAACAATGAGTTGTGTACCAAGAAGTCAGCTGGTGGAACAGCCATCAATACACCAGTTAAACCACCGATACCGAAAGTCACAAGGAAGCCAAGTGTCCAGTACATTGGTGATGTAAATGTAATACGACCCTTATACATGGTGAATAACCAAGAGAAGATTTTCACACCAGTAGGAATCGCAATAATCATGGTCATGATACCGAAGAACGCGTTAACGTTGGCACCAGCACCCATGGTGAAGAAGTGGTGTAACCATACGACGAATGCCAGTACAGTAATTGCAATTGTTGCATACACCATAGATTTGTAACCGAATAACGTTTTACGGGAGAACGTTGAAACGATTTCTGAGTAAAGACCAAAAGCAGGCAATACCAAGATGTAAACTTCTGGGTGACCCCAAGTCCAAATCAAGTTCACGTAAAGCATTGGGCTACCGCCAAGCTCATTGGTGAAGAAGTGGAAATCGAAGTAACGGTCCAGTGTTAACATTGCAATCGTTGCTGTTAATACTGGGAACGATGCGATGATCAAAACGGCTGTACAAAGTGCAGTCCAAGTAAAGATCGGCATGTCCATAAGTTTCATGCCAGGCGCACGCATTTTAATGATGGTAACAAAGAAGTTAACACCCGTCAGGAGCGTACCTAGACCCGAAACCTGTAGTGCCCAGATATAGTAGTCAACACCAACACCAGGGGAATAATGAATACCTGAAAGTGGAGGATAAGCCATCCAACCAGTCGCAGCGAATTCACCCAATACCAGTGAAACCATCATCAAACCAGCAGCACCGGCAAATAACCAGAAGCTCACGGAGTTCAACAATGGGAATGCAACGTCACGTGCACCAATTTGAAGTGGTACAGTAATGTTCATCATACCTACAACTAGACCCATTGCTACGAAGAAGATCATGATTACACCGTGTGCGGTGAAGATCTGATCGTAGTGGTCTGGATGTAAATAACCTTCACCGCCACCTTTCGCAAGGAACAGTTGAAGACGCATCATGATTGCATCGGCGAAGCCACGAAGTAGCATCACTACAGATACAAGGATATACATGATACCGATTTTTTTATGGTCTACTGATTTAAACCATACATTCCAGAGATATCCCCATTTTTTGAAATAGGTGATACCGCCTAAAACTGCAATTGCGCCAAGGGCCATAACGACCATTGTCACAAGTACAATAGGCTCTTTAGGGATCGCGTCCCAATTGAGTTTACCTAATAACAAAGACATGTCTTATTCCCCTACAGAAGCAGTTGCATGTTCAGCACCTGCATGTTCAGCACCTGCATGGTCTGCACCATGATAGTTGCTCATGTAAGTGTTGATAATGCTCTTGAACAAGTCAGGCGTAACTGAAGAATAATAAGTCACAGGATGAGGCTTAGTAGGGAATGGACCTTTACGTTCAGCTTCGTGTGCAGCTTTAATTTCTTCTGGCGTATGCGCATTGTTCAGCATTGCTTCAATCTGGTGTTTAGAACGGTCACCATCTTTGAGCGTAGCAAATTCAGTCGCATCAAGTGTAGTTTTCTGGATAGCTTCAGGATTAATTGAAGTACCTTTGCCTGCCTTGATTGCTTCTACCCATGCGTTGAAATCAGCATCAGAAACAGCGTGAGCACGGAAACGCATTTGCGTAAAGCCATAGCCGCTATAGTTCGCTGAGAATCCACGGTAGCCTTCTGCTGGACTTGGATGTTCTGCAAGCATATGTAACTTAGTTTGCATACCTGCCATTGCATAAACCTGACCTGCTAACTTAGGAATGAAGAAAGAGTTCATTGTGAAGTTAGAAGTGATTTGAAATTCAATTGGTTTATTGACTGGGAAACGAACTTCGTTAATTGTAGCTATCTGTTGTTCAGGATAGATAAATACCCATTTAAATTGTTCAGCGACAGCTTGAATTTTTAAATGTTCTTCCATCTGACCTTGAGTATTTGTTAATGGTCTGTAAGGATCATACTTATGTGAACCCCACCATGTTAAATACGCAAGAATAGCAATAATAATACACGGGATACCCCATACTACAATTTCAATTGCAGTCGAGTGTGCCCATGTAGGTTTATAGTCTGCATCTTTATTCGACGCGCGATATTTCCAACCAAACCACAATGCCATTAAGATCGAAGGAATTACGACCAAAAGCATTAAATAGATCGCAGTCATCATCAGGCTACTTTGACCTTCAGCAACTGGACCTTTCGAGTTTAGAAGTACTAAATCACCACCACACCCTGTTAAGAGTGCAGCCATCGCAGATAAAGACAATACAGCTAAAGTCGTTTGTCTCATTTTACAACCTCGGTGAAGAGTCCCATTCCCTATATAAATATGGGATAGCGATTAAAGTGTCGCATGATTGAAAATGACTATTGTTTACAAATAGAAAACATTCTCAATGATCTGACACCGCTACGTTGTAGGGCATTATGCCTCATATCGGCAAACTTAGCTATAGATAGGGTGTGAATATATTAATGTAAAAATACCTGATATTTTTAGTCGGAATTATAAAAAAAACAAAAACATAAATTATTATTTTTTCGTAATTTAGTATCAAAAATGGCGGGGTCACCGCCATTTCATTCATTCTGCAAGATCAATCACTTTGGTCTTGGCGAGACGATCATGTAACGCATAATTGTTTTTCGAAAAAAACATAAATAAATCAACGATAAATACAATTGCAATAAGGGGAACAATACTCATCAACTGAGAGAGAATCAGAAATAAAAATGAACGTACAAAAAAGCCTCTGAATGCCCCTGGTAATTGGTTGCTATTCACATCAACAATTTGAAGTTTGAATATTTTTTTACCAATCGACTGACCAGATTTGGTAATCATAAAACATTGAATAATCAAGATAGCCAATACAAATACCATTAAACCGATATTGACATAGCCAGGCATGCTTTTACTGATCATTTCAGCGATTTGCATCTGGCTTTCTCTTGAAAATCCACCTGCCGCAGCATTGACTGCACTTTCAGGCATAAAATAAGCAATAGCAAGAATTTGTGGTAAAAACAACAATGCAAAATCAACGAGCTTTGCGGAAATACGCTTGCCTACAGGTGCTGCTTTAATTGCTTTTTTAGTGGATCTTTCAACTTTTATGTTGGTAATTGCTTGGTTTTGCTGAGCGGGTTGTTCAGGTGTAAAGGTTGTCGGTGCAATATAACCAACAGGTTCATAGACAAGTTTACCTTGTGTAAGTTCACCAAGTGCTTTCCATTCAGTCATTCCTTGATGCCAAGCTAAATCAGTTAATAATACCTGCTGGTTTGCAAGCATCTGATTCAGTTGTTCTATTGAATAGGGTCCAGCTTGTTGGTTATTTCTCGCCAAGTAAATTTGCATAAAACTCAATTCTCAAAATAAATCTAAAATACAAAAACAGCAGAGCTTGGCTAAACAGATCAATCGCCATAGTCATCTACCTTGTAATTCACTATGTATACTCGATTTTTGCTTATATTAATATTAAATTTACACGAAATCTTAAAATATGAAGCAATATCATGTTGCTTTTATAAAGAATAAATATTTTGAAGATACGTTTAACTTTGAATGTCTGTGGGGAGAATTTTAATACACAATCACATGTTCAGCATTTGAAAGTAAATGTATTCAGGAAATCGGTATGATTGTTAAAAACAAAAAAGACCCTACAGGAGGGTCTTTTTTGAGTGTGCTCATTAAGCCTGTTTGGTTTTTTCTTCAGCAAGGAAGAACCAAGTATCTAGTACAGAGTCAGGATTTAACGATACAGACTCAATACCTTGTTCCATTAGCCATTTTGCAAGATCCGGATGGTCAGAAGGACCTTGACCACAAATACCAACATATTTACCTGCTTTACGGCATGCATGAATTGCCATAGAAAGAAGGGCTTTAACTGCAGCATCACGTTCATCAAATAGATGAGAAACGATGCCTGAGTCACGGTCTAAACCAAGGGTCAATTGAGTTAAATCATTTGAACCGATTGAGAAGCCATCGAAATGCTCAAGGAATTGTTCAGCCAATAATGCATTGGTTGGCAATTCACACATCATGATCACTTTGAGACCGTTTTCACCACGTTTCAGACCATTTTGAGCCAATAATTCAATTACACGTTTAGCTTCAGATACAGTACGTACAAAAGGAATCATGATTTGAATATTGGTTAAGCCCATTTCATCACGTGCTTTTTTCAATGCGCGGCATTCAAGTTCGAAACAGTCACGGAAGTTGTCAGATACATAACGGCTAGCGCCACGGAATCCGAGCATTGGGTTTTCTTCTTCAGGCTCGTATAATTTACCACCAATCAGGTTTGCATATTCGTTTGACTTAAAGTCGGACATACGAACAATCACTGGCTTATCTGCAAATGCTGCTGCAAGTGTAGAAATACCTTCAACCAATTTTTCAACATAAAACTCGATTGGAGAAGCATAACCTGCAGTACGTGCCATCACTGCTGCACGAGTTTCACGTGGTAAGCTGTCGATATTTAACAATGCTTTAGGGTGTACGCCGATCATGCGGTTGATGATGAATTCTAAACGTGCAAGACCGATACCTTCGTTTGGAATCTGAGCAAAGTCAAATGCACGGTCAGGGTTACCGACATTCATCATAATTTTAAACGGCAGTTTAGGCATAGATTCAATAGAATTACGTTGGATTTCAAAATCTAACGAACCTTCATAAATAAAGCCTGTATCACCTTCAGCACAAGAGACAGTCACTTCCTGCCCATCCACAAGTACTTCTGTTGCATTGCCACAACCGACAATTGCAGGAACACCTAATTCACGAGCAATGATTGCTGCATGACAAGTACGACCGCCACGGTTGGTGACGATTGCAGCTGCACGTTTCATCACGGGTTCCCAGTCTGGGTCAGTCATGTCTGAAACAAGTACGTCACCTTCTTGTACTTTATCCATTTCTTTAATAGACGTTACGATTCGGACTTTACCTGAACCGATACGTTGACCGATTGAACGTCCTTCACAAAGAACAGTGCCTTTTTGTTTAAGCAGGTAACGTTCCATTGTGCCAACATTTTCACGGCTTTTGACTGTTTCAGGGCGTGCTTGGACAATATAGATCTGACCATCATCACCATCTTTTGCCCATTCAATATCCATAGGCGCTTGATAGTGTTCTTCAATGATCAATGCCTGTTTAGCAAGTTCTTGAAGCTCTAAATCATTAAGAGCAAATTGTTGGCGATCAGCTTTTTCAACATCAACCACAACCACAGATTTACCAGCTGAACCTTCTTCACCATAAATCATTTTTTGGTGTTTAGAACCAAGGTTACGGCGGATAACAGCATGTTTGCCATTTTTAAGAAGTGGTTTTGAAATATAGAATTCGTCAGGGTTGACTGCACCTTGTACAACCATCTCCCCTAAACCATAAGAAGCAGTAATAAATACTGCTTCACGGAAACCAGATTCAGTATCGAGTGTAAACATTACACCTGCTGCTCCAGTTTCAGAGCGAACCATGCGTTGAACGCCTGCAGACAGGGCAACGATATCATGTGCAAAGTTTTGGTGTACACGGTAAGCAATTGCACGGTCGTTGTAGAGTGAAGCAAAAACTTCTTTAATTGCGATCAAAACGTTGTCGATACCGCGAATGTTTAAGAAAGTTTCTTGTTGACCAGCAAATGAAGCATCAGGTAAATCTTCTGCAGTTGCAGAAGAACGAACAGCAACGGCAATGTCAGGATTGCCATTAGAAAGTGCAGCAAATGCTTCGCGAACTTCAGCCTCTAGACCTGTAGTAAGTGGAGTTTCTACAATCCATTGGCGGATTTTTGCGCCAGTTTCAGCAAGTGCAATCACATCATCAACATTTAATGTTGCAAGCTCTGCATTGATTTTAGCATTTAAGCCACTTTGCTCTAGGAATTCGCGATATGCATCAGCAGTCGTTGCAAATCCACCTGGTACAGATACGCCAGCATTTGCTAAATGGCTGATCATTTCCCCAAGTGAAGAGTTTTTACCACCCACGATCTCAACGTCGTGTTTACCTAATTTTTCCAGACCGATTACGCGTGCTTCCAAAGTTGTTACTCCACTTATGCAGTATTAATCACTATCTTGGCATGAAATTATAACAAAAAACTTAGCATTTTGATTCAACTAAGTGATAGTCATGTAAGATGGGCTTACTATAAAGATTATACATCGCTAAGACAAATGTTTGAGGAGATTTTTAATGTCAGAAAGTAACCAAATAAAGCGGAGCGTATTTTTTATTTCTGATGGTACAGCGATCACAGCTGAAACCCTTGGACATTCGTTATTAGCGCAATTTCCCCATGTAAAGTTCGATATTCATATCATTCCCTATATTACGTCTGAAGAAGCGGCGATGAATGTAGTTGAAGAAATCAATCGAAGAGCCGATAAAGATGGTCAGCAACCCTTGGTATTCGATACTTTGGTTGACCCTTATGTGCGTGACATTATCAATACGGCAAATGCAGTAAATCTTGATGTTTTTGAAGGGCTTATTAGCAAATTATCTGATGTTTTAGGAACTCAGCCTACAACTTTAGTCGGACAGACCCATGCAGTAACCGATTCCGAGTCTTATAAAGCACGTATTGATGCCGTACATTTTGCTTTAGACAATGATGATGGTGCACGCACACGGCACTATGACAAAGCGGATTTGATTTTGATAGGTGTCTCACGTTCAGGTAAAACACCAACATCCATTTATCTCTCTTTGCAATTTGGAATTCGCGTGGCGAACTATCCATTAACTGAAGAAGATTTGGACGATAATAGATTGCCTGCGGTACTGAAAGAACACAAAAATAAGTTGTTTGGTTTGATGATCGATGCCGAGCGTCTGGTCGCAATTCGTTCAGAACGAAAAGCCAATAGCCGATATGCAAGTTTTTCACAATGTCAGATGGAACTTCGTGCTGTAGAAGGAATCTATATTTCTGAAGGAATCAAGTATTTGAATGTTTCGGAAATGTCGATTGAAGAAATTTCAACACGTGTACTGCAAATGACAGGCTTAAAACGCAGAATCGGATAAGTCGTCTTTCATAATTATCTTGCGGATATAATAGAATCACTACAAAGAGCAGAATGCACATTTTGCTCTTTTAAAAAAAATTATGGAGGATCAAGATAATGTCTAATAGTTATATGAAAAAGATATTAAAAATAAATTCAATTTCTATGTTTTTTTGCCTATCGGGCATGATGACAACGCAGTTACATGCCGAAACTTTAAAGGATTTTGAAACAACTCTGATTCAGAAATATTATCAAGCAGGTTGCTCATCACGAAACGAGTGCGATCAGTACAATGAAAATATTTCCAACTCAATTAAAACTAAAATAAAAAAGGATCCTGCAAGTTTCGCTTATTCTTTTCCTAAACTGACTGAAAAGAAAATGTTGAAAATTCATTTTAGCCCAGATCGCAAAATTAAATTTTATACGATGGATATTTCTGGTGGGGGTACCATGCGGGAGTTTACCAATTTGATTCAATTGAAAGCTAAAACTGCGCCAATCACTCAAGATTTAGCAGAAGTTGGATTTATCGATAACATTGCGCAAGTTAAAATTGAAAATAAGGATGTGTACTTAATTACCAGTCTTTTTGTTGGGAGTACATGTTCAAGAACTTATCGTATAAATTCATTCATATTGAACCAAGATAAATTCGCCCCAGTGCAAATTTTTGAAACGAAAACGAAAAATTTGGACTCAATAGACGTTGCAAACGATTGTCAGGATTGGGAGCGTCCGTTGAATGACTTTATCCGTATTTCTAAAGACTTGAAGAATGTCGATGTTATGCTCATCAGTCATTCTGGAAAATTGACGGATCATTACTTACGCTATCAAAGGACTGGCAATCGTTATCGCTATATCGGACAGACAAAATAAAAGGAAGCAGGGAATGCCCCCTTCTTTTAATTTATTCATGTTTACGATGTGTAGGTACGAATAATTACATCAACGACATACTCTGTTCCATCCATGCCTAGTATTGAATGAGAGGTAATTTTTACAATCGGCCAAGCAATGTGCTTGCAACGAGGGTGCTGTAATGCCGTGTAATAATCATCGGATTTCAAAAAGACTTTATTTTTCATTGCCAGATTAGGCATAAGCTGTCGTTTTAACCACTGATCTTGAACTTGAGCATCTAAATATCGGATTGCCAACATTGATTTAATACGATGATTAAACAAACGACGATTTTTAATAATCAGAGGATGTGAAATAAGTTTATTTATGCCTCGTTCTGTTTGGGGTAATACAAAAACAGGAGAAATTTGAAAAACTTTGACGCGTTCCGCATGCTGTAAAAGCTGATCAAGCTGCGTTACCGTAAACTGATCAATCCCAATAATTGCAACTTTTAATCCAGAAAAGTCATGTAATTTAATTTCTGAAGATGCAATGATTTTACCTGTGTATTGTTTAAAAAACTCTGATTGGTTTTGAAAAAAACCTTCATTTTGGCTCTTGTTCCTGGTGAGCATAATTATTCCTTTTTTTATTTATAAGTCGCAGAAAATCGTGACATTTACTGATATAACCCACTTAATCTACGGAGGTAAAGCTTTTTCAAAATCTCCCCAGTCATATTTTATAGATATAACGCTGTAATAAGAAATCTGCTAAAACAGCATCTAAAGCATGATCTTGCAATTCTCAGATTTAAAAATTTTTCTATTTCTGATCTGCCCGAATATCCGGATTGTTGTCGATATCTGTCCATGATATCTGGGCAGAGCTCAATTGTTCTGCATGATCATTGGTCAATACCGTTGCTTATTTTATTTCATTTAATTTTAAATAGATTGGCGAAATTATTCATAGTGAAGTGATAAAAATATCAATTTAACTACAGCCCATTAAGATACAGTCAAGCAGCATAATTATTCATGCAAGTCTTTTATTTCAATCATTTATATTTATCTGGCTTTATGGTCTTATACAGGTTGTGAGAAAAGTGTGTGGTTCATTTATTTTTTACGTTTGATTCATCTTTGGTTTTTGTAGGATGAAATGACATTGATGTGGCGATGTTGATGGGATGGGAACGATCCCTCGTTCAACGAAAGATTTAACTCTTATTTTCATCTCTGGAAAAACTGAGCTATCGTCTATGCGAATTTAGCTAAACTCAGGATTCAAAGCCTGGCAATGATAGCTTTGTATCATTCACAATGAATTAATTGCATTGATTATTGGGTGATTTATTTTTCAACAGATTGAATCTATTTAAATTTAAAGTTCAAAAGAGTGATAATCAATGAGTTGGATTCTCACTGCATATTTTTCGATTTTAAAAAGCCCAACAAAAAGTCAGGCGAAGTGTTCAATCAATCATTTACTTTAGGGATTGAAATGGAAGGGTCAGATTCCTCATTTTGATTGCTCATCAAGGTATGGGATAAATTAAAGTTTATCCTCTTGTGTTTCAATTTCTTTTATTTCCATTTGCGGTGTAACTGAATGTCCCAATTCAGGCTGTGTATGTGTTCTCAGGTATTCCAAATCACGAATATTTTTCTGTACGGCAACAGCTCCGAATAGACTGAGCAAAAATGCCATGATATAAAAACCCTTTTCGCTCAGCGTCATGTTGGCATTCCATAATCCTAATGCCAAAAGCACAACACAAATTATTACTGAAGCCCAGCATAAGCCATAATATATGGACGTTACTTGTTGTCCTTCTAGCTTGTCTCGAACAATTTTCTGTAATGAAACGGCAGAAAATAATCCATAGAGAATCAAGATGAGGTAATAGCCTTTTTCATTTAAGAGAATTTGTGCATTAAACAGACCCACACAATAGGCGGCAGCACCAGCAAGCAAAGCCACCCAGCTTACGGCAACAAAAGCGGGTGTCGGCTTATTGATATATTGATTCATTGTTGTTCCTTGTTGATATTCTACTGATTTTTATATGTTCTATTATGCTGATTTGAAAAGAGATGGCAAATCTTTTCATTTTTTCTGCTGCATTGATTCGTGCTTTAAAAAATAGTTAATTATATATTCATATTTAAATTAATGACTTAATAATATTGAAATCAAAAAAAACCAAAATGAAAACTCACATTTCATTTTGGTAAAGAGGAAAAGGCAATAGGTTTGTATTATTTTTTTAAATCCATTAATAAGCTAAAGTTATCTAAACGTTTCGATGTGTCATAGATATCACAAGTAAAAATAAATTCATCCACTTGATATTGTTCAAGAAGTCGGTTCAAGCCTTTTTTCACTGTTTCTGGCGAGCCGATTTGTGCCATCGCGAGGAAATTTTGCACAGCCATTTTTTCTGAAACAGACCATCGACCTTCCATGCTTTCAACAGGCGGTCTGAGTTTTAAACTTTGCCCAGTCAGCAAAGCTTGAATTCGCAAATAGACACTGGTTGCAAGATATTCAGCTTCTTCATCTGTTTGAGCGACCACAGTTGGTACACCCATGGAAACAAAAGGTTGATCCAAATATTCGGAAGGTTGAAAGTTTTCACGATAAAGCTGAATGGCTTGCCCCAACATTCTCGGTGCAAAATGTGATGCAAACGAGTAGGGAAGTCCTAATTTGGCAGCAAGTTGTGCGCTAAATAGACTTGAACCTAAAAGCCACACAGGAACATGTGTGCCTTGTCCAGGAGTAGCCTTAATTCTTTGATTTGGATGAGCATCTGCAAAATAGCTCAAGATCTCCAAGACATCTTGTGGAAATTGATCTTCGGTTTCTTGACGACCACGTCTTAATGCACGCATGGTCTGAGGATCAGTCCCGGGAGCACGTCCTAGCCCTAATTCGATACGATTCAGATAAAGTGTTGCCAAAGTACCAAATTGTTCTGCAACAACGAGCGGCGCATGATTGGGTAACATAATTCCGCCTGAACCTACTTTTATAGAGTCTGTATTTGCCAAAATATAGCCCAATAGTACGGCTGTTGCAGAACTGGCAATGCCGTCCATATTATGATGTTCAGCCAGCCAAAGACGATCAAACCCTAAACTCTCGGCATGTTGTGCAAGTTCTAGTGCGTGTTTGAGAGAGAACGCAACCGTTTGATCCTCGCGAACAGGTGCAAGCTCTAAAATGGAAAACTTGGTATTGTTTAATGCTGAATCATTCAAAGATGTCATTTTTCAACTCGATATAATCATATATCGAAATAGTACGATATAAGTTGAGTAAAGTATATCGAAAAATGTCGATATTTGTAGGTGCTGATGTAATTCCTATTAGAGTAAAAACAAATCAAGCACCGATAGGTGCTTGATTAAAAAGCTTTATATCAATTGAATAATGGAATTAGTTTTTCCAATTGTTCCAACGATTCTTGTTTTTGTATTGACCATAGTGATGCCCGTTATCATGACGATAGTTACGATCGTTATAACGGTAGTCAACATTGCGGTAGCCATATCCTCGATCGTAACGATCATTATAACGCCCATAGCGACTGTCATAGCGGTCATCATAACGACGATCTTCACTGACTTTTTTACCTAAAGCTGAACCACCAGCAGCACCGAGACCAGCACCAATATAACCACCTGTTGAGGTACCTGTCACATTACGACCCACCGTATAACCACCTGCACTGCCTAAAGCACCACCAATGATTGCACCATTGCGGTCACGTTTATTGGATGCAGCACCGGCACCAACACCGCCACCAATTGCTGAACCGATCATTGCGCCAGTTGAGCCCCCCATTTGTTGACCAATCGCTGCACCGACTACACCGCCAAGCGCAGATGTTAAGGCGGTATTGGTTGAATTACCTGCATGTGCAGTTGTCACCAGTGTTGCTGCAAGAACTGTTGCACCAAGTATTGCTTGTAGTTTCATTTCAAACTCCTTCTCGAAGCTTCTTCAAATTATTTAACCTGAGTGCAGAATAGCGAAACATATAGCAATAATTATGGATTTGAATGTAAGCAATTTCTGTGTTTTGTTTCTAGATTGTATTTCTTCGTCTTTAATTGATTCATATGATGTGAATATTAAATTTTTTCAATAGAACCCGTAGTATTCAGAGCCCATACTAAAATAGCAATTATGGCAATCATGTCGAGGCGAAAAACATAGAGTTAAATTAAAAAAGTTGAAATGATGGTGGAACAATAAGCAAGCCCATACATTGTTGGATTAACCTTTATCAACTAAACAAAATTCTTTACAGTTTACACTGCCTACAATCCCATTTTAAATCGATCTGACTTTAATATTTGAGATTTAACCAAAACTAAGATGCAAGGTTTGCCCAGGGCGAGGGAAGATCTTATACCTCCACACAAAAGATGAATTGTCTAAGAGGAAACAATACAAAAAGCACCCGAAGGTGCTTGATGATATTGTCGATCAATTAGTGGTGGCGACGATGTTTTTTGTAGTACTTTTTATTGTACTTGCGTTGATCTGCATGACGGTCTTGAGATACTTTTTTCCCTAAAACAGAACCACCTGCTGCACCCGCTGCTGCACCGATGTAGCCGCCAGTAGTACCCCCCATATTTTTACCGACGGTATAGCCACCAACACCACCTAAACCACCACCGATGGCAGCAGCTGTACGGTCTCTTCTATTGGTTGAAGCTGCTGCACCACCAGCACCCCCAACGGCTGAACCGATCATTGCACCAGTATTGCCGCCAATCTGTTTACCTACAGCTGTACCTACAACACTTCCTAAAGCCGAAGTTGCTGCAATACGTGTTGAGTTGTCAGCATGGGCACTTACTGTAAACATTGATGTGACTGCTAATGCAGTACTAAATAAGATTGTATTAAATTTCATGTCTTGCTCCATGTCCTTAGTTGGACAGCTCTATCTGTATTCGATGAAGCAAATGTAACAAAAGTTTTTCCAAAAATTGTGGAGATGAATCCGAAAATTGATAACGTTTGGTATCTGAATGTATGTTTTCTATTAAAAGTGATTTTAAAACATGCAAACAGCAGGACAAAAAGGAGAAATGATGAAGACAATGCTGGTATGAATAGGCATAAAGCATATAGATCATCCCATAAATTCGTTAAGTTCACGGCTGAGAGCCTATATAAATGTGTCATTTAAATGGCAGAATCGGTAAACTATGCACAATTATTTTAGAATTTTCTTAGCTATGTGATTGAGATTGTATTTAAATCTTGAAATGTGGCTGAGGCTTAGCTTGAGAATGTATTTAAAATGAAAGAATCGTTACGTTTACGATTAGATCAACTTTGTGATCGACATGAAGAATTAGAGGCATTATTGGCAGACGTTGAAGTGATTTCTGACAATAAACGCTTTCGCAATTTATCACGTGAGCATAATGATTTATCAGAAATTACTGAAGTGTGGAAAAAGTATAAGCAGGCTGAAGAAGATATTGAAACAGCTGAAGTGATGTTAAGCGATCCAGACTTTAAGGATATGGCTGTTGAGGAAATCAAAGAGAATAAGGCTTTAATTGAACAACTCGAATCTGAGTTGAATATTCTCATGATTCCTAAAGACCCCAATGACGCTAACTCGGCATATTTGGAGATACGTGCGGGAACAGGTGGCGATGAAGCCGCGATTTTTTCAGGTGATTTATTCCGTATGTATAGCAAATATGCCGAGTCACAAAATTGGCGTATTGAAATTTTATCTGAAAACGAAGGTGAACATGGTGGCTATAAAGAAATCATTTGCCTTGTCAATGGTGAAGGCGTTTACGGACGCTTGAAGTTTGAAAGTGGTGCGCATCGTGTACAACGTGTCCCGGCGACAGAGTCGCAAGGCCGAGTACATACTTCTGCTTGTACAGTCGCAATTCTTCCAGAAGTTGATGTTGATACTACAGTCGATATTAATCCTGCCGATTTACGTATCGATACGTATCGTGCATCCGGTGCAGGTGGTCAGCATATTAACAAAACGGATTCAGCAGTCCGTATTACCCATATTCCGACGGGAACAGTCGTAGAATGTCAGGATGAGCGTTCACAGCATAAAAACAAAGCCAAGGCGATGGCGTTATTAGCCTCACGTTTAGAAAATGCAAAACGTGCTGCTGCCGATGCTGCAACTTCTGAAATGCGTCGTGATTTGGTCGGGTCGGGTGATCGTTCAGAACGAATTCGAACCTATAATTATCCACAAGGTCGTATGACCGATCACCGCATCAATTTAACTTTATATAAGTTGGATGCTGTGATGGAAGGTGATTTGACTGAACTTTTAGACAGTTTGCATCGTGAATATCAAGCTGATCAATTGGCAATGCTCGCTCAACAAAACGGTGGCTAATGAATATTGCACAGGCACTGGCCTTACGCGGAGAGGCAGAAAGTTATGAGCGTCAAGAAAATGCTTGGTTGCTCGAACATATACTCAAAATTGATGCTTTTGATTTGACTCTTAAATCAACACAGGAATTAACGACTGAGCAAGTACAGCAGTATACCGATGGTTTGGCACGTATTGCCGATGGTGAACCGTTGGCATATGTGACGGGTTCGCAGCCATTTTGGACTTTAGATTTAACAGTCACCAAAGATACTTTGGTGCCTCGTCCTGATACGGAAGTTTTGGTTGAAACAGTACTACATTTAGATTTACCAGAAGATTGTCGTATTGTTGATCTTGGTACAGGTACTGGGGCGATTGCTTTATCATTGGCAAGTGAACGTCCGAACTGGTCTGTGATTGCTACGGATATTTATGAGCCGACATTGGAGGTTGCATTACATAATGCTGAAAAGCACGATTTGCAACAGGTGAAGTTTTACTTGGGTAGCTGGTTTAAGGCATTGAATCGGCAGTATTTTGATGTGATTGTTTCTAATCCTCCTTATATCGATGCTGAAGATGAACATATGTCTCAGCTTGCTTCTGAACCTGAACGTGCATTGGTTGCTGATCATCATGGTTTAGCCGACATTGAACATATTATTCAGCAAGGTAAAAAATGGCTTGCGACGCAGGGATGGATCGTACTTGAACATGGTTATGATCAGGCAGAAGCCGTACAGCAGATATTTAAAGGTGCGGGTTTTAAACAAGTTCGAACGGTCAAAGATTATGGTGGCAATAATCGTGTAACTTTAGGTCAGTGGCCAAATTAATCTCTTGTTGTTCAAAAAAGTTTGACCAAATGTTTGATTGGATCACTTGGTCAAGCTTTTTTATTTATCCATGTTTTATTCTAAACATCTAGGGCGTATCAAAAGCAGTTTTTTACTGAACCGTATCAAAAGATCATTTTCACGAGTTCAGTTCAAATATATTGCGGTTTATCTGCATGCTGATTGAAGTTAAAATCATGCAGTGTTAAAACCGGACAATTAACAAAAGTCATGTTAAGTCAAATTACTTTTGACCAATTGAATCGGTTCGAGCAATTCCTCGCCCAGTGAGCTCAGCATTTCTCTTTCGATTAGCCGGGTAATTGCATCCAAAGGCAAATCATTTTCTTGTAGACCAAAAGGTTCTTCAAGTTGCGCACTTAAAGCATCTAAACCTAAAAACAGATAAGCAATCAGACTCACAATGACAGGTGTCCAGATACCGAGACTGGCTTCTAGGCTAAAAGGCAAGATTAAGCAGAAGCAATATACGGTACGATGCAACAACACTGAGTAAGAATAAGGTAATGGGGTGCTGAGTATGCGATCACAACCTGCTTGAATATTCCCCAAAGCAACAATATGTTGATTTAACCCCTGATAAATAATATCCGAAATTTCACCGCGATGAAGCGAGGACACCAAGGATTTTTGAATATGTTCTAGAACATATTGAGCAGCATTCATGTGTTGAGAGAGATAGTTAAAAGTTGAATCATCAAAGCCAACTTTGTTTATATAAAATTCAATGGATTGATTTTGATTGCGTAGACGATTCCTGAGTAAGCATGTAAAAAGCATGACGCGATACATGAGCACTTGGCGTTGCTGTTCTGATAAAACATGACTGTCACGTGAAATATGGCGGGAGGTAGCAATCAATGCACCCCATAATTTACGACCTTCCCACCAGCGGTCATAACAAGCTGTATTTCTGAAGCTTAAGAAAATAGAAAGGATAATACCAAATACGGTAAATCCAATTGCAGGTACAGCAGGAAAAGTAAAATAATGGTGGGAAGATAAATACACTAAAACGGTGGAGATCAGCACAACGAATGCCAATGCAGGCAAGACTTTGGGAAGAATGGTGCCATGCCAAGCAAAAAGAAGGGCGAAGCTATTGCTTTTATCACGAATGATCATACGGTCTACCTATATGTAACGGCAACAGTGTTCCATAGGAAAAACCATAAATGCAAGTTTCAGATAGGGAAATTAAAAATACGGCTCAGCAAAAGCCGTATTTAGCTTGATTTAAGTGCGCCAACGTAAAAACCAGTTTTCAATCCATTTCATCAGCGTATCTGTTAGTTTACCCAGTACAGCCAATAAAATGATCGCGATAATAACAATATCAGGTCGTGAAGTTTCTCGACCATCACTGAGTAAATAACCGATCCCTTGTGTTGCTGCAATCAGTTCGGCTGCAATCATAAACATCCAAGCCAAACTTAAACTATTTCTCAGCCCCACTAAAATTCCTGGTGAAGCAGCAGGGAGAACGATTTGAAAAATTGTTTGTATAGGGCTTAGTCGATAGACTTTGGCAACTTCAAATAATTTTTTATCTACATTGTGAATGGCTGAAACTGTATTGGTATAGGTGGGGAAGAATGCACCAATGGCAATTAAAGTAATTTTAGAAGCTTCATCAATTCCTAGCCATAATAGCAATAGAGGAATCCATGCAAGGCTGGGGATTGATTTAATTGCAGAAAATGTTGGTTCTAAAAATGCTTCAATCTGTTGGTTTAGACCTACAGCGATTGCAAAGATAAGCCCAAGCGCACTTCCTACAAAAAAGCCGAAGAAAACTCGCCATGTACTGGTATACACATGTGTGAATAAGTCACCGTGTGCCAGATCTCGAAATGATTCAAGTAAACTGCTGGGGGCTGGGAGTAAATAGGGTTCAATCCAGCCCGTTCGAACAAGATACTCGCATATGAGCAAGATCAAAACAGGGACAGTGATTGCTTTTAGCCATTTCAATAAATTGGCTTTGACTACAGAACTTTTAACCGCTGTAGGCACAATTGTATTTGACGCTGAAGCAGAGATTTTGTTCATTATTTTCCAACAACTTTTTGTGCATATTTACTGTCAAATAACTGATCAACGACTTGGTTGACATTGGTACCTTTGCGTACCAACTCTTCTTCATTCAAAATTGTTCCAGCTTTTTTTAAGGCATTGATATGTTTTGCAGTTGGAATGTTTTGGTCGAGATTGGTTCGGCTAAGCTGAAGTTTGGCGACCTCAAGTGGTAATTTTGCTTCACGCGCCAACAACTCTGCAAGTTTATCAGGATTTGCTTTCGCCCATTGACGTGCTTGCTCATAAGCTTTGATCACGGCTTCTATAGCCTCAGGGCTTTGTGTTGCAAATTGATCTTTAACACTTAAAACACTATAGCTATTAAATGAAATATTACGATACAGAAGCTTAGCACCTGACTGTAACTGCGCTGAAGCCATCAATGGATCAAGCCCAGCCCATGCATCGACCTGCCCACGTTCCAGGGCGGTTTTACCATCTGGATGCTGCAAATGGACCAATTGAACATCGCGTTTACTTAAACCAACAGTTTCAAGTGCCTGAAGCGTGAAAAGGAATGGGTCAGTGCCTTTGGTTGCTGCTATTTTCTTACCCTTTAAGTCTTTCAATGATTTGATGGTTGAATTTTTAGCGACGACCAAAGCTGTCCATTCTGGCTGGCTTTGAATATAAACCGTTTTGATTGGACTTCCATTGGCGCGACTCAATACAGCTGCCAGACCAGCGGTGGATGCAAAGTCAATACTACCACTGTTTAGATACTCAAGTGAACGATTACTACCTTGACTAAATACCCATTTGATTGCTGTTTTCGGTAAGGCTTTTTCTAATAGTTTTTGCTCTTTAACCACTAAACTTGTTGGAGCATAGTAAGCATAGTCAAGTTTTAGTGTTGTTGGGATGACAGCGAAAGATGATGTCACCGCTAAACTCAGTGTAAAGCCAGAGACTAAAGCCACCATTTTTTGAGTAAAAAATTTCATAAATACCCCATTAAAGTTCAAAGAGAAAAACAGAGTAGATTTGTATATTTTTTATGACATCAGCACAAAAAATAATAATTGATAAGCACTTCAATAAAACAGAATTATCGATATTTAATTCATTAATATTTTGATTTTCATCAATAATATTTATATTTATCAGCTTGCTTCAGATAAAGTAGATTAACTGAAAGCTATAGTGAAAAAAATTCTTAGCATTTTTTGCGATTTAGACATAAAAAAACGGCTTCATGATGAGCCGTTTTTTTTTGAGCCTGTCTTTATATTGGATAATCTTCGAGGCTATCCGCAATTTCAACTTGGTCCAAGGCGTTGGTTTCAAGCGCAAGACAGAGTGCTACAATTTTCGCTGTATCTGCAATATTTTCTTTTTTCATCGCCAAACCAGATTGAATCGCTTCAATACGTTCTTGCTGGATATCAAGTGCTTGAGCAAGATCCGAAGCATTGTTCATATTCAGAAAGTCATTGATTGCATCTGCAACATCAGGATCTGAAGCTTTTAAAATTCCTTCTATCAACTCATCTAAATGTTCAGTTTGAGCAGAAAGGGAGTGGATAAAATTTTGAACTAGATTTTGTTCTAGTACATCAATCATCTTAATCATGTTAGTGACCTGAAAGCTGATTAAAGGGGAGGAGGGTACCACAGGGAGTAAGCAGAAAAGACTGCTTTGAATTGGGTGAAAAATATACTAATAATGGTGGATTTGCAACCATGTTCAGATAAGCTGTAAATCAGAGTACAGCTTTTGAAATTTATGCGAGTAAAATACCTTTGATGTCTGTTTGATCAAGATGATGATCTCATTCCTTGAAAGCCGTCTACTTTCACCCGTTTTAGATTCAATGTTTATGTTCTCGATAAGCGCCAGGACTTACCCCAGTCCATTTTTTAAAAGCACGGTGAAATGCACTCGCATCTTGAAAATTCAATAATTCACTGATGTCTTGTAAGGTATGCGTTGTTGTGGTTAGAAGATCAATTGCCATATCGCAGCGGATATCATTTTTAAGCTGTTGATAGCTTGTACCTTCGCTTTTTAAGCGACGTTGGATCGTTGCTTCCGAAATATTCAGTTGTTCAGCTAATTCACCCAGTTCCAACCAAGCACAGGGTGAAAGAGAAAGTAATTTTTTGCGTACTATAGAACTCAATGCCAAAGGATTCTTAAATCTTAATAGCAGACTTTCAGGGCTGCTTTTGATAAATGCATGCCAAGATTTTTGGTCACGTTTAACGGGAATCTTTAAGTAACTTGCATCGAATTGCAGATAGTTTTCATCTGTTTGATAACTGATATTGTCACAAAAACGAACACGATAATCTTGATCATCTTCAGGGGCTGTGCATTTTAATTGCAATTGTTTAAGCAGAATGCGTTGATCAGCTAACCAACAGATCAAACTGTGAATCAGCATGATATAGGTAGCATAGCAAAACATGGCTTTGGGTTGTAATTTATCTGTAATGACAATGTAGGCATAATTTTCATCAATCAGCAATTTACTTGAAAAATCATCAAGTACAAAATTAAAAAATTGTAGAATTTGTTCAATGGCAATATGAAGTGTTTCAGCTTGCATGACCATTTTTGACAGTAACTTATAGCAGCCCCGACGCATCTGATGAGAATCCATACCAAAAAATTCATCGTTCATTTGATCTGCAATTTCAGTCCAAAGTTTTGCATAGCTTGAAACTGCAATCCGTGCCTTGGGTGCATTGAAAAGCTCAAGTGGTATCTCAGCATCGGCCAAGATTTTTTCAATGTTGAATCCTTTTTTTTTGGCACCAATCAGTGCCTCATGGACGAGTGCAATTGATATGGTTCCTTTACTTTCAATGAAATGTTGATTGTTCACATTATATTCCATTATCTTGTGAGCGCATTTAATGAGTGGTTAAGTTACTTGAAAATTTTAAATTGTCCAAATCCATCATACAGGATGCAACTTTTGGAAATTGTACTCAAGCTTGACTATGTTTACTCTTCATCTTAAGTCGAAAATAGGTTTAATTTAAAATCTATCGCTATTTATTTAACAATCAATAAGGAAGAAAAATGAAAATTGAAGGAAAAGTCTTTGTTGTAACAGGTGGAGCATCTGGTCTCGGTGCTGCAACTGCATCACATTTGGTTGCTCAAGGGGCAAGCGTGATCATGGTGGATATGAATCATGAGTTTGGTGAAGAAATGCAAAAGCGTCTTGGTGAAAAATCCAAATTTGTTCAATTGGATGTGACCAATGAAACTGCGGTAGAACAATTCTTTAAACAACTAGAACAAGATTACGGACAGCTCAATGGTTTGATCAATTGTGCAGGTATCGGTCCTTCTGCAAAGGTTCTAGGGAAAAACGGCATTCATGCCTTGGATGCATTTCAGAAGGTTTTAAATATTAACGTTTCAGGAACGTTTAATATGCTTCGCTTTGCTGCAGATGTGATTTCACGTTATGAACTCGCAGCCGGAGAAGAAGATCGTGGCGTCATTATCAACACTGCTTCAGTGGCGGCTTTTGATGGGCAAATTGGGCAAACTGCATACGCGGCGTCCAAAGGTGCTGTTGTTGCAATGACTTTACCTTTGGCAAGAGAGCTGTCGCAGCATGCCATTCGTGTCATGACCATTGCACCTGGTATTATGGAAACACCGATGCTGAAAGCTTTGCCACAAAATGTTCAAGATGCTTTAGGTGAAATGGTGCCTTTTCCAAAACGTCTTGCCAAACCTGAAGAGTTTGCACAGCTTGTGGGACATATTTGTGAAAATAGTTATTTAAACGGAGAAACAATTCGTTTGGATGGCGCAATCCGTATGCAACCTAAGTAAGTCTAATCTCATTTATGCATTTCAAATGCACTTAGCTTCAGCTATTGATCTTGCCATTTGTAAAGCAAAACACCTTAAAAATAATGTCCCATACTGCTCAAAAGGCGGTATTGGACAAATTTGACCTTAATTTCATTGATTTATTTACATGCTTGAGCTTGGCATCAGGACAGTCATGTTCAAAATCTTTGAAAACCCACTGAGAGGGATACTCGAATGATACTCAATGATGATCAAAAGATGGTTCAGGAAATGATGCGCAATTATGCTCAAAATGAGCTCAAGCCAACGGCTGCTGAGCGAGATAAGCATTCACAATTTCCGAAAGCGCAATTAGCAGCATTGGGAGATTTGGGAGCATTGGGAATGACCGTATCCGAGCAATGGGGAGGTGCTGGTTTGGACTATATGTCTTTGGTTGTCGCGATTGAAGAAATCGCAGCAGGTGATGGAGCAATTTCTACGATAGTCAGTGTACAAAACTCATTACCTTGTGGGATTATCCAAAAATATGGTTCAGTACAGCAGAAACAAGATTATTTAATTCCTTTGGCAACAGGGCGCTGGCTTGGTTGCTTTTGCTTAACAGAGCCACAGGCAGGTTCAGATGCTGGTGCTTTGTTATGTAAAGCTGAACGTGATGGCGATGCATGGGTCATTAATGGTACCAAACAGTTCATTACGTCGGGACAAAATGCACAAGTTGCAATTGTGTTCGCCATGACAGATAAGACAGCCGGCAAAAAGGGAATTTCTTGCTTTATAGTTCCAACTGATACAAAGGGATATATCGTTTCCCGCATTGAAGACAAAATGGGGCAACGTTGTTCAGATACTGCGACGATTGTTTTTGAAAATTGTCGAATTCCTGCTGAAAACTTATTGGGCAATGAGGGTGAAGGCTACAAAATTGCCTTATCGAATTTAGAGTCTGGACGAATTGGTATTGCATCGCAATGTGTAGGTATGGCTCGTGCTGCATTAGAAGCTGCCGTTGAATACGCCAGTCAACGTAAAGCTTTCGGTGTAGAACTGGTTCAGCACCAAGCTGTGGCATTTCGTCTTGCCGACATGGCAACTCAAATCGAGGCAGCACGTCAGTTGATTTACCATGCTGCAAGTTTGAAAGATGCGGGTTTGCCTTGTTTAAAAGAGGCATCGATGGCAAAACTTTTTGCCTCGGAAATTGCAGAAAAAGTCTGTTCTGATGCCATACAGATACATGGTGGCTATGGCTATGTTTCTGACTTTCCTGTTGAACGGATTTATCGAGACGTTCGTGTCAGTCAGATTTATGAAGGAGCATCCGATATTCAACGTTTAGTGATTGCACGCGCCGTAACTGAATGATGCAAAGCTGAAAGATGCTATCAAATTGATCGAGAGGCCAGCGTCATGCTGGTCTTTTTATTGGTTTTTTTGCACCGTTATACATGTCCAAATACCGCAGCAGAATTGAGGTATTTGGAAATTGTGTATGAATTCTAATCATGTTTATCTATTAGCACGGGAACAGATGCTGAATGATTTAGCAGTTCAATAAAAGCTAGAACGCAGATATGGAATTGCACATCGAGATGGTGTGTTGACAAAGACAAGGATATTGACATGAAAACACTGGAACAGGCTTATCTGGAATTTGATTATGCCAAGTTGATCAATGAACAATTGGTTGGAAACCCAGAGTCGATGAATGCCTATGAAGAGTGTTGTGGGCGTTTTGTTGGTTTAAATAAAGTTGCTTTGATCTGGGAAGGAAAAAATGGCGAATCAGCACAATGGGCATTTGAGCAGCTTGCAGAGGCTTCTGGACAGTTGGCAAATTATTTCCAATCAATTGGTTTAAATTCTGGAGATTGTATTGCTGGATTATTGCCACGTACGCCTGAATTACTTATTACCATTTTGGCCACATGGCGAATTGGCGCAATCTATCAACCTTTGTTTACTGCTTTTGAATCTAAAGCAATTGAACATCGTATTACAGCTGCCAATACGCAGTTAATGGTCACCAATCAAGAACAACGTAGCAAATTGGATCAAATTGAATTACCTCATATTCTGACCGTTCATGCCTCTGATTCTAGTCAGAGTAAAGAAGCTGATTTTTGGGGGGAGTTGACCAAGCAATCAGCAGTACATCATCCGGTTATGTTAAGTTTTGAAGATGATTTCTTAATGATGTTTACTTCAGGAACCACGGGTTTAGCCAAGTCAGTTCCTGTGCCTCTCAAAGCTGTTTTAGCATTTAAAGAATATATGCGTCATGCCGTTGATCTACGTGAAGAAGACTCGTTTTGGAATCTGGCGGATCCGGGGTGGGCATATGGCTTATATTATGGTATCACCGGACCATTGGGATTGGGACACAGCATTATCATGGATGAACATGCCTTCAGTGTAGACCATGCATTGGAAATTATTGCAAAGTACAAAGTCAGTAATTTGACTGGATCTCCCACAGCTTTTCGTATGTTCTTTGGTTTTAAAGAAAAATTTGATGCTCCAATCAAAGACCATTTACGTGTAGTCAGCAGTGCGGGAGAGCCTTTAACGCCTGAAGTAATCCATTGGTTTAATCATGATCTTGGCGTCAACATATATGATCAATATGGACAAACAGAATTGGGTATGGTGATCGGTAATCATCATGCATTATCTCACCCCGTCAAGGTAGGTTCTGCGGGTTTTGCAAATCCTGGACATCGTTTTGCAGTTTTAAATCAAGACCACAAAGAGGTGGAGCCTGGAGAAATAGGAACTTTGGCAATTGATTTTGAAAAATCACCACTCACCTGGTTTAAAGGGTATGGCGGAAATAACCGCAAATCTTTTGTCGGGAAGTATTATTTAACAGGTGATACAGTTCGACTCAATGAGTTAGGCGGAATTGATTTTATTGGGCGTGCAGACGATGTCATTACAACGTCAGGCTATCGTGTTGGACCCTTTGATGTAGAAAGTACACTACTTGAATGCAGCGAAGTTTTAGAATCAGCAGTTATTGGAAAGCCTGATCCAGAACGAACAGAAATCGTTAAAGCTTTTATTGTACTCAAGCCGCAATTTTTAGCCTCAGATGAATTAAATGTTAAATTACAAAACTACGTTCGATCACGTCTATCCAAACATTCATACCCACGTGAAATTGAATTTGTCGCAAACTTGCCAAAAACTTCCAGTGGAAAGATTCAGCGTAATCTACTCAAGCAACAAGAAGTGGCTAAATTACAGCAAATGCAGTGAATGATTTAATTTTCGATCCATCATATTTTTATTAAAGTTCCATGCTCTTGCACCCGAAAGGGTGCTTTTTTCTGCAAAACCATCTGAAATTCAAATATTTCAGCACTCTATTTTAAGTTGCTGTAATATTTGATCACCCATTCCGAGTCAAAAGCTTGCAATCGGATGATCTGAATTCACGATATTGTCATTAATAAAAATTAATCTGCTGTAAATTTCAACAAATGTTAAAAATCATGCAAATTTTAAAACCACATACTCTATGTTTAAGCCTTGCTTTATTGGGTTGTTCATTTTCAAGCCATGCACAATTGATGTTTAGTCAATATATCGATGGTGCTGCCAATAAAAAAGGATTAGAAATTTATAATCCAGATGCAACAGCAGTTAATCTCGCGGATTATGAAATTCAGCAATACACCAATGGGGTAACGAGCAAATCAGCAACATTTGCCTTACAGGGAAATCTCGCCGGCAAAGCAAAATTTATTTTGGGTCGCAGTGAATTACAAGCAGAAATTGGAACTAAGGTAAATCAAGTCGCTGGTTTGACATTCAATGGTGATGATGCATTGGTTCTTTTATATAAAGGAACTCCAGTCGATCGTTTTGGGCGTATTGGTGAACGTCCAGCAAGTGGAGGTTGGGGAACAACGATTACCAGTTATCAAAATAGCCTAAGCAGAATAAAAAATAAAAATGATGTGAGTTCAGTAGATCCCGATAGCGCCTTCGACTTGGATAGCGAGTGGACAAAATGGTCAGATCGTAATGCCTTCAATACCTATTTAGGTGCAGACACAACAACCCCGCCAACAGGAAATGCTTTGAGTTGTAGCACAGCTGATACTCCTATTGCAGATTTGCAGTCTGCTACACAGAATCAGCAGTACATCGTTCGAGGGGTCATTACCGCCGACTATCGTTATCAGGATGGATTTTCAGGTTTTTATATCCAAACGCCTGACACAAAAGCCAAAGCGAATTTGAGTAATGCAATTTTTGTATATATTCCTGCTGGAAGTCCAGTCACTGGCGGAAAAGCGGGTGAGGAAGTGATTCTTAAGGGACGTTTAACGACTTATCAAAATCAGTTACAGCTTGATCAGCTCAGTAACAATATTGGTACCTGTAATAATCAAGCTGCCAACTTAGTCAGTGCAACACCGGTGCAACTTCCATTTTCAAGTTTAACAGATGCAACTGGTAATTCACCTAAACGTTATCAAGGGATGTTGGTGAAAATGCCACAAACTTTAACGGTCAGTGAAAACTATGATTATGGTCGTTATGGTCAGCTGTCATTAAGTCTGGGACGTTTATATATCCCGACCAACTTATATCCTGCAAAATCAGCAGAAGCAGTTGCACTAGCCAAAACCAATCTGTTATCAAAAATTATTTTAGATGATGGTTATAATAATCAAAATAGAACACCTTGGCTTCCAGTAAATTTTAATGCTGCCAATACCTTACGGACAGGTTATCAGTTAAAGAATGTTGAAGGGATTTTGGAATATCGTTTTAACGCGTGGCGTATCCAGCCGGTTGAAAATAAAACCTTACCTGAAATTGTCAAAGACACCAATCCTCGAAATGCAAATGTTCCTGCTAAAGACACTAAGCAAGTCCGTGTTGCTGCATTCAATGTCTTGAACTATGACAATTCTCCTTTGATTGGCGTTAAACCTGATCGTGGTGCAAACACTGTTTCAGAATTTAACCGCCAACATGCAAAAATCGTCAACGCGATTAAAACCATTGATGCAGATGTATATGGTTTGATGGAAATCGCCAACAATGGTTATGGTGATAAAAGTGCCGTGGCTTATCTGACGAAAGCTTTGGGTGCAGATTGGAAATATGTCATTCCCCCAAATATGGACAAGTTAGGTACTGATGTGATTGCTGTTGCGATTATCTATAACAGCAAGCGTGTAAAAACTGTGGGTAACCCCGTGGTTTATGATGACTTGACGCAAAAAAACCGTGTCACTATGGCACAAAGCTTCCAAGCCGTGACTGGCGGAAAAACCTTTACCGTTATACCCAACCATTTAAAATCTAAAGGCAGTTGCCCTGATGATAAAGCATCACCTGAAGCCAACCAAAATGATGGACAGGGATGCTGGAATCCTACCCGTGTAACTGCGGTACAAAAATTGATTCAATGGATTGCAACCAACCCGACCAAAGCTGAAAAGCCTCATTATTTATTGGTTGGAGATATGAACAGTTATGCCAAAGAAGATCCAATCTTAGCCTTTGAAAAAGCCAACTATAAGGTATTGTTAAATGATGAAAAAATTGGTCAAGGTAAATTCGCTTATAGTTACGTCTTTGGTGTTGCGAGTGATGCAACAGGGAATGGTGGTGCTGGTAATTTAGATCACGCCATTGCAGATGCCAACTTATATCCAATGGTTAAACGTACTTTTGCATGGCATATCAATGCGGATGAACCTACAGCTCTTGATTACAACGAAGAGTTTAAAACAGATGAGCAAATTGCATCGTTCTACAGTTCAGATGCATTCCGTTCTTCTGACCATGATCCCGTTGTTGTAGATTTAGACTTAAATGATTCCGTTACAACAGGGGCTAAAAGTAGTGGGGGAAGTACGGGGCTGTGGTCTTTACTTGGCTTGGTGTTATTGACGGCAACATCGGTATTGGCACGCTCTAAACGGAAATAGGCTCAAACGATTTAAACAAAGAGAAACTGGGGATCTAGTTTCTCTTTTTGATGTTCAAATCTGTTCATTCTTATCTTTTAGAGGCAAGATGGCACGTATTACAGTAAATCCATGCTGTGAATGTATCTCAAAGCTCCCTCCAATCCGTTTCACGCGAACCTGCATACTTTGTAAGCCAACATGCAGCCCTGACTGGACTTGATCTACTTCAAAGCCAATGCCATTGTCCTGAATAGTTAAAATCAATTGTTGACGTTCATTTTCAACCAGAGCAACCTCGACATCTGAAGCTTGGCTATGTTTTATAATATTGGTCAAAGCTTCTTCCGCCACACGTGACAAGGTCAAACAAATCAATGGTGGTGGTTTTAGCAGCCAATTCTCAGCAAATATCCATGTCGATTCAATTTCCATGTCTTCGAAAAGTTGAACAAAACGATGACGTAAAGGTGCGACCCACATGATCGGATTTTCAGGAACTTTCTCACCTAAGCTTGTACCTGAATCAATCACTTGTCTGAGATCATTCCGTAAAAGTTTAAACATCGAGAGGACCTGTTGCTTTTCAATATGTTCACTGTGATCGAGTAGAATCATTGAACGTACAATTGAGCCACCCAGTCCATCATGCAGTTCATGTGACAAGTTCAAGCGTTCTTGTAAACGCATATTATCGATTTGTAGCTGGTGCTTTTTCTCTAAAGACTGTTCCAAATGAAAAGTTACCGTCTCAACCGTTTCTTCAAGTGTTTGATTAAACTTTTCAATCCGAGAAACATTCTGTGAGATTCGATAAGCGAGAATAAATGAAATTGCCAAACTCGTGATGGGTGCTGCGAATGGTGTCCAATAGAGATCCTGATCATCATGATTAAGCATGGTATAGAGGTCATGAACGATAATCACCAGATAAATCAGAAAAATAAAGGCTAAAAGTAAAATGTCGACTTTGGGTTTTTTTAAAGCAATCCATTGAAAAAGTAGGCAGTTAAAAATAAACACCAGACCTGCATAAAGAAATACAGTCAGTAGAATTTTGTCCAAATATGGATCAGGTGTAAACAGTAATGCTAGGATGCAAATGATGAAGCTGGCTAAAAGCAAACGTTCTATAGAAGTGTATTGTTGAAGTGCAACCCGCCATGCAAATAAACATAGACAATATACATAACCGGCTAAAAAAACTAAATTAAGTCGAGCTGTGAATAAAGTGTCAGTAAATGGAATCGGCACAGTCGATAGAATGTTAAAAGCAAATAATACCCAGAAAAATGAGGTTAAGCCAAACCAGCCAAAGGCTTTTTCTTCACGCCTAAATAGCCAAATCGTAAAGCCAATGGTACCAAGAACAAAGCTGATGATAATATTGACCAAAAATAAGGTACGCCGTTCGAAAATCAGTTGATCATGTTGATTGACAATATCATCTGCACGTCCGAATCGAATTTTGCCTAAGCCAGAATGTTGTGACGAAACACCAACAACACGGACTAAAACTTCATTTTGATGATTTTGAAAAGAGGAAGAAGGAAGGACCCAATATCTCGGCATATTCCAACTTCTTGATAAAGGCTCAACGAGGGACTTATCTTTCCATAACAATTCATTATTACTATAAACCGCACCGGCTAAATTGATACGTTCTATCAAAAGTGCAACGGCTTGATGGTCTTGATTACATTGATAACGCCATTGAATTTTATACCAAGCACTACCTGTATAATCATGCCAACGTTTTTCCCAGTCATCTGGTAATTGAACATGCTCCCATCCAGATTGAGGAACACGTTCCGGCTGATTTGCCTTCGCTTGAGTAACCTGTATATTGAGAATTTGAAAATGGCAGCGCGCATCAGCCTCAAGGCTTTGATTTAACAGATCTGCTTGAGCAAAAGATGCAGTTTGCAGAGTCGCTAAAAGCAAATACAGAAAACCCATAATATTGAGGATTAATCGAGTAATCCCATGTTGCGTGCTGTATCGATGGCTTTTGCTCTGTTGCATACCGCAAGTTTCCGATAAATATGTTTAATATGAGATTCAACGGTATAGCGAGATAAATTGAGTTGATCCGCAATTTCCTTATTGCTTAAGCCTTGTGAAACCAGCTCTAAAATTCCAAGCTCTCTTTTCGACAAAATACTTTCATTTTCAATCGATTTTTGGTTGTTTATAAATCTATTTCCATTGTTTTTTTCATTGAAGTGTAATTGTTTTAAAATTTTTTGGGCAATAAATGGATCAATAGGTGCGCCGCCCCGTAAAACACTTCTGATTGAAAGCGCGACTTCAATATCATCCCGTTCTTTAAGCACATATCCTGTTGCACCTGCACTTAATGCATTGAGAATAGCATCTTCAGTACTCCATGCCGAGATTACTAAAACCGTGATGGTTGGATCATAGTTTTTTAAAATTTCTATAAATTCAATTCCATTTCCGTCAGGAAGTCCCAAGTCAACCAAGGCAAAAGATGCAGAATGCGTTTCAAGTAATTCTTTGGCTTGTGCTAGACTTTGGGCAAAAGCTAAATCTGATGTTGAATACCCAATATTCACCAATATGTCAGCCAGTCTTTTTTGTATAAGCGGTTCATCCTCTACAATGATGACAGGTACAGGTAAACTTAACTCATTGTTCATGATGTCAAAAAGCTCGTTGATGCTTTAATGTATCTAGTTTTTCAGATATTTAGATACTGCGCTATACCTGATAATAGGTATTTTTACGGTTTAAACATGAAAATTTGAGTTTTTTATAAAATAAGTGGATGAAATAAACAGCATATCACCTAAGCTGATGCCGTTTAAATTTCAATCAGGTGATTTACCAGAAATGAAGAGACAAAACCTCATGCGCTATGCCGTTCCTCAAATCATGAAATTGTGCTTTCAGCTGATGGACTGAATTGATCTACAAGCATACGGCTTGCTTCATTCATACCAATCACTTCAACTTGAATATTATTGTGTAGAAATTTATTCTGTACCTGCTTTAACATATTGACCGAGGTGATATCCCAAATATGCGCATGGGTTAAATCAATGATGACTTTTTCTGTTGTTTCATGAAAATTAAAAAACTGAAAAAACTTTTCTGCACTGTTAAAAAAGATTTGTCCATAAATATAATAGTGGCGTGTACGATTCAACAGTTCAGAACGCACTCGTACTTCACTTTCAAGTTTATTCACCAAGAACAGCGCAGATAATAAAACGCCAACCAGTACGCCTAATGCCAGGTTATGGGTCATCAGCACAATGACAACCACTGTAAGCATGACCATATTGCTTTGTTTCGAATGTTTGGAAAAGTTTTTGACCGAATCCCAATTAAAAGTTGTGAATGCCACCATAATCATAATTGCCACCAAAGCAGCCATTGGAATATAAGCCAGCCAATCTTTTAGAAAGACCACCAAACACAGCAAAAATACTCCAGCGACCAGTGTGGACAGACGTGTGCGTGCACCTGAAGCAACATTGATAATCGATTGTCCAATCATTGCGCAACCTGCCATACCGCCCATACATCCACTGACTATATTGGCAATACCTTGACCACGACATTCTTTATGACGGTCCCCTTCAGATTGCGTGACTTCATTGACAATGGTGGTCGTCATCATGGTTTCAAGTAAACCGACAGTTGCCAAAGTGACTGCATAAGGAAAAATGATTTTTAGAGTATTAAGGTTGAGAGGAACTTCAGGAATAAGGAAAATGGGTAATGTATCGGGGAATTTACCTAAATCGCTTACGGTACGCATATCTGTATTGAACAGCATTGCGATCAAACTCAGAACAATGATGCATACTAAAGGTGAGGGAATCAGTCTGCCAATTTTTGGAATATACGGAAATAAATAGACAACAAGCAGTCCTAATCCAACAAATAGATAGGCGGTCAAATCCATCCGTTGTAATTCGGGAATTTGTGCGACAAAAATTAAAATTGCCAGTGCATTCGCAAATCCATACACCACAGACTGAGAAACAAAGCGCATTAATTTTGCGACTTTCAAATACCCTGCAAGTATTTGAATGGTGCCAGTCAGGATTGTGGTAGCAAATAAATATTGTAGACCATGATCTTTCACCAAAGTTACCATCAGCAATGCCATAGCGCCTGTTGCGGCTGAAATCATGGCTGTGCGACCACCAAAAAAAGCAATAGTGACAGCGATACAGAATGAAGCATACAGACCAACTTGAGGATCGACACCCGCAATTGCAGAAAAAGCAATAGATTCAGGAATAAGTGCTAAGCCAACGACTAATCCAGCCATTACATCTGTACGAATATTGGACAACCATTCTGCTTTTTTTAGACTAATCACTACAAACCTTTCATCATTCTTTAAAGATGCGTATGTTAAAACATCTTTTAGTGAAAATGCAGCCAAGTTTGACTTGAAAAAGTCTTCGTTTTGCTGAATATTCAAGTTGTAGCACTTTTATAAATTCAAGCAGATTTGCAAATTTTTATGTTTCTTAACTTGAAATTGCCAATAAAGCCATTTACAACTTAAACAGTCATATAACAAGGATTAGATATGAAGTTATATTATTCACCAGGTGCATGTTCTTTAGCAGCTCATATTCTATTGAATGAAATTAATGTTGATTTTGATCTAGAACGTGTTGATTTAAAAACGCATAAGACAGAAAAGGGTGCTGATTATTACGAAATTAATCCAAAAGGTTATGTTCCAGCTTTAGAAATTAATCCAGGTTTGATTTTGACTGAGAATGTCGCGGTTCTTCCTTTTATTGCTCAACATGATCCAAAACAAGATTTGATCCCACCATCTGGTTTGGGGCGTGCCAAAGTATTGGAATGGCTAGGTTATCTAAATTCAGAACTACATGATGAATATGCAGTATTTTTTGATCCAGCAATCACCGAAGATGAAAAAGTACGTGGTTATGCAACATTAGATAAGATGTTGAAATATATCGATGATTACCTCGCTGAATCTGAATATGATTATTTGGTCAATGACCGTTTTGGTCCGGCAGATGCGTATTTATTTGTGCTGACCAACTGGTCGAACTCTATTCACCATGATTTAACGCCGTTTACCAATATTGTAGCTTTACGCAATAAAGTGGCTGAACGTCAATCTGTACAGATTGCAATGCGAGATGAAGGGTTGATTCCTTGACGCAAAAATCATTTAAAAAAGACACCTTCGGGTGTTTTTTTATGCTTGATTAATTCCTATCGATTTCGCTTAGATACTTCAATCATTTGTTTAAGGTTATTATTGACTTTTAGTCAATAATATTTTGCTTATTCATGCATTTTTTACACTAAAAATTATCACTATAGTGACGCCATAGGTTTAAAACATTGACGATACACAGGTGAGTAATGAGTAATATTCTGATTGTAAATGGCGCGAAACAGTTTGCACATTCAAATGGTGAGCTGAACGATACTTTAACCGCTTTGGCTGAACAGGTACTTTCAGATTTAGGACATACTGTGAAAGTGACTCGTACAGACGCAAGCTACGATGCTCAGGAAGAAGTAGAAAAATACCTTTGGGCAGATACAGTGATTTACCAAATGCCAGGTTGGTGGATGGGTGCGCCGTGGACAATGAAAAAATATATCGATGATGTATTCACAACAGGTCATGGGAGCTTATATGCCAATGATGGTCGTACACGTTCTGATGTGTCAAAAAAATATGGTTCAGGTGGATTGATTCACGACAAAAAATATATGTTGTCACTGACATGGAATGCACCTATAGATGCATTTGATGATCCAGAACAATTTTTCCATGGTGTGGGTGTAGATGGTGTTTATTTATCTTTCCATAAAGCCAATCAATTTTTAGGCATGCACAGTCTAGATACTTTTATTGTGAATGATGTGATTAAAGCACCCCAAGTTAGGCAATATGAGCAGCAATATCGTGATCATTTGCATCGACTTTTTGCTTAAGTTGTGCAAATCATTAGCTGATTCAAAATGCTGAGGAACATAAAATGTTGACAATTATTGCTGAAATTTATGCCCATCCGAATGGCTCACATAAAGAACAGATCATTCAAGCCTTTAAAAAAATTACACCAACCGTACTGCAAGAACAGGGCTGTCATGACTATCAGCTTTTGGTGGATGCCAATGTAGATGTGAACTACCAAACCCGGGATGCCGATTTGATTGTAATGCTTGAAAAATGGGAAAGCATTGCGCATCTGAATGCTCACCTAGATACTGAACATATGCAAAAATATCAGCTTGAAGTCAAAGACCATGTGGCTGAAATCAAAATTCGAATTTTAGCACATGGGTTGTAAAACCACTTTTCATTAAACAGTTGTTTCCTGCTTTGCGAGAAGCTAGCGGTGGACATACAGCCCAAAGTTAATTTGCTCAAGTTTGAGCAAATCAGCTTTCTTTAATTTTGACTGTGATAGTTGTGGAGAATGTTTAAGGTCGAGTTCAGGAGTACTTAAACTTTTTCTGAATCTTCTTGTTAAAAAATCAGTACTTTCACTACGACTATTGCCTGAGGGTAGATCAAAATAATGTAAATCGTAGCCAATCAGATTAAATACTTGGTTTTGATAACGGAATGTATATACATTATTAAAAACCTCCCATGATTCACAACGAAATCCAAAATTCAAAGAGATTTTAAGTAATCCATTCTGGATGATGGGGGAGTGGTCTACAATTAGAGGATCGATTAGGCATTTTTTTTCACTGTTGCTTTCACTTGGCAGTGAATCATTACTGGCAATTTGGCGGTAGGTTTGATCATCTTTAAATAGAACCAGTAATTTGCGCGCATTTAGGTTGAGTCTTGAATTTTCTGGTTTTTTATCATATGAGCCATCATTAACAATATTTTTTGGGTCAGTGTTTTCAAGAATCAACACCAGATCTGCCTGCTGATCGCTATTTAAGTCACCTTCAGCTTGGCTGAGTATTTTCCAGCCTTTGGGAATGAAAGCCTGAAGTTTGGTTTCAATGGCATCTGCCATAACCAAGTTTGAGCAGTTTATGAATGCAAAAAATAGATAGAATAATTTTTCACCATACATTATTTTGATCCCATGAAGTTTATAAGAGTTTTCTTTGATTATTCCTTTTTCTAAATATCAATCAGCATATAATCTCCTGATCCGAGTCTTCTTTCTAACAGAGAAGAAACTTTTATTTATTACCCCTATGGCGTGTTCAATATGATCATATTTGATTTATGGAAGAGATCCAATGAATGAAGTTTGATCATCAATCTAATATGGGCTTGATCAGGTTTAAAACTATTTTATTCATATTCTCCATAATGCTTGAAGTCAATTTGTTCCAGTGTGAGTGTATATTTTTGTTTTAACTTTGACCAAGATTCTTGCTGAGTGGTTTTTTGATTTTCAAACGCACTGCCACCTGAAGTTTTTTTGATTTTTCCTGTTAAAAAATTGATACTTTTCGCATTGATTTCACCAGATGCGCGATGGAAGTCAGTAGCATCGTAGCCTATCAACTTAAAAGATTGGTTTTGGTAACGGAAAGTAAAAAGATGATTGCTTACATACCAAGAACCACAACTGAGCCAATAATGTAAGTTGATTTGTACTAATCCATTTTTGATGCTGAGTGAATTGTCTTCGCCTAGAGGATCAGCAAGACAGGGCGATTCTTGGTCTCCTTCGCTAGGTAAAGTAGAATTACTCGCTACAAGGCGATAACCTTGAGGGGATTTAATTAAAATCAATAATTTTCGATTGTTTAAATTGAGCTGAGGACTGCCTAAACGATCATTTTTGACAATATTTTTTGGATCAGTATCCTCAATAATCAAGGCAAGATCTGGCTGCTGATCACCATTTAAGTCGCCTTGTGCTCTGCTAAGTACTTTCCAGTTTTGAGGAACAAAGGATTGATAGCTTGTTTGAGTATCAGCCCAAAGAAGAGCTGAACATGTTGCTAGCATGCAAAATAAAATTAGCGGTAATTTATTCTTCATTGTTTTTCTCCAATCCACTGAACACTAAAGTTGAGCATTAACGCTTCATTCTCCCAAGGAATATTTTCCAGAGTATAGCTTTTTGCTGACTTGACTGTTTTCCAAATCACTTCAGGCGGTGTGTCAACTTCAGCGAAAATATTTGCAGTCGTGCTTAGTTTGGCTTTGTGCGTCAGAAAGTTAATACTAATTTCGTCTTGTTTACCATTAATTTTATCTAGATAAAATGAGTCATAACCAATTAAATGGAAGTGGCTATTGTTTAATTTAAAACGGTATGTCGTGATTAAACCATAGGTATTACTACATGATGACATGCTACTGAATATTAATTCTAAACGTTGATGGTTTATCCTCAATGAGGAATCATTCAAAGCATCGTCGGTACACGGTTCACTTGCATGGTAGGTCCAGTTTGGAATGTGTTGACTGAATTTGAGTTGCGGTCGTTGATCTTTATCGAATAGAACCAAAAGCTTACGGTTGTGTTGATGTTTGTTTTTGGGTTGAATCAGCAGTGCAATGTCGGTTTTCCCGTCCTGATTCAAATCACCTTTGGCTTGGCTGAGTATTTCCCAATCGTGTGGTACAAATTTTTTTAAAGCATCCGATGGCTGATTTGCAAAACTCATGATGGGTGAACAGGCGATAAGAAAAAGACTGGTATTTATTATTTTAAACATGTTTTTTCTCAATTGATTTATTAAGGTCTGTTGACAGTTCCTCAATGTTTGCGACAACACAAAGCATTTATGAAATGTCAACAGACCCTAAGATATTTAAGCCTAACAGAATTTCGAAAAATACAGTTAGGTAATTTGAGTCTTTCAGTGAATCATCAAGAAGCGATTCGATGGCAGCTATTTAAAGAAATAACCTGTCTCAGGTGAACTTGCATTTGCCATGCGTTTACGTGGCATACGACCTGCTAGATAAGCTTCACGACCTGCTTCGACAGCTTTTTTCATTGCTGAAGCCATCAAAATGGGATTTTGTGCGGCAGCAATTGCCGTATTCATCAAAACACCATCACAACCCAATTCCATTGCAATTGCTGCATCACTTGCCGTACCGACACCGGCATCAACCAATACTGGAACCTTCGCATTTTCTTTGATGATGGAAATGGTATGTGGATTTAAAATTCCAAGACCGGAACCAATCAGACTACCCAAAGGCATAATCGCAACACAGCCCATGCTTTCAAGCTCTTGGGCCACAATAGGATCATCCGATGTGTAAACCATCACTTCAAAACCATCCTCAATCAATGTGCGCGCAGCTTCCAGTGTTGCAGTTACGTTAGGGTAAAGAGTTTTCTCATCACCTAAAACCTCTAGTTTAACCAAGTTATGCCCATCTAACAGTTCGCGAGCCAACATACAGGTACGTACAGCACTATTGGCATCAAAACAACCTGCAGTATTGGGAAGGATCGTATATTTTTCAGGCGGGATCACCGACAGCAAATTAGGTTGATCTGGATTCTGCCCAATATTTACACGTCGAATTGCAACGGTGACAATTTCGGCACCACTGGCTTGGATGGCTAAATCTGTTTCCTGCAAGTCTTTATATTTGCCGGTACCGACAAGAAGACGAGACTGGAAAGTGCGTGAGCCAATTATCAGTGGAGAGTTTTCAATAGGTAAATCTAGCATGGGAGAGCTCCAAATTAGCCGCCACCAACCGCATGAATGATTTCAATACGGTCTTTTTCAGCAATAGGGGTGAGTTCAAGTTTGCTTTTGGAAATAATCATTTCATTCATTTCAACTGCAAAGCGTTTACCTTCCAGCGAAAGTTCTTGAACCAGTTGTAGAAGATTTTGGCAAGAGGTTTCTTGGGGCTCACCATTTAAGAAAATTTGCATAGACATTCCATTCGATTGCGCAAATTGTGATTTAAAAAAATCAAAACAGATTTATTTCGCGTATTTTAAGGCATTCCAGGCAAGCACCAGCCAGCCAGCGATCATCAGTGCACCGCCAATCGGTGTAATTGCACCCAAGCCACGCGGTAAACCGAGTGCCATGATATATAATGAACCGCAAAAAAATAGAATGCCAATCTGGATCAGCAAAAAACTGGCTTTGATTGGAAGTTGAGGAATGACTTTACTGAGTACTGCCAATGCCAATAAACCCAGGGCATGATAGAAGAAATAATCCGTTGCAGTTTGCCACCAAGCCAATTGTGCTTCTGTTGCTCGGGCTTTTAAGCCATGTGCTCCAAATGCACCTAAGATTACTGCAAGTGCTAAATTCAGTGCTGAAATTGCAATCCACATAAGCCATTCATCTGCATCAATTTGCGCATAACCATAACATAAAATTTAACTCGGATTAAAGGCAAAATCTATGAAGATGTGAGATTCAATAAAACGCTAGGTAAAATAAAAGGGCAGATCGCCCTTTTATTCAAACCAATGTATATACAGATGGAAATTAGTTGGATGACATGGCAATCTTAATTTTATCCATGGCATTTTTTTCCAATTGGCGAATACGCTCGGCTGAAACATTATATTCTGCCGCTAACTCGTGTAATGTAGATTTATCATCATCTAACCAACGGCGTTGCAAGATATTTCTTGAGCGGTCGTCCAACTGTTCCATTGCATCATGCAAAGCGGAGGTGCTTTGTTCTTCGTAATCTTCTTCTTCAACTAAGCGCGCAGGATCGTAACGATTGTCTTCTAGATATAGGGCAGGGGCAACATGGGTTGAGCCCTCATCGTCATCATCACCTTGAGCTTCAAAAGCTGCATCGTAAGCAGTCAAGCGACCTTCCATTTCCAAGACTTGCTCTGGTGTAACGTTCAAGTCCTTGGCAATCGATTGTGCTTCTTCAAGGGTAAGTTTTTTGCTCGATTTTTTGAGACTACGCAAATTAAAAAATAATTTACGCTGTGCTTTTGTGGTTGCGATTTTTACAATTCGCCAGTTGCGGATCACATATTCATGAATCTCAGCCTTGATCCAGTGCACTGCAAAAGAGACTAAACGCACCCCCATATTAGGGTCAAAGCGTTTAACAGCCTTCATTAAACCGAGATTGCCTTCTTGAATTAAGTCACCCTGCGGTAAGCCATAACCTGCATAACTACGGGCGATATGAACTACGAAACGTAAGTGAGACATCACTAACATTTTTGCAGCATCTAAATCTTGATCATAGAAATAACGATCAGCCAACTCTTTTTCTTGCTCAGCTGTCAAGATGGGAATCTGATTTACGGTGCTGATATAAGCACCTAAGTTAACACCTGGTGCAGATAAGGACAGGGGCATCAACTGATTGCTGCTGTCACTCATGAGTTCTCCTTATAGGAATTTGGTCGTATTACTAATGCATTCATCTTAATTCGAATATTGTACATAAGTAAGAAAATTTGGGTATAGAAATGTAAACATATATGCAAATTTGCAAAAATAAATTTTAATTGAAAATAATTAAGATTCAATTAAGTAATGAAATTCATGCTCAGATACTTGAGTCAATTGGCAGTCAAGCTGATGCATTTCACAGTAACGGGAAATGTCGATCTTACTGTGTGGATCAGATGACTTTAACAAGAACATTTGCTGTGGCACAGCTTTTTTTAATTCACGTTTCAACATTAACAAAGGCATTGGGCAAGGTTTGCCCATACTGTCAATTTCGGTTGGATTTGTATCAATAGGTGTCTGACCTAAAGTTTTATTCATTTTATGGCAAAAATATAACACTGTTAAAGACGTAATATTTTAGCAAGTTTCTTAGAACTACCCAACACAATTTGCAATATTCTTGCGTTGATAAAATATAATATTCAAGGTGTATAAAAAATAAGCTTGATATCGAAAATAATTATCAAAAAAAATTCTATTAATTGTCATAAACCCATGTTAAGCTCGTTGCGTATTTAGGATTTATCAGAAACAATTGTTGTTTTGAACCCTATTACAAATGGATGTAACCGGGATTTTGTTAATAGTTTTACAGAATGATTACAAGCTTTGAAATTACAAAATATTTTAAAACTTTGTTTGCTCTGCTGTTTGCAACACCGGGTGGTCCCTTTTCTTAATAACTGAGGATTAACTTATGACAGCTCGTGAACAAGGCGTAGTTAAATGGTTCAACGACACTAAAGGCTTCGGCTTTATCCAACGCGCAGGCGGTGATGACGTTTTCGTTCATTTCCGTGCTATTCAAGGTGAAGGTCATCGTTCACTTCGTGACGGTCAGCGTGTTGAATTCAGCGTTGTACAAGGTCAAAAAGGTTTTCAAGCTGAAGAAGTTCAGCCTTTAGACTAATCTTAAATTTTTAAAAATTTAAGTGGCGCTCCAATTTCTTATAAATTGGGGCGTTTTTTGTTTATAATGGGCACAATTGAAAGTGTCTACAGTTAGAGCTCGTATTTATGTCATCAGGTTTCGAAACCCTTAATTTACATCCGCAACTTAAACAAGCGATTGATGCTTTAGGGTTTAAAGAAATGACCCCCATCCAACAGAAAGTATTGAAATATACTTTGGCAGGACATGATGCAATCGGGCGTGCTCAAACTGGTACGGGAAAAACCGCTGCATTTTTAGTCAGTATTATTAATGATTTACTTAACAATCCGATTCAGACGCAACGCTATCGCGGAGAGCCGCGCGCTTTGATTCTTGCTCCGACACGAGAGTTGGCGATTCAAATTGAAAATGACGCCAAGGATTTGGTGAAATATAGCAATTTAAATGTCGTCACGTTGGTGGGCGGTGTAGATTTTGACAAGCAGAGAAAGCAGTTGGATCAAGGCTTTGTTGATATTTTAGTCGCGACACCTGGTCGTTTAATTGATTTTACTGAACAGAAGGAAATTTGGTTAGATCAAATCGAGTTTTTGGTTATTGATGAAGCTGACCGTTTATTGGATATGGGCTTTATCCCTTCCGTAAAACGTATTGTACGTTTCTCTCCTCGTAAAGAACAGCGTCAAACTTTAATGTTTTCAGCTACTTTCAGTTATGATGTGCTTAATCTTGCACAGCAATGGCTTTTCGAACCTGTCACCGTAGAAATCGAACCAGAAAAGAAAACCAATGCGGATGTAGAACAACGCGTTTATGTCGTCGAAAAGAAAGACAAATATAAGTTATTGCGTGAAATTTTAACGGATGAACCGATTGAAAAAGTAATGATTTTTGCCAATCGTCGTGATCAGGTCCGTAAATTGTATGATCATTTAAAGGCGGATGGTTATAAAGTGGTCATGCTTTCTGGCGAGATTGCGCAAGATAAGCGTTTGAAAATGTTGGATCAATTTAAAAATGGTAAACATAATATTATGATCGCAACAGATGTTGCTGGTCGTGGTATTCATGTTGATGGTGTATCGCATGTGATCAATTTCACCCTCCCTGAACAGTCTGATGATTATGTACATCGTATTGGGCGTACAGGGCGTGCAGGAACTCAGGGGGTCAGTATCAGTTTCTTGTCAGAAGACGATGCCTTTAATTTACCGACGATTGAAAAGGCCATTGGGCAGAAATTACCTTTGACGCGCTTGGAAGGTTATTGTTGAGCGTTTAAATTCAATCGATACAGATCAAACTAAAAATCCCACTTAATGAACTGTCCCAATAATTTAGAAGTTTGATTAAGTGGGATTTTTAATTGAAATCATCAGATTAATTGGCTTTACAGCTAAACGTTAAAGTGGTTTGGTAGTCGGTATCTTTTTCGATTCCGTAGTTTTTACCCATGACAGAACCGATCACACCAGCTGCAGCAGTGATCATTTTGCCAGTCTGTTCATCGACCACACCATTTAAAGTACCATGATATTCAGTTTTTTCATTGATTAAGACGGGTGCGGCTTTTTTGCCACAAGTTTTGTTGGCAGCAACAATGGCATTGTTTTTTGCAGTAATTTGATCTTTACCTAAGCCTGTGACTTCATATTGATTGTCGGCTTTTTGAATGGCTAATGTTTGAGTTGGGTTGGATGCACATGCGCTTAGAAATAGTGCAGAACTGGCTAGGAGCGAAAGCGCTGTTAATTTATTCATAATGACTCCAAATTATCGTTGAGGAAATAAAAGAATTTTTTAATTAGCCATGATTTGAACATAGAATATGTGCTAAATATTGAAAAACATGTATAATTTTTGCAGTTTTTATTGGTCTTATTGATAAAAGCGGCTATTGGTTGAACATGATAATTTTCAGAAATAAAATCCAGCTTGAGCGTTTTCTTTGAAAATTTGACATAGCTGTTGAGTAAATTTTTGCCGAGATAGCCTAATGATTTTAGAGTATGCTAATCTTACAAACAGTCCATTTAAATAGATTACAGCTAGGTCAATGTCAGATTTAAATTTCAAAGCAGTACATGACAATATCCACAAACGTCAATCCATTGGTCAATTGATTGAGCCTGCGCCATCACATCAGCAACTGAATATTGCATTTCAGGCAGCACTTGCCGCACCAGACCATCATCGTTTAAAACCAACACAATTTATTGTGGTTGAAGGTCAACAACGTGAGGCGTTTGGAGAATTGTTGGCTCAATCTATTGCGGATTTAGGGGAAACTGACCCAGCTCAAATTGAAAGGGTCAAACATCACCCGTTTCGCGCACCGATTTTGGTTTTGGCTGTGACTAAATTTCAAGATCATCCCAAAGTTCCATTCTTTGAGCAAACATTAAGCAGTGGTGCAGCGATTCAAAATTTTTTGTTGTCTTTACAGGCTCAAGGTTTTGCAACGATGTGGCGTAGTGGGGCAGTGGTTGAATCCAAACACTTAAAGTCCGCATTGGGTTTGGCAGATCGTGATTTAATTTCAGGTATTGTTTACGTGGGGACAGCAGCAAAAGAAATTGCGCCGCGTCCCGAAAATGACACGCAAGCATATGTTCATTTTTGGCAGGATTAATCACAAAATAACGAGAGCTCAAGTCTGAAAACTCGTTAAACGCTCACATGTAATATTCAGGATAAGTTTTTAGGATAATAATAATGTCGGATTTACGATTTAAAGATTTAATTGAACCCGTAGTATTGGATCAAAAGACAGCATTGCGTGTGACGGTATTGGGGGGCGGCAGTTTTGGTACCGCAATGGCGAACACGGCAGTACGCAATGGTTGTGATACCATGATCTGGATTCGTGACGAAGCCATCGCGAATGAAATCAATACTACACATATCAATAAGCGCTATCTTCCCGACTTTCAATTAGAAGCAGGTCTTCGTGCTGAGTCGAATTTGGAAAAAGCCGTGCGTGACCGTGACATTATTCTGGTTGCCATTCCCAGTCATTCTTTTCGAGATGTGTTGCGTCAGATCAAGCCATTCATTAGTGCACAAGCTGTAGTGTCTTTGACCAAAGGAATTGAAGCCAAAAGTTTTAGTTTTATGAGTGATATTATTCGTGAAGAACTGCCTGAAGTGCCTTATGGTGTACTTTCGGGTCCAAACTTGGCCAAAGAGATTGTGGCTGGACAACCTGCAGGTACAGTCATCGCAAGTGACAGTGAACTGGTTCGTTATGCAGTACAACAGGCTTTGCATAGCGCATTGTTTCGGGTTTTTGGCAGTGATGATGTGCATGGTGTCGAGCTGGGTGGTGCATTGAAAAATATTTATGCAGTGGCCATGGGGATGGCAGTAGCGTACAAAGTGGGTGAAAATACACGAAGTATGATTCTTACACGTGCATTGGCTGAAATGAGTCGATTTGCTGTTAAACTGGGTGCTAATCCATTGACGTTTCTTGGTTTGTCTGGGGTTGGGGATTTATTTGCAACCTGCAATAGTCCATTGAGTCGGAATTATCAAGTTGGTTTTGCCTTAGGGTCCGGAAAAACACTTGAACAAGCGACAAAGGAATTGGGACAAACAGCAGAAGGGATCAATACCATTGTACAGGTCAATGCACGCGCTAAAGAGCTGGATGTCTATATGCCGATAACCACAGCGCTCTATGAAGTCATTTTCGAAGGGGCGCCACCCCTTAATATCGCTGTTTCATTGATGAAAAATGGACATCGAAGTGATGTGGAATTTGTGTTGCCTCATAATGAGGTTTAATTCCTTATAATTTGGGATTTAGAGATAGATCTGTAACAAAGCCTCGTTATAATCAGTGCAGTATTCAAAAGGAAATCTTATGCAACTGACTTTGGTGCGTCATGGTGAAGCAGCCCCAGCAATCAATGGTGTGGACAGTAAACGTCCTTTAACAGAACGTGGACATTTACAAGCGGAACAAACAGCACAATTTTTGAAAGAAACAGTACGCCCAGATGTGTTTGTTGTGAGTACATTATTGAGGGCGCAGGAAACATTGTCCCATATACAGGCTTATTTTCCAGAGATATCGGTATTGGTCTGTGACAAAATTAAGCCTGAAGATGATGCAAAATTAGCAATTGAATGGTTGTCACAATTACCATTTGAACGTATTGTGGTGGTATGTCATATGAATGTGGTTGGGCATATTGCAGAACAACTGACACATGAGCATTTTAATCCCTTTGCCTTGGCAGAAGCTCGGGTCTATGAGCAAACAGTCATCGCAAATGGTCTATCGACTCAAAATAAAGCCTTTATTCCAACTGTATAAAAGCATTGTTAAAAGAACACACGGCAGAAAACGATAAATGTTGTACTTATGGATGCCTGAAGCCAATGGGGTTTGGCAATCGTCTCGAGGAAGTGATTGGACCACATCTTCGAGCCTAGAACAATTAATACAAGATATTAAACTTTACCAGGGCGAAGAAGCGGTTGTTTTCTTTCCAAGTCGTGAAGTGCAGATTCTTCAGCAAAAATTTAGCAAGACTCAATATAAACAGTTGGGTGCAGATGGTGTTAAGTATTTGCTGGAAGAGTACGTCATTTTACCGATTGACCAAATGAAAGTCTTTTCGCACTTTCAGCAACCAGAGCAAGTTTCAGTATTGGGGGTGAATCAACACACGATTACCACGATGCAACATTCATTGTCTTTGGTTCCTTTAAAGATCGTCGCTTTATTGCCGGACTTTTTAATGTTGCCCATTCCTGAAAGTGGGCAGGTGGTTTTAGCCAATATCAATGGACAATTGCTGGTGCGTGAGAGTGAGTTTCTCGGCAATTCGATCGATGATCTTGGTTTGTATCTGGATTTTGCGGATCGAGAAAAAACTTTTTTATATAGTTCCCTGACCGACGCACAAGCGACCAGTTTATTTGCTGTAGCAACAACTGAACAGCGTGAGCCATTTAATTATCAGTTTACGGAAATCAAAAAGGCGAAGCAGCATCCATTTAATGTCCTGCCTAAAGCCAAACAGGCAAATGAGGGAATATCTCGTTATTGGCAAGCTTGTGCAGTTTTAGTGGCGGCTTTGGTTGTTGCACAACTGAGTTACGATACATTACGCTGGTTTAAGCTGAAAAAAGTTGCTGATCAAACGGCATTGATTGCAGTAGATCAATATAAAAAATGGTTTCCCAATGAACAGCGGATCACAGAAGAATCTGTACAACGTCAGTTTAAAAACAAACTGGAACTCAGTCAGGGTGCGAATACACAGGCATTGCAATTGCTCAGTCGTGTTGGACCAATTTTGATGCAACATCAGATTATAGCCAATCGGGTTAATTATGAAACTTCCGTTTTAAACATGGATTTGGTTGCAAAGAGTTCGGAAGCATTGCAGACTTTGGTAAAGCAATTAAACCAACAGGGTTTCAAGGCGGAACTGGGTAATATACAGACACAGGGTGCAACTGTGGTCGGTTTAGTGAAAATACAATGATGAAAACGATGGAAAACTTTCAAAACCGCTTAGACACTTGGTCTGAAAAGATGACTGACAACTTGGAAAAAATGTCAGCACGCGAACGCATCATGGTTGTTTTTACAACGATTTTTGTGATTGTTGCCGCGGTTGGTGCGGCCTTGTGGTATACCCATAAAGCTGCAGAAAAACAGCAGTTGCGTTTAAATGAAATGAAAGATCTTGTGGTGTGGATGCAAAGTAATGTTGTCACCATGAAGCCAGCGGATGATTTGGCATTAACTACGGCAGATAAAATTCAACGTGTTGCACAGCAGCAAGGGCTTTCTGTTGCCTCTCAGCAGGTTGGTGAGCAGTTTCAAATTGTTGCGCAACATCAAAATTACGCTGTTCTGGCAAACTTTCTGACTCAAATTGCGCAGATGGGCGTCAGCTTGGAAAAGATGGAACTGGTGAAAGATGGCACGCAGATTAAATTAACAGCGACGGTGCAATAAGTACTGAAAATAAACACAGTTCAAGCATAGCCTTTTCGGCATACTGTGCCTATAATGTGGCAACTTAAAAAGCAGTAGACTTTTATAGCTATGTTGTATTCACTTGCTCGCCCTTTGTTGTTTTCTTTAGCACCAGAGCGTGCACATGAACTCACATTATCCATGCTTAAAGCTGCCCATAAAATGGGTGCGATGCGTCAAACCGTTGCGTCAAAACCAGTCACTTGTATGGGGATTGAGTTTCCTAATCCAGTTGGGTTGGCTGCAGGTTTGGATAAAAATGGTGCATATATCGATGCCTTGGCAGCTTTGGGATTTGGTTTTATTGAAATTGGAACCATTACACCAAAACCACAGGAAGGCAACCCGCATCCACGTCTTTTCCGTATTCCTCAAGCCAAAGCCATCATTAACCGTATGGGATTCAATAATGATGGGGTAGACAAATTGGTTGAGAATGTCAAAGCAGCAAAATTTAAAGGCATTCTGGGAATCAATATTGGAAAAAATGCCTCTACACCTGTTGAAGACGCTGTGTCCGATTATTTGATTTGTCTGGAAAAAGTTTATCACTACGCGTCTTACATTACGGTGAATATTTCTTCACCGAATACCAAAAATTTGCGCTCTTTGCAAAGTGGGCATGCACTGACTGAACTGTTAGAAACACTCAAAAAACGTCAGTTGGCATTGGCTGAAGAATTGCAGCACTATGTTCCGCTTGTTTTGAAAGTTGCACCAGATTTAGATGCAGCAGATATTGAATTTATTGCTTCACAATTGTTGCAGTTTAAAATTGATGGGCTTATTGTAACCAATACAACTTTATCTCGTGAAGGGGTGGAAGGTTTGCCGTATGGCGATGAAGCGGGTGGCTTGTCCGGTGCGCCTGTATTTGAAAAGAGTACAGCGTGTTTGGCTGCATTTTCTAAACTATTACAGGGTAAAATTCCTTTAATTGGTGTTGGTGGAATTTTATCGGGTGAACAAGCGGTTGCAAAACAACAAGCAGGTGCCAGCTTAGTTCAAATTTATAGTGGTATGATCTATACAGGTCCTGCACTGATCAAAGACTGTGTTAATGCTATGACCTAAACGATGAATACCCTAGACATTATCCTACTGATTATATTGCTCATTGGAGGGCTAAACGGTTTGCGACAAGGATTCGTGAAAGCCTTTGCGAACTTGATAGGATGGATTTTTGCACTGATTGTCGGTGCAAAATATGCCAATATCATCGCGCCCTCTATGTCTGCACTGAGTCAGGATCCTGTAGTGCAGAAAATTGCTGCGTTTGCATTTATTGTCTTGGTGATTATTGTTTTAACATGGATTGCAACAGCAATACTCAATCAGGTTTTAAAGACCTTAAAACTTGGACCGTTAAATCGTTTAGCCGGTGGTGCTCTGGGGACCTTGAAAGGTTTGTTTATCGTCCTCATAACTATGCAGGGATTAGGTCCTTGGGTTGACAGTTCACCGACTTGGAAACAGTCTAAAGTTATTCAGACGCTACTGCCGTTTGCCCCTCTGGCATCAGAAATTTCTAAAGATGCAGCAAACGAAGCATTAAATCATATACAGTCACAAGCGCATTCCGATGATGCTGTGAGAAATACTGATCGATCATCAAGAGCTGAAGATGATGATCAATCAGCACATTCGACAAAGAATCCGTTTTATTAGTCCTAGCTGGTCTGCGAGGTAGTTATGTGTGGAGTCGTTGGTATAGCAGGTAAAGCACCTGTAAACCAAATGTTATTTGATGCGTTGACGATGTTACAACATCGTGGACAGGATGCAGCTGGGATTGTGACTTGTCATAATGGGCGTCTTTTCTTGAGAAAAGATAATGGTATGGTGCGTGATGTCTTCCATACCCGCCACATGCGTGCATTGCTCGGTAACTATGGTATTGGTCATGTGCGTTATCCGACTGCGGGATCTTCAAGCAGTGCTGAAGCACAGCCTTTTTATGTAAACTCACCTTATGGGATTACCTTGGCACACAACGGTAACCTGACCAATGCTGCTGATATTCATGATGATCTGTTTAAAACTGACTTACGTCATATGAATACAGATTCTGACTCTGAAGTATTGTTGAATGTGTTTGCACATGAATTACAAAAATGTGCATCATTAACTCCATCACCTGAAGATATTTTTCATACAGTCAAACGTGTACATGAGCGTTGCAAAGGTGCTTATGGTGTTGTAGCAATGATCACAGGGCATGGCTTGGTGGGTTTTCGTGATCCAAATGGTATTCGCCCGTTAATCTATGGCTCACGTTTGACAGAAAGCGGTGAGAAGGAATATATCATTGCCTCAGAGTCAGTTGCGATTACAGCACTCGGCTTTAAAGTAGAACGTGATATCCAGCCAGGTGAAGCAGTATTTATCAATTCAAAAGGTGAGTTTTTTTCACAACAATGTGCGAGCCAATCACGTTATCGTCCATGTATTTTTGAATATGTGTATTTCGCTCGTCCAGATGCCACAATTGATGGTATTTCGGTTTATAAAGCACGTTTGAAAATGGGTGAAACTCTGGCGAAGAAAATTCTTCGTGAATGGGGAGATGATCATGATGTTGATGTGGTTATTCCAATTCCGGATACAAGTCGTACATCCGCTCTGGAGTTGGCAAATATTCTCGGTGTAAAATTCCGTGAAGGGTTTATGAAAAACCGCTATATCGGTCGTACTTTCATCATGCCAGGTCAACAGCAGCGTAAAAAATCGGTACGTCAAAAATTAAACCCCGTTGAACTTGAGTTTAAAGACAAGAATGTATTGTTGGTGGATGACTCAATCGTACGCGGTACGACTTGTAATGAAATCATTCAAATGGCGCGTGATGCAGGTGCAAAAAAAGTCTATTTTGCTTCTGCTGCACCGATGGTGAAATATCCAAATGTGTACGGTATCGATATGCCAGCTAAAGCAGAGTTGATCGCATCACACCGTAGTGTTGAAGAAATTCAAGATATTATTGGTGCTGATCGTTTGATTTTCCAAGATTTGGATGATTTAAAAGCAGCCGTACGAACCAGTAAAGTACCTGAAATTCAAGAATTTGATTGCTCAGTCTTTGATGGTATTTATGTGACGGGTGATATTAACGAACAGTATCTAAATGATCTTGAGCAAAGTCGCAGTGATACAGCGAAAAAGCAAAAAGATGGTTATATTGATGTCAACATTGATGCATCTTCAGTTGATTTATGCGGTATAAAAGAAGAGATGTAAGTCAGCATTGATTTTGATTGAGAAAAAGCGGGAAGTTCCCGCTTTTTTCATTTATAGTATTTTGCAATGTAATGAGGAATTTTACATTGAAAGATGTCAGCCATTATTTGATTAAAAACAAGAATATGTTGTGGTCTGCGAGTATTTGCTTACTTGCAGTCGTACTGACTATTTTTATTCTCAATACCGTTTTAGGGCTATTGGTCCATTACGTCAATCGTGAACAGCAAATTTGGTGGCATGTTTTAAGTCCTTACTGTGTTGGATTGATCATCATCATTATTGGTTGGTCCATTGCCTATGAATTTTACGTTTTTCGTACGGGTGGGCATTCATTAGCCAAACAGTTGAAGGCACGTCGTTTAAGTCAGGTTGAAAGTACCCCGGAAGAAAGCGTAGCACTTCATCTGGCAGATAAATTTGCAGAAACTTTTGAGATTGATGCACCTACTTTATATGTTTTACCAGACGAAGTGGGCGTAAATGCCTTAACTGCAGGTTTCCACCCAAGAGATACAGTGATTATTTTAACCTGGGGAGCCTTGCAGAATCTTGATGAATTAGAGCTTTACGGATTATTAGGGCATGAGTTTAATCAAATTCTTTCTGGTGAAGCACGTGAAAATACCCGGCTCAAGATTCTGTATAGCGGACTGATTACTTTTAGTCAGCTGGGAAGTAAAATTGCCAAACAGGGTTTTAATCGATACAACGCCAAAGGTAACCAACATAAATTTGAAACCAGTTTTGTTGCTGTCGGTGGTGTGATTTGGCTATTGGGGAGTATGGGGATTTTAATCAATCGTTTGATTAAATATTTCACCTTGGGCGGACGTACTTTTTATAATGACTATAAAACCAAGAAATTATTACTGAATAATGCCAATGTACAAACTTTGCTACGGATTTACGTGCATCATGCGGGTTCACAGATTCATAGTGAATTTTCAGAAGCGATAGCACATATGTGTTTTGCTAATTCGTTGAGTCCACAAAGTTGGTTGAATATCCATCCGAACATTGAAGATCGGATTTATGAGTTGAACCCCACGTTATTGCAAGATTTACAATTAGAAAATTTAAAGAAATTGCGCAGTCAGCCGTTGTTTAGTTTGTTGCGTCCATTAGAAGAGTCTTCTGGTGAAGTGTATAATCCGTGGGTCTCGCCACAGCCATTACCGCTGTTACGTTTATCGCCGATTAGCTTCGCCTTAAATGATGCAATTAAACCCTTGAACCCAGAAGTACGTCGTCAAATTGAGCGTTCAGATTTAATTCAGCGTGCAATGCAGACAGCAACGGGTTCTCGTGAAGTGATGGTTGCGATTTTAATGATCCGTCAGTACCGTGAATTTATTCCATCCGATGCAGCAGTCAGTCGAGCAATCATTGATTCATTGTTAAGTTTGGATGGTCGTGTCCATATTCAAATCTTTCATGATGCCTGTGAGAATCTTGGCAACATGCCTGCAACGAGTGCCCGCCAGTTTGTAACCAAACTGGCTAAAATTATTCAAGAAGATGGTGAGATCGGCTTATTGGATGCACTGTTAATAGAGCGAGTAAAAGCTGAACTACATTTACTGCCAATGCATACACCATCATCACTTGAGACAGTGAAGCCTCAGATTGTACGATTAATCGATGCTTTATTGCATGTTCAGCAAATCAATAGTGCCAATCAGCTGGATGTGCGTTATGAGATTTTGGAACGTGTTTTATCTAAAGATGAGCTGGAACTATTTGAAGAAATATCTGATGAGCCAATCGATTTAGGCGAAATCTTAAATGATATTGCAGGCTTATTGCTACGTGATCGTTTAAGTATTCTCGGGGTGGCTGAAATTTGTTTATGGAATGATCGGATTATTACTCAAGATGAACTGGATGTACTGCAATTGCTCTATTGGCGGCTTGGTTTTAAATCAGATGATATTGTCGATCAAATGCAGAAGAAAAACAGTGTAATGATTATTTAATCACAGCAATAAGTTCATTTTGAACGAGAAATAGTCTCTAACACCATGCAAAGACATGGTGTTAGAACGGAACTTTAATTAACTTGCCATTGCATCTACAGAAAGCTCAGCAACAGTAGGTTTTGCTTTTTCAGCCTTTAAACCTAATTTATTAAATAACTGTTTATCTTTACCTTCGCCAGCATTCGGTGTGGTTAATAGTTTTTCACCACTGAATAATGAATTTGCGCCTGCCATAAATGCAAGGGCTTGATCTGAATCACTCAGTGATTCACGACCTGCGGAAAGGCGAATATAGCTATGTGGCATAATAATACGTGCGACAGCAATGGTGCGAATCCACTCAGTGACATCAAGCTTTTCTACGTCTGCAAGCGGTGTACCTTCAATCGGGACCAACATATTGATCGGCACGGATTCAGGGTGTACAGGTAATGTGGCTAATTCATGTAATAAACCAATGCGGTCATTGCGGTTTTCACCTAAACCAACAATACCGCCGCTACACACTTTCATTCCAGCATTGCGCACGTGATCTAATGTATTTAAACGATCATCAAAAGTACGGGTGCTGATAATGTGCGAATAATATTCACGAGAGGTATCCAGGTTGTGATTATAGTAATCCAAACCTGCCTCATGTAGACGCTCTGCCTGAGATTGGTTTAGCATACCTAGCGTCATGCAGGTTTCTAAGCCAAGCGCTTTCACTTCACGCACCATTTCTAAGACATATGGCATATCACGTTCATGTGGATTACGCCAAGCCGCACCCATACAGAAACGAGAAGAGCCTGATTCAAGTGCTTCTTTGGCTTCACTGATGACTTTCTCAACGGCAATACGCTTTTCAGCTTCAAGTTTTGAGTCATAACGTGCAGACTGCGAACAATATTTGCAATCTTCAGGGCACTTGCCTGTTTTAATTGAAAGTAGTGTACTGACTTGAATGCTATTTGCTTCAAAATGCTCACGATGAATTTGTTGCGCCTGAAAGACTAAGTCTAAAAAAGGCTGATCGTATAAAGCTTGAATTTCTTCACGAGCCCAGTCATTACGTACTGTCATTAGTTTAATCCATGATCATCATTATCTATCCCTGTATATAATACATAATTCATGCCAATCCCATAGGGCAAAAGTGTCCAAATATGATGGTATCTTACGATTGAAAATTTGAATCATATAGAAAACTGAAATTATAAATATAGTTGCAAAGTTATTCGAATTTTCCGAAATTTGCTTACTAAATTCTATTTTTGGATTTTTATAATTTCCGAGTTATAGTCATTAAAAATTAAAAAAAGTAACAACTTTGCAGAGAACTGGACATTAAAAGGCAGTAGATTTACAGAAATAAAATAAGTCTAAGTCGTCGGTTTTTTGTTCGCTTGCTCTGTAATCGCCCAGTCAATATGGACTTGCACAACTTCATCATGCAATGGTCTATGTTGGGTCAAAGCTTGAATGATGGTGTTCGAATAGGGTGCATTGCCTAAGCCTATGGCAATATTGCGCATAAAACTTTGATAACCTGTACGGCGGATTGGACTGCCTTCGGTACAGGCTAGAAATGTTTGTTCATCCCATTGCCATAAATCTAATAAACTCATATGGTCTAAACCATGTCTTGGATTAAAATCTGCGATAGATGCAGTTTTAGCAAAACTATTCCAAGGGCAAATCAGTTGACAATCATCGCAGCCAAATACACGGTTTCCTATACCACGTCTCAAGTCTTCTGGGATGATTCCTTTATATTCAATGGTTAAATATGCGATGCATTTGCGTGCATCAACCATATATGGTTCAACAATAGCCTGAGTTGGGCAAATATCGATACAGGCTGTGCAAGAACCACAGTGTGAGGTTGCAGGCTCATCAAATGGCAAATCCAGCGAAGTAAAAAGTTCACCTAAAACAAAAAAAGAACCTGATTTCTTATGAATCAACAAGGTATGTTTACCAGTCCATCCCATTCCTGCACTTTCTGCCAGTGATTTTTCAAAAACAGGCGCAGAATCGGCAAATGGACGTGATTCGAATTCACCGACTTTGCCTTTGATGATCGTGGCCAATGTTTTTAAACGACCGCGCATAATTTTATGATAATCACGCCCACGTGCATAACGGGCAACAATTGCTAAATTCGGCTCATCCGGAACGTAGCGGGGTTTGGGTGTTTCGACCAAATAGTTCATTCGTACACAGATGATACTTTTTGTACCTGGAACCAACAGTGTAGGATCAGCTCGTTTTTCAAGATTTTCCTCTAAAAACTTCATGTCACCATGATAACCACGCTTTAAATATTCTTTAAATCTTGCTAATTCGGCTTGAGCATCGGGTCGTGCAATGACACAATCAGCAAAGCCCAATTGCAAAGCCTGTTGTTTGATCCAAGCTTTTAATTCACGAAGATCAAGCTGTTGCAAAGGAATCGATGATGTAGAAGATGTTGCTGACATAGTGATCAATGTGCTGGAAAGAGTGAAAAGAAAAGGATAAATACATGCAAGCCCAAGTTTATCATAGCCATGAAATTCAAGCATGGGAACGTCGATGGTTTAGTCAGCAAAATAGTGCTTTTGGTTTAATGCAACAGGCAGCATGGTCGATTGCTCAGCATTTGCTGCAACTCTTTCAAAATAAATATCCCGAAGTTAAAACTATCGCAGTATGGTGTGGTCGTGGTAATAATGCAGGTGATGGCTACTGTATTGCCAGTTATTTAAAGCAAAGTGGCTATGCTGTAGAAATATTTGCTACTGAGACTGGTGTATCGGCTGACTTAAAACAGGCGATACAACTGGCTGAACAGAATCAATTAAAAATCCATTCACATTTTGATCTTGAAGTGACTTTTGACTGTCATATCGACGCTTTGTTTGGAATTGGTTTAAATCGTGATTTAGATCAAACATGGCAAACCATCATTCAAACTTTCAATGCGCATACAGGGATTAAAATTGCTGTTGATCTACCGAGTGGTTTAAATGCCAATACAGGTCAGCCGCTACCCATTGCAGTCAAAGCAGACTATACATTTACTGTTTTGGGGCTTAAAGCAGGATTGTTTACAGGGCAGGGCAAAGAATATTCCGGACAAATAAAAACAATTGCTCTGATTCCAACCGACCCGGAATTGAGGGCAGTCGCATACTTAGCACCTCAACAAATTCAATTGCCACCACGTCAAGCATTTGGACACAAGGGCAGCTATGGACATGTACTGATTGTGGGTGGACATGCCGATATGGGAGGTGCGGTAATCCTTGCCGCAGAGTCTGCATTTTGTGCGGGTGCTGGAAAAGTGAGTATTGTCTGTCATGAAAAGCATCATACAGCTATTTTGGCACGTTCGCCCAATATCATGGTTAAAGATATCAATGCAATCTCAGAGCATGAGATTCAATCTCTACTCAATCATGTGGATGCAGTGAGCTACGGTATGGGTTTAGGTCGAGATGTCTGGGCTGAACAGCAATTTTCAAAATGGTTTAAGCCAATCTGTACAAGTACACATTTACAGGTGGTTTTGGATGCGGATGCTTTATGGTTTTTGGCAACCCAAAACATTCAACTGAGTTCAAATATTTACCTTACACCACATCCAGGAGAAGCCGCAAAACTACTCAACTGTTCCGTTGCCGGGATTGAGTCTGATCGTATAGATGCCATTCAAAGGCTAAAAAACAAATACTCAGGCAATTGGGTGCTGAAAGGTGCAGGCAGCTTAATTCTTGAAGATAAGTTGTGGATTTGTACTGCGGGTAATCCTGGTATGGGCACTGGCGGAATGGGAGATGTTTTAGCAGGAATGATTGCCAGTTTAAAAGCTCAATTTGCCGAAAATGTGCAATTACATGATATTGTAACTTTACATGCGCAAGCCGGTGATTATCTTGCACAACAAGGTATCCGTGGTCTACAGGCACAACATATGGCACGAGCTGTATATCATGTCATTAACAGTAGTCGGAGCTAAAAAGATGGTGGATGCGGTTAAACTTTTGATACATGGTAAAGTGCAAGGCGTTGGCTATCGACGTTGGTTTGAGAAAGAAGCACTCAAGTTGGAGCTTAAAGGTTATGTAAAAAATCTAGAGTCAGGTGAGGTTGAGGCAGTTGTCGCGGGAGATGAACATGCGATTCTCAGTTTAATTCGCCATTGTTACGTCGGACCTTTAAGAGCTGAAGTCACCCGTATTGAACAGTATGCAGTTAACCTTGATTTAGACTTTACTGGGTTTAAAATGATTCGCTAACTCGTCCATTTAACATGGATATATATAGATGATTTAAAATGACAATCAGCAAACTTTTATTCAGTTGTTTTCTCATTTGTAGTATTCACACTGGTATTTTCGCGCAGCCAAATGGAAGGGGCGCTGGGGATCATCATGTTAAAATTGTTCTAAAAGATTTAGACTTTAAAACGTTCATCCGTACTTTTTATCCTAAGCAGCTTCAAACCATCAAGATTGATCAATTGGATCAGCAAAATATTCCGTATATCGGCATTAAACATGCAGAATATACCAATGCTTTAAATAGCGATGATGCAGTGCTTGTCTTTAGCCCTGCCCATACCTATCGAAATGCGCAAAATGAATTACGTTATCTGTTCACAACCACTGAAGTTTCAGTGGATAAAAATAACCATATGCTCAATTTTTGTGGAGCATGCGCGACTTTTACACGAATCTACATCTTTAAGAAAAATGCTTCTGCACAATTTGAACTGCTCAGCCAAAGTGAGGATGAAAACAGCTGGATGAATGCTGATTTTAACTATTTGCCTTATCCAACCTTGGAAATTATAAAAAATATTCGCAAAGTAGGACCACAAATCAAAGCGTTTGTAGAAGAACAAGTGTTAAGCCGTCAAGGTTACTCTAGCACGACATTATATATCGTTCCTTTTGATGAAAAACCGCATATTAAAAAGTTGATTGTCGCAGAAATTGGCAATGACAATGAAGTCTCAGGCAGTGAGCAAATTTTCAATCGTCAAGGGAATTATCATTTTCTAACAAGCATACATGATGGTTTATATGATATTGAAATTACTTATACAGGTACCCAACGAATTTATGTAGGAGATCGTGCTAAGATTATTCCTGTAAATGAAACCCATGTTTATCATTATAATGAGCAACAGCAAAAATATATTCGAGTGAAATAAAATGTTAGAGAAGTATTTAATCGTTGGGATTGTTTTTGCAGCCTGTATCGTATTGATTATTTACACACAGCTAGATAGTAGCAAAAAACAAGACAAACATCTGAGCTTTAAAGAGAAATTACAGAAAGAATTTCCAAATTACAAAATACTGGAGCGTAATCAAAATTTTATTATTTCTCGGGAGAGTGCAAATCCACGCATTCCAGAAGAGTTGGTCTTGATTCGAATTGACCCTGAACAGAAGAAAAACCTGAGAAACTCTGGAAAAATGCTAATTGCAACCTATGCTAAGCAACCCAGTATCCGTGAGGTGCGCAAGGATGCATTGCCCTATTTAAATCAATAGTGCTGGTTGGACATGATGCTATTGGCTACAGCCTATTGCTTATCCCGTTATACACACTTTACAAGCCATATGGATGCTTTTTGCTGATCGGGTTGCAGCGAGCGCAAGATTTTTGATAAGCAGCAATCTGATTTTTGAATTCTCTGAATCTATAAAACAATAGAATTGCTGATAGATGTTTGAATACCCAGTGTTGTATGTTAATAAACTATATGCAGACGGGCTTTCATCTGCACATTGAATTGAAATGCTGTACAAAGGTATCAGCGTCTACGACTGCTATTGCGGCTACGTCCTCGCGCCATACCACCTAAAGCATTGAGCACTGCTAATTTACTCATGCTGCCTGAGGCATGGGCATGGCAGATCGCCGCAGCAAGCGCATCGGCAGCATCTTGTTGTGGTTTAACAGAAAGATTCAGAAGCTTCATGACCATCATTTGTACCTGTTCTTTATCTGCTGCACCATAACCCACAACAGATTGTTTGATTTGGCGGGCAGTATATTCAGCAACTTGCAAATCTAGGTTGACCAAAGCAGCGATAGCTGCGCCACGCGCCTGTCCCAGTTTCAATGCTGAATCTGGATTTTGTGCCATAAAAACTTGTTCGACGGCTGCTTCTGTAGGACCATGAAATTGAACGATTCGATCGATTCCTGCAAAAATTCGTTTTAAACGTTCAGGCATCTCTGTTGTTTCAGTACGAATTGTACCTGCATCAATAAAAGAAAGTTTTTGACCATCTTTCTCAATAATCCCATAACCTGTTAAACGTGAGCCGGGATCAATTCCAATAATTAAAGGCATAATACTGTTTATCGTAAATCTTATTTAGATTATATGATGCTATCCAGGGATTGAAAGTAAAATTTTAAGTTATTGGCTGTGTGATCAAACAACAAATAGGAGAGCTTGCTTGAAGAATTTTGTGCAAATCAAAAATCAGCATGTGTATTGGGTTCATCGTTTAATGACACTGATCTATCTGGTGGGATTCATCTTGCTCGGTTTTGGAATATTGCAGAAATTTGACCTAGATGCATTGATGACTTTTCTGATCCTGATCTTGGTTTTCGGCTGGATGATGTATTTACATTTTATTGCCTCGATAGAAGCTGAAAAAGGTTCAGAAAGAGGGCGGCATATTTCGCGATTTATTGCAGTGATTTTACTGTTTTTATTTCCAATTGGAACACTATTGGCAATCTATCTATTTTATAAAACATCGTCCGGTGAATGGCAAAAATAAAGAAATTCGAGATTAAACACAAAATTACCCTTTAAAAATTCGGGAAAGCCCTTATAAATATAAAAGTGATGAAATTCATGGCATTTGATGTATGATTTTCCAAGCTGAAATTTAATTTATCTTTGAGATGCTTTGTTTCGATGAAACTTTTTCCTATTATTTTAATTGGTATCATTCTTGAAATTGCTGTGTGGATTGGCGTAGCTCAATTCATTAGTGGTTGGTACGTGTTCTTCTGGTTTATCATCGCTTTTGTGATCGGTTTAAATTTATTACGTTCCAGCACTGCGACGATTATGCCGCAGTTACAGCAAATGCAAATGACAGGAATGATGGGAAATGACCCTGCGATTGCCAAAAAAATGGCAACTGCATTTGCAGGCATTTTGTTGATGATCCCAGGTTTGATCACAGATGTTTTAGCATTGTTGGTGATTCTACCGCCTGTTCAGAATGCAATTAAAAATGCAGGAATGAAATATATGGCAAAAAAACAACAAGCCATGATGAATAACATGATGGGCAACATGGGCGATGCGCAAGGGCAAAATCCCTTTGCAGATTTAATGCGTCAAATGCAGGATATGCAAAACCAACAATCAGGTGGTCAATATCGTGATTCCACAATTATTGATGGAGAGGCACATGAGATTGAACCAGATCGTAAGCAAATTGAACTTAAAGATGTAAATAAAAAATAAAGTCATTTTTAATGTGATTGAATTTGAACGCTGAGTCTAAAGATTCAGCTTTTTTTATCGCTGAAATTTGTGGTTTTACAGTGCAATCAGACAAGTCTCTTTTGTTCATCTATTGGAAAACACAGATTTCATGAGGACAAATTATTTCTTAAATGGTTGATCAAACGGTATAATTGGCTCGCCCTAAGCAATAAGATTAAATTATGTCAATGTTATTGACCATTTGTGCACTGCATTTTGTTGCACAGCTCAGTCCAGGACCAGATGTATTGCTGGTTGCTAAAAGTTCAGCCTCTACTTCACGTGCAAATACCCTTAAAATTATTTTAGGCATATCAGCCGGTGTCTTGGTTTGGGTGATCTTAACGCTATTGGGCTTTACGGTTTTATTGGAGCAGTGGCCCTGGATTCAGCAAGTGTTGATGTTGATTGGTGGATTCTTTCTGGCTCGAATGGGGTATGCCATGTTGAAAGGGGGTATTGCCACACTTAAACAAAGGACCAATCTTGATGGTGTGATAGCGCATGCACCGAAAAACTATTTTCTTTTGGGACTTTTTACAAACTTGGCCAATCCTAAAATCGTGATTTATTTCAGTAGTGTTTTCTCATTGGCATTAAGTTCAAGTGCGGGATTAAACTTAAAACCGCAATTGGCAGTAATCATTCCGATTCAGACATTTTTAGTGTTTAGTCTATTGATGTTGATAATGTCGATTCCCAAAATAAAAGCGATCTATCAACGTTCCGGAAGCTATATTGATATTCTCTCTGGAAGTTTTTTCTTATTATTTGCAGTTTTCCTCTGGGTAGATGTGCTTAAAATGTTTTATTGATTTTCATTGTTTCTAGGCGTTGTTTTTTCATCGTTCACATGTTGTGCCGGGATATTACCAAGCTGTTCTTGTGTCTGATAGCGACGCGGATCTAAAGTTTTGATCTGGTTTTCGGATTCAGAATATCTACGGCTACGGTTGGCGCGTTCACGCAAGCCACCTTTTTTGATCAGTTGGACCAAAATAATCTCCCAAAATCTAATATTTGCCTATGCTTGAATTATACCTTGAATACACAGGATACAGAATATTGATCTCTGGGTATTGAGTGAAGAATAAGTTTGAATTGAGGCTGATTTCTGGTTTTCGCTAATATTTATATAAGTTTATGAATTTTATCAAAAATAAATAGAAACAAAATTTGCTTGTCAAATACGGTGAATCATGTAAACTTAAAAATGTAGTTAAATTTTTACATTACTTATATGGATATAATGGTAGTGTAATAAATAAAAACAATAATAGTGCCATAAAAAGGAGATCCAAAGATGATTCTACAATATCATTGCGCTTGCTGTAATGAAGCAGTGACTTCGACCCAAAAAGTTTGCCCGAAATGTGGCTCTCAACATATTAAAAGCCCATATGGGTTATGGACCTTTTGTCTAGTGGCTTGCTTGGTTGTGGCAGTCACCTTTAAAGTCGGGCATTTATATATTCAAAATCATAATACTGAAGCACCTGAACAAGTTTCGATATTGAGTGTTTTACAACAGGATTCTAAGCCCAGTCCAGACTAAGCGGGTTTTATTTTCGAGAATAAGATGAAGAACATGCAAATAAAAGAAAAAAAGACGACAGGAGTTTTTGGATTTAGTTTAAATTGAAGCTGCTAGAGAGGAGGGATTTTTTTGAGGTATCTATTTCCATAATCTTTAACAAACAAAAAGCTCGCATCTGCGAGCTTTTTTGCTTTGGATTTTTGAGCAATTATAGATTTGCTGATGCTTTAAGTGCTTCAACTTTATCTGTTTTTTCCCATGTAAATGCAGTGTCGGAACCTTCACGACCAAAGTGTCCATAAGCAGCAGTCTGCTTATACATTGGCTGAATCAAATCAAGCATACGAGTAATGCCATAAGGACGTAAATCGAAGTGCTCACGAACCAATTGAATGATCAATTCGTCAGAAACTTTACCAGTATTGAAGGTATTGATTGAAATTGAAGTTGGTTCAGCCACACCAATCGCATAAGACACTTGAATTTCACATTTATCTGCAAGACCCGCGGCAACGATGTTTTTGGCAACATAACGACCTGCATAGGCTGCAGAACGGTCAACTTTTGAAGGGTCTTTACCAGAGAAAGCACCGCCACCATGACGAGCCATGCCGCCGTAGGTATCTACAATAATTTTACGACCTGTTAAACCACAGTCACCCACAGGTCCACCAATCACGAATAAACCTGTTGGATTAATATGAAATTTCGTTTCAGCATGGAACATTTCAGCAGGGATGATCTTTTTCACGATTTCTTCAATCACTGCTTCTTTGAGGTTCGCTTGTGAAATTTCAGGATCATGTTGAGTCGAGAGTACCACTGCATCTAAGCGAACGGGCTTGCCATTTTCATAAGCAAACGTAACTTGGCTTTTGGCATCTGGGCGTAACCATGGCAATGTACCGTTACGACGCAATTCAGCTTGCTTTTCCATTAAACGGTGTGCATATGAAATTGGCGCAGGCATCAACACATCTGTTTCACGGCTTGCATAACCGAACATTAAGCCTTGGTCGCCTGCACCCTGATCTTCAGGTTTTTGACGATCAACACCTTGTGCAATTTCTGGTGATTGTTTGCCAATCATGTTGATCACGGCACAGGTTGAGCCATCAAAACCAAGATCTGTATGGTGATAGCCAATACCATTCACCGTGTGGCGAACAATCGATTCAAAATCGACGTTTGCTGTTGTGGTGATTTCACCCGCAAGAACGACCGCACCAGTTTTTACTAATGTTTCGCAGGCAACCCGTGCATATGGGTCTTCTTTTAAGATTGCATCCAAGATAGCGTCACTGATTTGGTCAGCCATTTTATCTGGATGGCCTTCGCTCACAGATTCCGAAGTAAAAACAGCATACTCGCGCATGAAAGTCCTATCACAGTAATTTATAAAGACGCAATATGTTACATCGACTTCAGCCTGAGGACTAGCATTACCTGATTAAAAATCATGAATAAAATTCATTTTAATGTGTTTTTAATTGATATATTCATTAGGAAAACTGATAAAGGTGGCGGATTTTGTAACGTCGGCGCTTTTTAAAACCGCTTAACTTGCTTTTGATTGAATGATTTAAATGTATTCAGGTTGAAATTAATTTCTCTTTATTGCCACTATGTGCTTATTGCGATGGTGATGAAAACTCATGTTTAAAAATGTATCGCATAATCATGATGAGTGTATTCAAGTTTTGATCCAAATAGCCAACCGATATTTATCATTTTTAAACAGACAATGCAGTATTGCGATCATTTTTTAATTAATTTGCAACCAAAAGGGATAAATATAGACTTAAGTCTTTACCCTGATCGTTTTTTTTAAGACAATACAGCACAGTTTTTGAATTTTTATTCTTCTTCCTAAATTTTTATCTATTGGATCTGATCTATGACAACCCCGTTGAATGAACGTCGTATAGCTAACGCAATTCGTGTATTGGCTATGGATGCTGTGCAAAAAGCAAATTCTGGACATCCAGGTGCACCAATGGGGATGGCTGATATCGCTGATGTCGTATGGCGTGAATTTCTGAATCATAATCCGACAAACCCACAATGGGCAAACCGTGACCGCTTTGTATTGTCAAATGGTCATGGTTCCATGTTGCAGTACGCACTGTTGCATTTAACGGGCTATGATCTTTCCATTGAAGACATTAAACAGTTCCGTCAATTACATTCTAAAACGCCAGGTCATCCAGAATTGGGTTATGCGCCAGGTATTGAGACGACAACTGGTCCTTTAGGTCAGGGGATTGCCAATGCGGTTGGTTTCGCACTTGCTGAAAAAACTTTAGCTGCTCAATTCAACAAAGAAGACATCAAAGTTGTAGACCATTTTACTTACTGTTTCTTGGGTGATGGTTGTTTAATGGAAGGCATCTCTCATGAAGCATGTTCACTCGCAGGAACTTTAGGTCTAGGAAAACTGATTGCTTACTATGATGACAACGGTATTTCTATTGATGGTGAAGTAGAGGGTTGGTTCTCTGACGATACTGAAGAACGTTTCAAGGCTTATGGTTGGCAAGTTCTGCGTGTAGACGGTCATGATGCTGATGCGATTCGTGCTGCAACGGTTGAAGCACGTGCGGAGACTGCAAAACCAACCTTGATTATCTGTAAAACCATTATTGGTTTAGGTTCACCGAACAAGCAGGGTAAAGAAGACTGTCACGGTGCACCATTAGGCAATGATGAAATCACACTCACCCGTGAAGCATTAGGTTGGAAAGAAGAAGCATTCGTTATTCCTTCTGATATTTATACGGCTTGGGATGCTAAAGCGAAAGGATCAGCATCAGAAGCGACTTGGAATGAAACTTTTGCTGCCTATGCTGCAAAATATCCAACGGAAGCAGCTGAATTTAAACGCCGCGTAGAAGGTGATTTACCCGCAGATTTCTTGGCTCAAGCAGATGCATATATTGCTGAAGTGAATGCGAAAGGTGAGACAATTGCAACACGTAAAGCGAGTCAAAACGCAATTCAAGCATTTGCACCTTTACTTCCTGAAATTTTAGGTGGTTCTGCTGATTTGGCAGGATCAAACTTAACCTTGTGGAAGGGGGCCAAAGGTGTAGAGTCAGATCCGGCAGGTAACTATGTACATTATGGCGTACGTGAGTTCGGTATGACTGCAATTGCCAATGGGGTTGCTTTACACGGCGGTTTTATTCCTTATGTTGCAACTTTCCTGATGTTTATGGAATATGCACGCAATGCTGTTCGTATGTCTGCATTGATGAAACAACGTGTGATTCATGTTTATACGCATGACTCAATCGGTCTGGGTGAAGATGGTCCTACACATCAACCTGTAGAACAGATTGCTTCTCTACGTGGTACTCCAAATTTAAATACGTGGCGTCCATGTGATACGGTTGAAGCATCGATTTCTTGGAAATCTGCATTGACACGTAAAGAAGGTCCAACAGCATTGATCTTCTCCCGTCAAAACCTCCCGTTCCAAACACGTACTCAGGCACAAATTGAGAATGTTGCAAAAGGTGGTTATGTATTGGCTGAAGAAAAAGGTGAATTAAAAGCAATCATCATTGCGACCGGTTCGGAAGTTTCATTGGCAATGGAAGCTCATGCACAGCTTGAAGGCGTACGAGTTGTATCTATGCCATGTGCAGAAGAGTTTGTTAAACAAGATGCTGCGTACCGTGAAGCCGTACTGCCTTCAAACATCCGTGCACGTGTTGCCGTTGAAGCAGCTCATGTTGATTACTGGTGGAAGTTTGTTGGTTTAGATGGCAAAGTTATTGGTATGACAACTTATGGTGAGTCTGCTCCAGCAAAAGACTTGTTCCAGTTCTTCGGTATCACGACTGAAGCTGTGGTTGCAGCTGTAAATGAGTTAACTGCTTAATATTCTGCTTTTTAAAGCGATAAGAACGCCCCCAAGTGGGCGTTTTTATTTTGCAGATGTTGCATCGATGTTGTGGAAAAATTCACCAAATTTTAGTAGCAGTTTTTAGCAAAAGGTATATAGTTGTGCCATTCATTCAGTAATCATGAAATATGGTGATACATATACCATAAGTGAGGAAAATATGAGCCTTTATGAGCAGATTAGTGATGAAATCACCTTGATGGATGCAGGTGAGCAAAAATGGATTGGACAGGATCTGCCACTTGAGTCTATGGTTGCAGTTGAGTTGCTGTTACAGGACTTTCAAGAAGACAAAATCATCAAGATTCGACGCAAGAACCATGAAAAGCATTCTGGCTTAAAACAGGTTGATCGTGTTTTGGTTGAAAAGCTCTAAAATTAAAAAGCCCCGAAAGGGGCTTTTGTTTGATATGGATGAAAATAAATCCATCTAAATAAAGATCAGTGACAAAAGTTTTAACTTTGAGGTGACTTAATAAGACAACTTGTTTAGTCCTCTTTTAGAGGATGTTGATCAAGGTCGAGCACAGTCTCAATCTGGATATTCGAGGTTAATAGTTTATGTACGGGGCAGCTTTCAGCAACTTTAAGTAAACGTTTATGTTGTTCTTCAGTGAAATCGCCTTTGAGTTGAATTGTTCTTCTAATATTGTTTTGACAGGCTGCAGGTTCATTTTCTGGATTTAATGCTAAATCAAGTTGGACATGTTCAATTTTCAATCCTTTATGCTTGGCATACATTTCCAATGTGATGACTGTACATGCGCCCAAAGCAGATAAGAGAATTTGAATGGGATTTGGTGCAGTATCCTGTCCTCCTTTATCGTTCGGCTCATCGGCATGCCAGATATGCCCTTGAGGGTTGGTTAAGGTGACACGATAGGGAGTTTGTGTGCTGTGAGCTTGAGCAATGTTCGCCATAAAATTGTTCATCATATAAAAGTCATGAACTATAAATATAAAATTTTCACGTCATGATCCAGTGCAATTTATTTCTTTATCGATTGTAGCGACTTGATCCAAATGTGGATTTTTGATCGTTTGAAGTGTCATTTTCTTATTAAACCTCTATAAAACAAACCTTTAGTTGTGAATATAAGGTTCAAGTTTATGTCTCTCGAGAGAATCATTTGAATCGTTGCATATATGCAACATATCGTATTATCAATAACAGTGAATTTGTAAAGGAAGCGTATAGAATAATAGTCATTCGATAGCGAGATTAACAATATGAACTTTAAAGCATTAACATTAGGTTTGGCGGTAGCTTCAGTTGCAACTTTAAGTGTTGCAAAACCAGTTGATTACAAAATTGATCCAACGCATACAGCGACAGTTTTTACTTGGAATCACTTTGGTTTTTCAACTCCTTCAGCAAATTTTAGTGACATTCAGGGAACAATTTCGGTAGACAATGCAAAACCTGCCGATTCATCTGTCAACGTAACTATTCCATTATCAAGTTTAAATACCAATGTAAAAGCATTGGATGAACATTTAAAAACCCCTGATTTTTTTGATGCTGAAAAATATCCAAACATCACTTTTAAAAGTACCAAAGTTCAAGCTTTAGGTAAAAATAAATACAAAATCACAGGTAATCTTACAGTGAAAGATGTGACCAAACCTGTGGTATTAGACGCAGTTTTAAATAAGCAAGGTGAGCATCCAATGACCAAAGCACAGTCTATTGGTTTTAATGCGACAACTTCGTTTAATCGTTCAGCATTTGGTGTAGGCGCATATGTGCCAAATGTAGGTGATAAAATTACCGTAAACATCACTACTGAAGCTTCAATTCCAGCAAGCAAATAATGATCAATACCGGCTTACATTGACAGAGTTCGATGTAAGCCATTTTAGCTACATCGAATAAATAATCTGATGATTTTCAAAAATTCAATATCAAAATACCTGACTCAAAAATCACAACTGTTTCATGCGCTTTTGAATATTGCGACGCAACGATTTATACCATGTTTTGCAAGGTCAATTACCAGCATAAGATTTCAAACCGTTTCAATAAAACCTTGATGATTCTATTCTTTTTAAAGAGCTGTGCGAATGAGCCATGAAAAACAGTTGCTCAAAAGCATGTATTTCAGAAACGCTTTACGCAAATATTATTTGTCCATTAAATCAATAATCAGGCATGGTTAAATAACCAAATGAATTATTTTCATTTTTAGCTGAGTTTTTATAATTATTCTTCATACAGGAATTGAGTTAATATGATATGGCGCAATGGAATTGCATATTTATAATATCTGATCATTAAAATAAGATATTGCGCATACCAACTTTAGCAAGTTGGTTTTTTTTCAATATAACTTTATATAACATCGGCTGGAAAACAAAATTTTAAATGTAGTGTTTTTCTGGTGTAGTAAAAATTTACTGCAAAATAAATCTCTTATGCATAATTTTCAAAATCTGGATGAATTTATTGATTTTGTATTAGATTGTTACGGCAATATCTATTTTTAAATAGAAAGTTTAGTGTTGGTTTTTTAGCTTTGTTTTTATTCATCATTTTTTGAAATCAATTAAAAATGATAAGGAAGATCGTCAATGTTCAGTCAGGCAAATGATATTTTAATGATCGCTGCATTATTTGATGCTGCAGCTGCAATCGAGCACTTGGCTTGTATTGCTATTGGTGGATCAGCTTTTCGGTTTTTAGGAGCGGGTGAGCGTTTAGCACGTGAATTTGAAGCAGGTAAAATTCAACCTATTTTAGTGACCATTTTGATCGCTTTTATTCTTTTTTCATGGTCGGCTTTTGCACTTTCTGGTGCAGGGATGTTGGGGCTACTTCCATTCACCAAATGGATATTGATTGCAATTTCAATGGTATTGATTACGCGTGCTTTGGCATTTCCCTTATTAAAACCCTATTTTCCTGAAAATTCCATGAAGTTTTGGCTCATTTCATCAGGCATTTGTTTTGTGATGGGGATGGCACACTTATATGGTGTGATAACACAATGGAATCAATTATAAATCATAGGTGAGCGGGAAGTTTGAATCTAACCTTGATCCTCATCGCGAATCCTTAGAGATTGTTTTGATCAGGAATTTGCTTTTCGATTTGAGAGGGAATTGAAAGAATTATATTTTGTAAATGATTTTAATTATCATTTGAGGTGTTGATCCAATGAAGATGAAGTTAAAAGTGGCAGTGCTTGCGGTTACTTTGGGGTTCAGTTTCTCAGCAAATGCTGAGTTTAAGCAATTAGCATTACCTTATGGTGCGAATGCATTGGAGCCTGCAATAGATGCAACCACCATGGAAATTCATTATGGTAAACATCACAAAGCCTATGTTGATAATTTAAATGCGCAAATTAAGAATTATCCTGATCTGGATCAGCTCAGTATAGAGGCTGTTCAAGCACAAATTTCAAAATACAATACAGCAGTGCGTAACAATGCTGGTGGACATTTTAAACATACATTTTTTTGGGAAAGCTTATCTCCCACTGAATTTTCAGGAAAGCCTTCAATGAAATTATTAAAACAGATAAAAAAAGATTTCGGCTCTTTTGAAAATTTTCAGACTGAATTCAATGAAGCTGCAACAGGAAGATTCGGTTCAGGTTGGGCTTGGTTGATTGTGCAACCGAGTGGTAAATTGACAGTGAGTTCTACAGCCAACCAAGATAATCCTTTGATGGATATTACCGAACTAAAAGGAACGCCATTATTGGGATTGGATGTATGGGAACATGCTTATTATTTAAAATATCAAAACCGCAGGGCAGATTATACCAAAGCATTTTGGACTGTTGTGAATTGGAAAAAAGTCAGTGATCGTTATGCGCAGGCAATCAAATAATCCACCAGTGAAACCATTTTCGAGCGGTTTTTAAAATTCTGGGATAAAAGGAGGGAGGATGAGAAATAAAATCATTTTTATTGAATAGATATATTGCACATCTAATGAAAAGGGTTGTAGCGATTCTTTCTAAGTTCTAGAAATGCTAATACAGTTGCTACAATCGCTAGAATCCCGACAAACAAGATGATGAGATCAGACAGATAAAGTCCAGCCAGGATACCGAGCAAGGCAATAATAAAAGATATGATCAAAATAACTTTGAGTAGGATATTGCTCATGAGACATTCCTCGCGGGGTAAGTATAATAAGGTTTAATTGATAATGATAATCAATAACAATATTTTACATTAATTCTAGATCTAATGAAATCTAAGCGAAAGATGTTAAGTGCATATGAATAAGATCATTAAATCTACTCTTTCATTGGGTTTACGTGGTATCTAGACTAAAAACAACGCAAAATTTGTAAGTTTATTTTAGCAATAGTGCTTTCTTTTATTTAAGCTAATGTTTTAGCATCAGAGTTTTAAGATTTTATCTTTGGAAAAAATTATATATTTTCTAGCACTTTTGTTATGCAGACGATGTATAGAAGTAAAAATCAATTGAAAATTATATTTTTAATCCCTTCCATAATTTCATTTGCTTATTGAGATAATCAAAACTGAAATATCATAGGGCTGAGAAAAAATAATGCCATGACAACAAGATGTTGTCATGGCATTAAAACGTTAGGCATTCATTTAGCGTTTGTTATGGCTGTGCTTTTGGGTCTTCTTGCTGCGCACTTCTAAATAACTCCCATTCTTCTACGACTTTGCCATCGGCTAAACGACAATATCCGACTTCATTACCACGTGAATCTTTCTTGACAATTGATGTACCGCCCACTTTATTACAGTAAACGCTGGCAGGGTTTGCCATGCCAAGAGATTGAGGTTCAGGTGTTTTTTTCACTTCAGGTGTTGAACAAGCTGAAATCAGCATCGTAGTGAGCAAAGCTGCTCCAATCAGTATTTTTTTCATTGCTACATGGATATAAGTTTTGAAGGATAAATTATAAAACCCTCAATTCGACGCAATGTATTTAATATGTTATCTATTACGCACAAATTAGACATTCTTTATCGTTGCCCATTCAAAGGTTTTTATATTGATCAAAGATGAGTCATTTATTGGAGGCAAATATTGTTAATCCTAATATTTGCCTAAATTAATCAAGGAAATTATTGATCAAAGTTTTTGAGGTAATGCTCAATAACAAGAGGCGCCTTTAATTCTAAGTGAGGAGCATAAGTTTTATTATCTGCTCGCAGTTGAGAAATATTTATACCTGCTTGACGCAGTTCACAGGTATGGCCAATCAACCATTTTTCCATGTATTCCGCGGCAACTTCCAGATGAAATTGTAAGGCAAGAATATTTTGCCCAACTCTGAAAGCTTGATTGGTATACACCGATGAGCTTGCGAGTAATTCAGCAGAAATGGGTAAGTCAAAACTATCCCCATGCCAGTGTAGAACTTCCTGATTGGCTAGCGGTAATAATGGATTGTTCTTTACCAAGCTAAGTTTTAACCTGCTCCATCCAATTTCTTTTTGATGTCCTGGATACACTTTTGCCCCGAGTGTATGCGCAATTAATTGAGCACCTAAACAAATTCCAATAGTCGGGAGGTTTCTAGCGATACGTTGTTCAAGATAGCTAATTTCATCATTTAAGAAAGGGTAATCATCCGTCTCATAAACTCCAATCGGTCCACCTAAAATAATGGTTAGTCCTTCAAACTCAAGTGCGGGTTTTAAATTATCAACGCCTGCTTCAAAATAACGAACACGATAACCGAGTTCATAAAAAGTATCTTCGAGAGTTCCTAGATCTTCAAACGCTAAATGTTGGATGGCATAAATCGTTTTGGGAAGCGTTGTGTTAGAAGTAGCCATAATTTGACAGTGGATTAAGTAAGCTTATTGCTATTTATACCAGTTTATACATCCTTGAACACGCAGTTTATGCTTTAATTTGCAACATTGCCTGTATCATTTTTTTACTCGATTCTAAAATGACCAACTTGATCTCTTCATCTGCAATGCTACGCGCCATAAGAATTGCACCGACCAATTGGCATAAAACAGCCCAAGCTTTTTCATCACTGGCTAAATGTTTAGAAAATAACGCATGCCCGCGTTGTAATTCTTTTTGATAGAGCTGTTTAATATCTAGGTCTGAACGGGAAATTTCAGTGGCTAAAGCAGGTAAAATACAACCATACTCAGCATGCTCGACATGTGAAACTGATAGGTACCGATTCAGTTCGAACTCTAGCCATTGTTCTGCTTGGTCGTATGGATTGTTTTGCCATTTTGCAATACTGTCTTTTAGCTCATTTTCTACAAGTGCCTTGAATAAATCCTGTTTAGACGAAAAGTGTGAATAGAATGCTCCGCTCGTTACGCCTGCAGCTTTCATGAATCCGTCTATACCGGTTGCAGCAAAGCCATTCTTTTTAGCGAGTTGCCCACTAACTTCAAGAAGTTGCTTCCTTTTTTCTGCTTTATATCCAGACTGGTATCGCATAATTTTACATCAATCTTTTCTTGACCTTATTTTAAAACTATAACATAGTAATCGTTATAATAACGATCGTTATGTAAAGGAATGAGCTTATGCAAGATCATATTCAAGGACACAATAATAAAGTCGCGTTGGTCATTGGTGCTGGAGATGCAACAGGAGGAGCAATAGCCAAGCGCTTTGCTCAGGGGGGGTATATCAGCTGTATGACACGGCGTAATGCTGAAAAACTAACACCCTTGATTGAAGAAATTGAAGCGGCTGGTGGTCGTGCATATGGCTTTGCCTCAGATGCTCGCAAAGAGGAACAGGTTGTTCAATTGATTGAGGATATTGAAAATAATATTGGACAAATCGAAGTTCTGGTTTTTAATATTGGAGCAAATGTACCATGCAGTATTCTCGAAGAAACAGCACGTAAATATTTTAAAATTTGGGAAATGGCATGTTTTGCGGCTTTTTTAACTGGGCGTGAAGCTGCGAAGCGTATGGTCACACGACGACAAGGGACCATTATTTTTACTGGTGCAACTGCTGGGTTGCGTGGAGCTGCATATTTTTCAGCATTTTCTGGAGCAAAGCATGCACTTCGGGCACTTGCACAAAGTATGGCTCGTGAGCTAGGTCCACACAATATTCATGTGGCGCATGTTGTAGTAGACGGTGCAATCGATACTGACTTTATTAAAAATTCTTTCCCGCAAATTTATGAAAAGAAAGATCAGGATGGTATCTTGAATCCTGAACATATCGCAGAGAACTATTGGCATATTGCACAGCAGCCAAGAGACTCATGGACCCATGAATTGGATTTAAGACCTTGGATTGAGAAATGGTAAGTGACTTTCTAAAAGAAAGTTTTACTCAGGGATTTTTTAGAATAATAAGCCGAGTTGGCTAGAGGATGACAGAATATGAAACAGATTGAATTTTATTTTGATCTAGGAAGCCCATACAGCTATCTTGGTTTTTATCAGATTCAGAAAATTGCAAAACAGCATCAAGCACAATTGGTTTGGAAACCCATATTACTCGGTGGGGTATTTAAAGCAACTGGAAATAGTAGTCCCATGACTGTCCCTGCCAAAGCCCGCTATTCAATGGTTGATATGCAGCGTTGGTCAAATTTATGGGATATTTCAATCCAAATGAATCCATATTTTCCTATAAATACGCTGAATTTGATGCGAATAATTACTGCGGTTCAGCTTTATCGCCCTGAATGTTTTTTAACAGTATTGAATGCTTTGTTTGATGCCATGTTTGGACATCCGCAAAATTTAAATGATATGGATATATTAATGAGCTTGATTGAATCACTTGGCTTTAGTGCCGAACAGGTGCAAATCTGGCTATCCGATGATCAAGTTAAACTGCAGTTAAAGCAGATGACTGAAGAGGCGATTGAACGAGGTGTGTTTGGTGCACCCACGTGGTTTGTAGGCAATGAAATGTTTTGGGGGGTGGATCATCTGCATTTTGTGGAAATGGAATTGAATAAATCATGAGGTGATTTTTATGATTGATAAATGTATCGTTGTTGATGAAGTAACAAGACCATTTCGATATATGATAGAGATTGCTGTAATGTAGCCATTTCACTTTTTATCATTTATTCAGCAGATTTCAGAATATCTTGTACACGTGAAAAGCTTATTTTCAATATTTACTTGAGCAACATTTCTCATCCATGATTCAAGCTTCAATAATAAAAATGTTGTAACAACCCAAGAATCAGCGCTAGAGTAAATACAGACAATACAGTTTGCATACTGATGGTTGCCGCCATCAGTTGGTAATCGCCATTTAATAATTTGGTTAAAATATAGGCGGATGACGCGGTTGGAATCGAAAAGAAAATCATGATGGCAATCACTGCTGAAGCATCTAAAGCAAATAATTGCATGATGATAAATGCGAGGAGTGGAATAATCAGTAATCTGATTAGGCTAATCACCAGTGATTTTTTCAGATAATGCTTGAGCGTTGAAAATTGTATTGCGGTTCCCACACATAACAGCCCTAGCATTAGACTACTGCTGGAAAAGGCACTGAGTAAATTTGTAAAACCTGACCAAATTGGAATATGCAGTAAGTTAAATGCCATGCCAAGAATGCATGAGCTAATCAATGGATTTTTAATCAAAGAAAAAAAGATAGCTCTAATGTTTAACTGATTTTTAGGGCTTAATGAAAGAATGGAAATTACATTGACCGCAGGAATTGCGATCGCAAGAATGTTGACCAATATACTTTTGATTTCCGGATTGTTCAGACTTGTCGCAATAGATAATCCTAAGTAGGTATTAAAACGAATCAAGCTTTGCATGTATACACCAATCTGTGCTGCGGGTGCTTGCGTTAATCCTGCCAAAAGATAGACACTGCCAACGATCAGCATCATCACTAAAAAAATCATGCCCAGAATACTGTGTAGATGTCCCATATTCATATCAGCATTGGCCAGAGAGCTAAATAACAAGGCTGGAAATAAAATATAGTAATTGAGCTTTTCTGCGCCATTCCAGAATTTTTCATCAAGCGTGCCAGATTGGAATAGATAAAAACCCAAACCAATTAATGCAATAGATGGAAACAGAATTTGAATCATTTGCAACATGATGAATGCTCTATACAAAATTGGTCAAACGAGTAATTTTGGGACGTGTTTAAGCGAGGCTTGTATAACTTAAGATAAAGAATATGACTTATGCCTATTCATGGTAAAATGAGTTTTTACTCATGGATAGAGTCGCCATGACATTTACTCAACTCAGCATCTTTGCCGTGCTGGCTGAACAAAAAAGTTTTACGGTGGCTGCACAACGTTTGCAAATTACCCAGTCTGCAATTTCCCATGCAATCAAAGTCCTGGAGCAAGAATGGGCTGTGACTCTGTTTTATCGCAATCATAATGAAGTTGAGCTGACTGAAGTTGGAATCAGGCTTTTGGTGCATGTCAAAGAAATTCTCAATATTTCAAATCTTTTAAAGCAAGAAATCTCTGATATACATGGTTTTCATTCAGGCACGTTGAGAATTGGGTCTTTTGGTGCATCTTCTTCTAATGTACTCATTCCCTTGATACTGGAAAAATTCAGTTTCCAGTTTCCCAATATTGAAGTCTTTATCAAAGAGGGCACAGACAAAGACATTTCACAATGGATTCATGACCGCACAATCGATGTAGGCTTTGTGGTATTGCCAGAAGAGCGTTTTGATACTTTTCCTGTCATTGAGGATATTTTTATTGCACTTATTCCCAAGTCTAACCCATTGGCACAACACAGTGCTGTGAGATTAAATGAATTGGTCGAATATCCTTTTTTGATGACTTCAGCGGGTAGCCAGAATCATGTGACGGAGATGTTTAGAAAAGCAAATTTAAGTCCAAAAATTAAAAGCTATTTTTCGCAAATTTTAACCATCATTAATATGGTAAATAATAATGCTGGCGTATCCATTGTTGCAGATATGGCATTGAACAAGGATTTGATGACCCTTTTCCCCAATGTACAAAAAATGCCTTTGTCTCCCAACATAAAGCGATCCATAGGTTTGGCTGTAAAGAATAAAAAGCAGATCACTCCAATTGCACAGGCATTTATTGATATTGCACAAACAGTTTAAGGCGTTATTGAAAGTAACAATCTCTTTGGATGTTTCGCAAAAAGGTGGAAAATATGATGGCTCAGTTATTCTATAAATTACTAGAACAACCCCAAAAAGCGTTTGTATTTTGCCTCGTTGTTGCCAATCTGTGTTTGTGGGTAATTGGTTCGATCAAAAGTTTTGAGGTCTTATGGGTACTAGGTTTTCTATTTTTTACCGCATTTTCTGCATTTTTCATGTCTTTAGCATTGAGCGATATCGTGGAAAAGAAGTTCAGCCATAAAATCTACTTTCAATTGTTCTTTTATGGGTTGTTTATAGTTCTATATTTAACTTTGAATAGATATAAACTGCTGTGGGATCAGAGTTTTCATGCACAGCGAATAGCCATGTTTGGGCTTGTATTTCTAACCATGTTGTTGATGTTGAATTTAAGAGCTACACTCGGCTATAGTTTTGAAGTCATAAAAATATTGTGGCGGAAATATAGGTAAACTGTTGAATAAACCCATCATGAAATGATTGTTTTATCGCTAAAAACAGTGAGTGTTGATATTGGGTGTTATGGGTTTTGATCGATGCGTTTGGAAGATTTACAAAAGCAAATCTGTGAAAAATATAATTCAAAATATATCCCGCTTGATGGCGGGGAAATGGTGGCTTTTGCCATGCAAAGTTTAGGTCAACAACCAATTTATGCAGTGCGTATCCTTCTTGAAAAAGAAGAAAATGTATCTTGGTTCATCCATTGTGGGGAATATTCTTCAGCATCTGATTTTTATCAAGCGATGCATGTATCCCATCTACAAGAATACCTACCTAAAATTTTACCTTATTTGGCGCTTGAACAAGGCTTTCACGTTATTATTGATGAACATGGCTATGAAGATGTCTGGTTAAATCCTGCAGTAGAATAAAAATCTGAACGGGTTATTTAAGATAAAACCATGCTTAAACATTTAAATCATTCAAGCAAAAAAGCGAACCGCAGTTCGCTTTTTATGGATTAAAATCAAGTAAGAACTTAGAAGAAGCCCATTGCTTTTGTTGAGTAGCTGACCAATAAATTTTTGGTCTGCTGATAGTGATCTAACATCATCTTGTGATTTTCACGACCGATACCTGACTTTTTATAACCACCAAATGCTGCATGTGCAGGGTAGATATGGTAACAGTTGGTCCATACACGACCAGCTTCAATCGCACGACCCGCGCGATAGGAGGTATGTGCAGAACGTGACCATACACCGGCACCTAAACCATACATCGTATCGTTGGCAATTTTGATTGCTTCATCATAATCTTTAAACGTTGCGACAGACAATACAGGTCCAAAAATTTCTTCTTGGAAAATTTTCATGCTGTTATCGCCTTTAAAAATCGTTGGTTCAATATAGAAACCTTGCCCAACTTCTTGGCGATCGCTACCGCCTGTAAGCAGTTGCGCACCTTCAGCACGACCAGTCGCGATACAACCCAGAATTTTATTGTGCTGCTCTTCAGAAGCTTGAGCTCCAATCATGGTATCTGTATCGAGAGGGTGACCCGTCTTGATGCGTTTTACCCGTTCTACCGCCAACTCCAAGAATTTATCGGCGATACTTTCCTGAACCAGTGCACGAGATGGACAAGTACACACTTCACCTTGGTTCAATGCAAACATTGCAAAACCTTCAAGTGCTTTGTCTAAATAATCATCATCTTTATCCATCACATCTTCAAAGAAAAGGTTTGGAGATTTACCGCCAAGTTCAAGCGTAACAGGAATAATATTTTCGGTTGCATATTGCATAATCATCTGTCCAACAGCTGTCGAACCTGTAAATGCAATTTTAGCAATGCGTGGATTGGTTGCGAGTGGGCGACCTACTTCAACACCATAACCATTGACGATATTCAATACCCCTGGCGGTAGAATGTCTTGGATCAGTTCAGCAACGACTAAAATACTTGATGGCGTTTGTTCAGCAGGTTTTAAAACCACACAGTTACCTGCTGCAAGGGCAGGTGCAAGCTTCCATGCAGCCATGAGAATAGGGAAATTCCATGGAATAATTTGACCTACTACCCCTAAAGGCTCGTGAAAATGATAGGCAATCGTATCTTCATCAATCTCGGATATGCCTCCTTCCTGAGCACGTAAACACCCTGCAAAATAGCGGAAGTGGTCAATTGCCAAAGGAATATCCGCAGCAAGTGTTTCGCGAATTGGTTTACCATTTTCCCATGTTTCAGCAACTGCCAGTAACTCTAAATTCTGTTCTAGACGATCTGCAATTTTTAACAGCAAATTAGAGCGTGTTGTTGGAGAGGCTTTGTTCCATGATGCTTTCGCTTTATGCGCAGCATCTAAGGCAAGTTCGATATCTTCAGCAGAAGATCGTGGAATTTTGGTAAAAGCTTTACCGTCAACGGGTGAGATATTGTCAAAGTATTGACCTTTGACGGGTGCTACCCATTTGCCATCAATAAAGTTTTCATATTGAGCTTTAAACTGAACCTTTGAACCAGGTTGATTTGGATCGACATAACGCATAAGAGTATCCCTTTACTTATTTTCATGATCTTTCATGATTTGCTGGATATTGCATGTATCAACAGTGATTGTTTACATGATAGCTTGAGCATAGAGAGTCAAAGGTAGGAGAAAGGTTGGATGAAAATACTGGGATATTTGCGCTATGATTTAATTTTTGAAAGTGTTTTCTTGTTTGTTGAAAAGTAGCTAAATATTGACAAAAAAAGATTTTATTCTAACGCTTTGGTATGAGTTGTGTTGACCAAAGTGAATGTAAAGTTGATAGTGTGCTAGAGTGATTTATAGGCAGTTCCGTTGGATAAAAATAACAGTAGGGAATAGGTATTTTTGGACAAATTACAGAGGAATGTAGCGTATGTTAAGCCAACAAGAGTTAGCACATAAACGAAGTTTAATTGAACAGTTACGTCAAAGTAGTAGTTTGTCATTAAAACATGCTGATCAACTGGGACAGAGTATTTTGAGTTCATGGCAGCGTTCCAATTCAGCTGCAATTCCGAAAGATCGAGAAGCTGCGCCTTTGATGAGTGTCAAGCAAGATCGTAAAACTGTATTGGAAAGAGCGATTGAACATTGCAGTGATGAATTGACGCATATTGCGGAACAATCTGCAATGGTGGCTGCTGTAGGGGATATCGGTAGTACAATCATTTGGTCAGCTGCAAGTGGTCAAATGCGGAATGCAGCAGAACGCGTGCATTTTATTGCAGGTGGGCAGTGGCGAGAGGATTTGGTTGGAACGAATGCCTTGGCGCTTTCATTAAAAACCCAGCAATCGAGTTGTGTTTTTTCCAATGAACATTTTATGTCTTCTGTGCATGATTGGGTATGTTATGCATCACCGATTATAGATCCATATTCCAAGCAAGTTTTAGGAGTGATTGATCTTTCAACAACATGGAACTATCACAACAGTTTGGGTTTACTGGCTGCTGAACGTTGTGCTTCAATTATTCAATCCGCATTACTTGAATTCCAGCAACAACATTTATTCATTCGCGCTTTTGCTGTGCCGCAAGTTTTATTCAACGGTAAGATTGTGGTCTTGACGCCACGTCAAATCGAGATTTTGACCATACTCGCGCTATGCCCACAGGGGATGAATTTAGAAAATTTACATCAGGCGTTATATGGTGAACGTAAAGTCAGTGTGGGTACATTGAAAGCAGAAATGTCTCAACTGCGAGATATTTTAGGGGGAATGTTAGGGTCTCGACCATATCGACTGCTGGCTCATGTTGAAGCTGACTTCTTGCAGGCTGAAAATGCATTGGATGCAGGTTATATCGAATCCGCATTAAAATTATGCAAAGGTGTGTTTTTAGCGAAGACAGAAAGTCCCTTTTTATCTGCATGGCGAGATTGTCTGGAATCACGATTGAGCGAAGCGATTTTTAAAGCCAGTGAAACGGATGTGTTATTGAAACATTTAGCGCACTTCCCTGAGGCAATAGATGCAGTAGAGCGCTTGATCGAGTTAACACCGGTCGGGCATCCTGCCCATCAGATGCTCACAAAATATAAAGATGAGCATTGATTGGCAGGCTTTTACGCTATCAGCACATAAAATTGCATGATTGAACCCGTTCAGATTAGTTATGTTTTTGTGCGAGCCAGGCAAAAAGTTGTTGATAGACTTGTGCTCTTACTGGGGGAGCAGATAAAACTAGATCATGTAAACCGTTCTGTATCGTCATCACATTTACATCCCCCTGAATTTTGTTGGCATATTTGATGATGTCTTTTACTTCTAAAATGACATCTGTGGATTGTGCATCCCGATTGAATTTTTTGGGATAGGTGGTTTTATGTGAATGCATAATTAAGCTCGGTATATTGAGTTTTACCCCCTGGTGAATTTCTTTTTGTGCTTCAAAAATCGCATGGACAAAGCTTAAATACACTTTTGGATAAGTTTTCTTTTTCCACTCTAGACTAAAGTTCCATTCTCCCCCTAAATCTTGATGTAAACTCGTGACGTACCATTTATTTAATTCACTTGGAAATTTTAAATTTGGTAAATGCTTACCCAATGCACTGAGTCTTGGTAGTGCCAATTTTTTTTTCCAAGAAGGCATGTTGAAATCATAAAATGGACTATTACACCATAAAGCATGAAGCAGCGGGTGCTGTGGATTGTGTGCGGCATACAAGGTCGAAATTAATCCTCCTGTAGAATGTCCTGCTAACACAACCTCGGTATGACCTTCTTGTCCAATCATTTCCAATGCTTTGGTAATTTCTTCATCATATTCGTTTAGATTAAGAACATAGTAATATTTTTGATGGGGCAGATGGGAACGTCCATATTTTCTTAAATCAAGCGCATAAAAATCATAACCATGTTGATTGAATTGTTCGGCCATTTCAGTTTGAAAAAAATAGTCAATAAAGCCGTGAATATAAAGCACAGCTTTCTGTGTCGATTGAGATGCTTGCTTGCGGACTAACGTTGCAGTGACTTTCCCTTCATAATCATCAGGAAAATTCAAAGTCAGTTGTTCATAACCTGCACCAAGAATATCTGCTTGGTATTGTGGAATTTGAGTGGTCATGGTGAATTCCTGTATATTTATTTGCTTAGTATTTATTTCGACTTCACAGATGCTTGCAAAAAATATCCCTGCGCTATAGGGCTATAATTAAACCACCATAAACTGCGTTATGAAGTTTGACAAGGGGATGGTCATTGCCAGTATTTCATGCCTTATCAGGTTTTAACCGATAAGGCAATATTGGGTTGAAATGTCAACAGACGCTTATAACATCCGAAAATTAAAGATAATCTTTTACAAGATTATAAGCGACATCATACAGTTGTTGGGCAAGTTGCATATTTTTTGCTTTTGTTGAACGAAAAGCTGGTGTTTGTAGACTCGCATAGTCCCCATTGCGTTTTGACCATGATGGATCAAAAGCCATTTTTTTTATTAATTCGGCAGGTTTTGAAGGGGGAATTAGTCCGAGTTTAATGATTGCATATTGCCATTTCGGCAGTTCGCGATAAATTTCTGAGTCAACACCACCTGGATGTAATGCATTGCTGGTGACATTGGTTCCTTGTAGCTGTTGAGCAAGAATATTGCTGAATAATAAATTAGCTAGTTTGCTGTTTGCGTAACTCAACACACCATTGTATTTTTTAATTTGATCAGCTTTAAAAATTTCTGGTTTGATATTGCCCAGTACATGCATCATGGACGCTAAATTGATGATGCGCCCCTGCGCTGAGTTTTGAACAAGTGGAAGTAGCTTGAGTGTCCATAAGAATGGTCCGAGAAAATTCACACCGATCTGTTTTTCAAAGCCATCTTCCGTTGCTTCAAGTTGGGGCGTCATCATACCTGCATTATTTACCAATACATCTATTTTGGAATATTTGGATATAATTTCATTCGCTGCCGCATTGATTTGCGCCAGACTATTCAAATCAAGGGTAATATGATCGACCTGACCTGTCCCAAATGATTGTAAGTATTGTTGGGCTTCTTGAGCTTTTTCGGGATTACGGCAGGCAAGAATAACATGATGACCTTCTTTGACAAATGCTTCAGCTGTTGCGAGTCCAATCCCAGTATTTGCACCCGTGATAACGATGGTTTTGATTGTTGTTGTCATTGCTAAAATAATCCGCTTTTGTTTTAAGCATCATAGACAGGGTTGCTGCTATTTTCAATATTTTTGACAATTGATATTGTCATTTTTAGGTTAATATTAAAAAAGACATAAAAAAAGGAATATTGTCGAAACAATATTCCGGAACACAACGTGAGCTAGCCAAAAACCAATCGCTAAATTAGTCTAGTAAAGTGCAACTGTGATGAATTACATTGCGGATTCGAAGATCGCAATTACTTGAGCATCTGTTGCTTTGCGTGGATTTGTTAACATACAGGCATCTTTTTGAGCATTCGATGTCATCACAGCATGATCCTCAGCTTTAACTCCCAATTCTGTCAAGCCCGATGGGATACCAATAGAGGCTGATAATTCTCGGATTGCATCAATTGCTGCAAAAGCAGCTTCTGTGGTGGTTAAACCGTCTGTATCTACACCCATCAGCTGTGCAATTTTTGCATAGCGATCAGGACATGCAATTAAGTTAAATTCACACACGTGCGGCAATAAAATCGCATTGCATACGCCGTGAGGAAGATTATAGAAACCGCCAAGTTGATGCGCCATTGCATGTACATAACCCAGTGAGGCATTGTTGAAAGCCATACCTGCTAAATATTGTGCATATGCCATTGCATCACGTGCTTCGATATTTTCACCATTCGCTACTGCGGGACGCAACCATTCACTGATCATCGAAATGGCTTTTTCTGCACAGGCATCTGTGATTGGATTTGCAGCAGTCGACACATAAGCCTCTACCGCATGTGTCAAAGCATCCATCCCTGTTGCTGCTGTTAAAGCAGCCGGTTTTGCAATCATCAGTTTTGGATCATCAATTGCAACAAGTGGGGTACAACGCCAGTCAACAATCGCCATTTTGACATGGGTATCTGTGTTGGTAATAATGCAGAAGCGCGTCATTTCAGAAGCAGTACCTGCTGTTGTATTGATCGCAACAAGGGGAGTCATGGGTACTTTACTTTGGTCAATCCCTTCATAATCACGGATATGACCACCACCAGCTGTAACTAGACCAATACCTTTTGCACAATCATGGGATGACCCGCCACCCAGTGAAACGATAAAATCACAACCGTTTTGATTATATTCATTGACGCCATTGTGAACGTTAATATCTGTAGGATTTGGTTCTGCGCCTGGAAATACGTGACTTTCTACACCTGCTTCCTTGAGATATCCAACAATAATGTCAGCAACACCAAATTTGAATAAACCAGCATCGGTGACGATGAGCGCTTTTTTTGCCCCTAAATTTTGTGCTTTTGTACCGACTTCTTTGGCACAGCCAGGTCCAAAAAGTGATACGCAAGGGATATAAAAACCGTTTGTTTGATCTGCAATATTTTTAAAAGCCATGGTGCGATTCCTTTTACCATTGTTATGTCATGTTTCCAATCGGTGTTGTTCACCTTGAGATTGAGTATCAATATTGCAGACCAGATTGCATACCTACTAAAAACCTACCAAATACACAACGGTCTTTTTTCTAAATAAAATGATGATTTATATGGTTTAAAAAAAGATATAAAGTTTTTCTTTATAATCTTACAGCCCCAAATTAGATGGTTTGAATCAGATCCGGTTAAAATGATCAAAAAAATTTTTTATTTGGTATTTTTTGTTTTGACAGATGCTCAAATGGCAAAAAACTGAATATTTTTACAGCAAAGTATGAGATTTATAAAAAATCATTAAATTCTCACTTTTTGATAATGTGTTTAATTTATATAAAGTGAAATTTTATGTGAGATATTTGATATTTTTGTTTTAGTATTTTTACTGGGAAATAGACTTTTTAAATATTATATAATTGTTAAT
>NZ_JADAIN010000016.1:0-27620 GCF_015676285.1 Acinetobacter sp. Res13-Abat-PEC15-P4-01 | reverse complement strand
TGGTCACTGTGCTGATGTTTGCTTTGTACATTGCCCGCGCCTTCTTCGGTTTCAAGAATGTCGGCTTGCCAACGGTGGATATGTACCGATGTCGGTTGGAGTGTACGTACGCCTGTAAATGCGGTAATGGTATCTTGCTGCTCTACCGCAGAGCTACGATGAAAGCGGATGCTTCTGCGTTCTAGCGCGCTGTAGTGGCTGTTGTCATCGATTAAACGTAGTTTTTGCGCTTGGATCGGTGCTGAGGTGCTGGCAACATGGGGTTCTGCTTCATCAATCAGCCAGCTTAAATTTTCGCTTCTCATCAAACGCGTGAGCAGATCGTGGTCGCTTTCGTTCATCTGTATAATCAATGGACGAACATCGTAGTCTTTGCTTAGCCCAGTTTTGTCTAAACTCAGGCTCGCAGCAAACAACGGACTTCTTTGCTGCCATTCTTTATGAATTGTTTCAATGACTTGAATCACTGATTTATTCATAAACACTCTGCTATTACGGCGTTTGTGCCACAGTGACGTTGCATCTTCAAGTTTGAGTTTATAGATCGTCAGTGCGCCATCGCTCTGTCCCTGTGAGGCTTCGGTAATGATGCCTGTGGTACGGAACAGTTGTCCTCGGTCGGTGACTTGGTCGATTGCAGCTTGGCTACCGATAAACTGTTTGAGAGGAATATTTGCGGAGGTCGCAAGACAGATCAATTCCACAGACACGCCTTGATTGATGGCATGTTGTCCGTCAATGCGTTGCAGGAACACTTGGGCGGTCAAATCAGGATTACTAAACTGAATGTGCAAAGCTCTTTTTTGAGCGGTTAATCCTAATTGATCCAATACTTTATAAATACTATTGACTAAGCTATTCATTTTAATAATTTATTCATTTTTAGTTGAAGTTATTATAAATCAAAATCATTTTTTTTCTATTCCAAGAAACAATTTCATACACTAAAGTCCTTAAATTCAAATACATTTTTTTATTATTTGTTGAAAAGTTAAATAAAAAATGAAGGGTTAAATCTTATTATTATTTTGATATTTTAAGTTTAATTTAAATTACTCTCTGATAAATATCCTTAAATAAGCTAAAAGATTCTATGAGTTTATCCTCTTTGCTCTATTTCAATATTCGCTGTCTTTCACTCCATCCGACTTAGCTAGAAGCCGTTTTTCTTAGATTAAGTATAAAACCATATTTATTTTATGCCTTTCTAAATCAACGTACACGTTTGACTGGATTTTTACGATAAGATAGATGCATAGTTCATTTTCTTAGGTATTTCCCTATGAACAATATAAAACCTCCCAAAAAACCCTTATGGAAATCCAAGGCTGTTATTTTCGCTACGATTTTTAGTTGTCTGTTTCTGCTGTTTTTCTATATGGCTGTAAGCAACGAACCAGACTACATGCCAAGCCAACAAAATAAGTCAACCACACATTCAACTACGCATACAGAATCTGAGCAATCAAACCATGACATGCAAATGTCCAATCCGCAAATGAAAAATATGTCTCATAATGATCGCCACACACAACGTTCTCACTCAGTAATCAATCATGAATAATTTACGTAATGCCCTTGTTGTTGAAGGGGGCGGTATGCGTGGTGCTTTCACCTGCGGTGTACTCGATGCTTTTCTGCAACAAAACTTCAATCCATTTGATCTATTTGTGGGTGTTTCATCAGGTTCAACCAATCTCGCCAATTATATTGCCAAGCAACAGGGTCGCAATATTGAACTGTATCTCGACCATTCACTGCGTCCTGAATTTATCCGTTACGGGCGTTTTTTAAAAGGTGGAGATTTACTGGATATGCAGTGGATGTGGGAGATTGTTGAAAAGGAAAATCCTTTAGACCAAAACACTTTATTTGCACAAAACCCTGATTTTTACATGGTTTTGACTCATGCTCGATCTGGTCATGCCGAGTATTTACGGGCAGGGAAAGATAATATTATTGACGGATTACGCGCCTCAAGCTCTATTCCCTATCTTACAAGGAAAGCTGTTGAGATTTTTGGTGAACCTTATTTTGATGGTGGTGTCGCAGATGCTCTTCCAGTGCAATGGGCAGCTCAGCAGCAGCAGGTTCAAAACCTATTGGTGATCCGTACTCGAACCCAAAGCTATTTCAAAGCCAGCAGCAAAGCAGACCAATTTTTTGCCAAATATTTAATGAATCAACATGCTGGATTTTCAGATAGTCTTAAGCAACGCTGCCAACGTTATAATGCAACGGTCGATTTTATGCGTCAAAATAATCAACAGGGTATTTTGGAAGTCTGTCCCCCTGAAAATAAAATGTTAGCGGGGCGTTTATGCAAGGATAAACGCAAATTGCAATATACCTATCAAGTTGGCTTGGATTGCGGTCACAAAGCCATTGAAGATTGGAAGACACTAACTCAAACCATATAAAGCGCTTTTAGTCTAGTCCTCTTTCAGAAAGTATATTGTGTCGTATCCTTCATGTGGAAATGCATCTTCAGTTATACTTTCAATCTTAATGACCTGACCTTTTCTTAGACTCAGTGTAGGTGAATGTTGGATTTTTATTTTCATGGTTTGATTGATAAATGTGTGGCATCCACTATCGGCTCTTCCATGCTTTACTGCATTGAGTACTTTGATATCAACCAAGAATTCACTTTTCTCAAATTTATTTTGGCGCCCATTGTTTGCTATCGATGAGCTTGTAGATCTCATATCTAAGACTTTAGCACTCAATAGGCAATGATTGACATAAGATGCCCATGTAAAATTGGGGATGATTAAGCTCATCATCCACAAAAAAACTGCATTCAATTGCTTCATCTAGTTGCCCTTTTTCCAAAACTTCCAAGATTTTTCAGGGCAAGCATAAAGTTTGTCTGACACTGTGACTTCATGGTTTGTTTTTAAATCAAATACCTGAAATCGACATTGGTTATTTTGATATTGACCTAAAATTTCATAATCATGCCCAGCCTGAGGTCTAAAAGAAGCAACAGCATCCACACATTGATCAAGCACTTGTGCTTTTGTCCGAGATGAATCAGTTGCTCCAAATACAAAACCATATAAATTCACAGGTTGATCGGCATTTAAAATAAACTCTTTATAGGAGATCAGTTGGTAAGTTCGCATCGCATTGCTTTCAGCTTCTTTCTGCATTGCACTACGTGGCATCCCTTCTTCAATATTAAAGGTGATTCTCGCATACGCTTTTAGCGCAGATAATGCACCATTTCCACTTAAGTAATCCCGTATCCCAGTTTTTCTTCCTGCACAATCAAATGAATGTTGAATTAAAGTCTTTGTCGCACCCTTTCGATAGACCCGAATCCGTGCCTGTGTCGCTGGGTCATAAGTTTTTGGTTTTGTTTCCGCCTGCACTTCATAGGCTAATGCTGATGGTTGCTGTGTGTCGGCATGTACATATACAGTGAATAGCGATACTCCTCCAAATAGAAATAAAACCTGAAACCGTATCCTGCCATGCTTATATAATCTGTTCATTTTATTTTTAAAATACTGAGTATGTCTTTAAAAGACTTTACACGATGATCTGCTTATGTCGATATCACTTTTTGTTCTGGATCAAATAAAATGGCTTGCATGCCGACAGATTTTGCCCCCACAATATCAACAACTTCATTATCCCCCACGAAAATACATTGCTCAGGCATCAGTTCAAGTTGACGACACGCCAACTGGAAAATTTTTGGATCAGGCTTTCTTAGCCCGACGGCTTCTGAAACGATAATGCTAGAGAAAAGCTTGTCTACACCCAATGCCTGAAAATTACGCTCTTGAAATGGACTTCGGCCATTGGAAATGAGCCCAAGGGAAAAATCAGCCTTAACCAATCGATCAAGTACTGAATCAACACTTTGAAAAGCCACACAAAACTTGTTGAAATCTTCAATATAACTCGTGAGCAATGCTTGTACTGTAATTTTGGAAATCTGAAATTCTTGAATGAGTTGTGCATAGACCTTGTCTTTCCATACTGTACCATTCGCATCGAGAGTAATAAAACGTTGAATAAAATTTTGCTGTTGTGATAACGGAACAAGGGTTAAAGTATTGATTTGCCATTCTAAAAATTTTTCAAGGGACGAGGTTCGGTCCAAAAGTGTCTGATCTAGATCAAATAATACAGCTTGAATCATTTTATCATCTGCTCCATAGCCAAAGCATAGCATTCAAAATATCTTTAACATTCATTCCTGATCCAACGAATTTATCCATTCAATCCTTGTAAAGTCTTTAATGAAATACCCGCTCCTCCACAAACAATAACCAACACCTGATCAGTCAATTTAAACTGAATTTTCTGATCATAAAGTACCGATAGTGTTGCACCACATGCAGGCTCCACCAAAAGACGATGGTCATCAGCAAACTTTAGACAGGCATTTATAGCCGCTTGGTCTGAAACAACTTGACTGTGTATATCGAATTGCTGGCTCAGATCAAAAGCATTTTGACAAACTTTTTTCGCAGCCAATGTCGTGGCTATTCCGCTTACACGATCCAACTCCACATGTTGTCCAGCAATGATAGACGCATTTAAAGACGCTGTTCCGTGTGTTTCAACCGCATAAATTGGAATATGTCCTAACCCATGTTTATTTAGACCTGCAACCACACCAGAAAGTAGACTTCCACCACCGACAGATAACACGACTGCATCCGGTACAACACCCGCTGCAATCACCTCATCAATCATGGGGATAATCCCGTCCCACAGCAGTGGATCATCAAAAGGGTGAATAAAAACATCATCTGGCGTTAATAACGACTGTGCTAAAGCATTCGCCTCAACCCATGAAGCACCTTGTACAATAACTTCAGCACCTTGTTGAGCAATCAATTCTTGAGCGCGCTGTGCTGTGGTTTCAGGAACAACCACTGTGACAGGAACACCGAGTTGTCGTCCAGTATAAGCAACCGCTAAACCCGCATTTCCACCTGAAGAACTGACAAATCGCTGAGCGCCTTGCTCAAAATATTTTTGACAAGCATAACCAATGCTTCGCTGTTTAAATGAAGCAGAAGCTTGCAAAGCCTCCATTTTCAGCCATACCTGGCATTGGTTGAGTTGACTTAAAACGAGTGACTGTATTAACGGGGTTTTTATACTGAGCATTGATGACGATATTCCCTTATTTTATTTCGCTATTTTTTAAACTCTGACACATATCGATATGTGGGATTCCACAATCCAGATATGCTTCACCTTGTAATTGAAAACCCAAATTTTCATAGAATTTTATCGCATAGGTTTGTGCAGATAGTTTAAGTACTGTTCTATGTTCCTGCTTGGCAACATCGATAATATGTTGCATGAGCAACCTCCCGATGCCTTCACCGCGGTAGCTTTTTAATACCGCTACACGCCCGATACTGTCATTTTGTAATAACCGCGCAGTGGCAATCGGTTGATTTTGTTCATACATCACAAAATGCAGTGAGACAGCATCTTGGTCGTCCCATTCATCCACTTCACTGATATTTTGTTCTTCAATAAAAACCTTTCTACGAATCAACTGTGCATCGTGTTGAAGTTGGCTCCACGGTCCTGATTGAATTTCAAATCGACTCATTCTGTTAAATCCTAATGTTCAATAAATTGGTCCTTGATTGTTTCAATTTATGTTAATGTACGCATAATAATGTATTCATTATCACTTACTTAACCAAACCTGTAGAATAATTATGTTGTTAAATCAAAAATTTAAAGTACTTATTTATAGCGCAATTTTACTTTCTGCTCAAAATATTTACGCCAAAACCTCCGATGTTGATCGTGTCAAAGTGATCTCGCAAAGTATGATCGGATTATTTTCTCAAGATGATCACCAAGATCAACTCAATTTAAAAATGGCTGCGGCGATCGCAGGTGTTTCAGAAGTTGAAGCAAAGAAAAACCTTGATGAAAATGGTGAAAAACAATTAACGGCTTCTGAACAAATGAAACAGATGCTTAAAGAACAATTTAACGGCAACGATTTTAAAATGGTTGAACCTGCTTTTGAACGCCAATTAAAAGCTCAAGGCGCTGTATATAAAAGTTGTCAACAGAACGGAAAAATCATTGAAAATAAAGAAAATTTTCAAGTACCATTAAGCTGTAAAGTTCCTGTCATAGATTTTGAGAAAATTCAAATGCCGGCACAAGACAGTAAAGACAGTGAAGCAAAATCTGTTGTTAAAGCGTCCGACTTCTTAACGGACCTGATCAATAAAGCACCTCGCGAGACGTTAACAACCCATATCTTGATTCATAAAGTGGGCGAACAATTGGTCCCGGAAATGGATAACCCAGCCTATTTTCCTGATACGATTACTCAAAAAATAATGGGATCAAGTGAAGAAGAACTCGGTACAGCTAATCAAGAATAACGTTGATTGATAAAATAAACTGTATATCAATTGAGGTTGTTTTTATTTAACCTGATATCGGTATTTTACTTTAGCCACATTTCAGATCACTCTGGGCTAAGCGTACAAAACTGCGCTTAGCCCTATGGCAAACCTGTTTCTTGCGATTCTTACAAACGTGAAGCGCCTCTCGAGCATCAGCTTATTAGCACTTTGCTCCAATATCTTGTTGATCCCATTGCCCGTTTAACAACAACTCCAGGGATTGCTTTTGAATACCATACATGGTTTTCAAGGCTTGAATCTGAGCCAATACGCCTTGGTCAGGTTCAACAAAATCTTTGCGCTTGATCGCCAAAATCATTTTATTCTTACTGGTATGTTCCAAAGCGACAAACTCAAAAACTTTGGTTTCATAGCCATATGCCTTGAGTAATAAGGCACGAATCGTATCTGTTAACATCTCTGCCTGTTGTCCAGCATGAATACCAAACTGCAACATCGGTTGTAAAACTTGTGGGCTTTTCAATTGCGGGCGTAATTCTTTATGGCAACACGGCGCGCACATGATGATTTGTGCATTTAAGCGAATCCCCGTATGAATGGCAAAATCCGTTGCTACATCACAGGCATGTAATGCAATCATCACATCAAGGTGTGATGGATGATAAGTTCTGACATCACCCTGAAAAAAATCCAATTGTTCGAAATGAGAGACTTCTGCCACATCTTGACAAAACTTCACCATCTTATCATTCAGCTCTACGCCCGTTACAAAGGGAATTTGCCCCTGTTTTGACAAATAATCATACAAAGCAAAGGTCAGATAACCTTTCCCCGAACCAAAATCAACGACCTTTAATGCCGGCATTTGAGATTGCACCTGATCCTGTTGTTCTTGCTGCTGTATCTGCGTTAATGCTCCTGAAAAAATTTCAACAAATTTATTAATTTGTTTCCATTTACGTGCCATATTGGGAATCACCTGTGCGTTGGCATCGGTAATTCCAAGCGGTTGTAAGAAATAACTCTGTTGATCGACAAATCGCTGTTTACTGCGGTCATGTGCTTGCTGCTCGGCTTTAGGAGATTTGCCTGCCTTGTTTTTAGTTACGGTCAGCAAGGCTTTCTTCTTATTCTTTTTCAGCTGTATTTCTGCTTCATTGGTAAATAAATTGGCTTGCTTACATTGTTCCGCCAATTGCTGAATGGTGTTTAAAGCATCGGATAAAGGATAATTTTTAGTAATATCATTGGTTTTATAACGATATAAACAACTCAGCACAGGCACTTGTTGTAATTGGATGACTCGAAAGGTCATTTTCTCCAGATCAGTCAATTCACCTTTATACTGACTTAAAATTAATCGATCTAAATTTTGATTATCAATAGCTTGCTGTACGCTATCAAAAAACTGTTTTTCTTGGACAGATAAACTCGCGACATCAGACATGATCAAAACTCGTATTAATTAAGTTACCTATTTTAAAACGTCTTACTTTAAAGGTAAAACTGCATTACTATACAAGTGTATTTTTAAGGTCATAAAATCCAATGTCGACTGATCAAATGATTCATACATATGCAGCACATGAAGAACGCATCAATGCTTTGAGTCATGCATTTGGTGCCGTTTTGGCTGCCATAGCAACTGTATTTATGCTGATTAAGGGACATGATCTGCAAGGATGGCAATTTTTCGGATTGGTGGTTTATGGATTGAGTATGATTTTACTCTTCTCAAGTTCAGCCATTTACCACTTTGCTGTCGATGAAAAAAAGCGGCACTGGTATAAAAAACTGGATCATACGGCGATCTATTATTTAATCGCAGGAACCTATACACCATTTTTGGCAATTGCAATTCCAACAGCTAAAGCACATTACTTGCTGATTGCACTTTGGGTCATTGCAGCTATTGGAACACTATTCAAGTTAATATTCATTCATCGCTTTGAAAAAATTTCTTTGGCTGCATATCTCATCATGGGGTGGCTCGCAGTGCTCGTTATGGATGATATGCAACAGTTTTTGCAACCAGAAGCATTAAAATTATTGGTCATCGGCGGTTTAGCATATACAATAGGCGCATTGTTTTATGCCTTGAAAAGCGTAAGATACACTCATGCTATTTGGCATATATTTGTTCTGATCGGTGCAGGATCACATTTCCTTGCAATCTATCTTTACGTCATTTAATTCATAGACACTCAAAATTCAGTGACCCTGATCGAGTGGATTTGAGTTGATCTCGTTGTTTTTTTAAGAAATTACGCCTTTTTTAAAAAGATTACGCTTTAAAGACTCGTTTTACTTTTAAAAGTGTAAGGTTCACCATGGCGTCATCAACTATTGCTACTCCTGAAATTCAAACAAATTCAAAAACTCGCGTTCTTTTCGCAAGTCTTGTCGGTACAACAATCGAGTTCTTCGATTTTTATATCTATGCCACTGCGGCAGTCCTGATTTTTCCACACTTGTTCTTTCCAGCAAGTACAGATCCAATGACGGCAACCATTCAATCACTCGCGACATTTGCCATTGCATTTATTGCACGACCGATTGGTGCTGCTGTATTTGGTCACTTAGGTGATCGTATTGGTCGTAAAGCTACCCTGGTCGCAGCATTGTTGACCATGGGTATTTCAACCGTATGTATCGGTCTACTCCCGACTTATGCACAGATTGGTATTGCAGCTCCCCTCTTACTTGCACTATGTCGTTTAGGTCAAGGTTTAGGTCTTGGGGGTGAATGGTCAGGTGCAGTATTGCTGGCTACTGAAAATGCACCTGAAGGTAAACGTGCTTGGTATGGAATGTTCCCACAGCTGGGCGCACCGATTGGCTTTATTCTTGCAACAGGTTCTTTTCTTGGTCTTGGTGCATTGATGTCTGAAGCAGACTTTATGCAATGGGGCTGGCGTATTCCATTCCTCGCAAGTGCGGCATTGGTGATCGTCGGTTTATATATTCGCTTAAAGTTGCATGAAACGCCTGCTTTCCAAAAAGTACTGAACAAGCAAAAAGAAGTGAATGTCCCATTTAAAGAGGTTGTGACCAAACATTATAAAATGTTATTCCTCGGCACAATTGCAGCGGTTTGTACTTTCGTTGTGTTCTATCTGACCACTGTATTTGCACTCAACTGGGGAACCAAACAACTGGGGTACTCTCGTGCACAATTCTTAGAGATGCAACTTGTTGCGACCCTTTGTTTTGCTGCCTTTATTCCACTGTCGGCTGTATTTGCTGAGAAATTTGGACGTAGAGCAACCTCAATCGGGGTATGTGTTGCCTCAGCACTGTTTGGTTTAGTGTTTGCAAGTATGCTTGAGTCAGGTAGTACAGTGATTGTGTTCCTGTTCTTATGTGTAGGTTTGGCATTGATGGGCATGACATATGGACCGATTGGGACGGTTTTATCTGAAATTTTTCCAATTTCTGTTCGTTATACAGGGTCTGCATTAACCTTTAACTTGGCGGGTATTCTAGGTGCATCATTTGCTCCTTTAATCGCCACAGAGCTTGCTACCAAGTACGGTTTACAAGCTGTGGGTTACTACTTAACAGCTGCATCCATTCTTTCGCTTTTGGCATTCTTGGCGATTCGTGAAACTAAAAATGACGATGTAAACAACCAAGTTTAATCGTGCGATAAGATCAATGAAGCCTGCAATTTTGCAGGCTTTTTCATTGCTGTTTTAAGCTTTATATCCGAGTCGAAACTTATTTTTTCAATGAGTTGAAGATATGGTTGCATCGAACTCACGTTAATGTAATGTGGCTAAAAATCTGGTTTAGAGACGATTTCCACAAGCTGATTGTTAAACGGTTGCATGAATGACAAATAACTTGCATGTAACGCCATACGATTTAAATCGGTATTGAAGGGTTCAGGATGATATAACTTATCTCGGATAATCGGATGTCCGATATATTGCATATGTACACGTAACTGATGTGAACGACCTGTGATTGGCGTGAGCAATACACGGCTGATATCTTTTTCAGCATCATAGCTTACTGATTCAAACAAAGTTTGTGCAGGCTTTCCCAATTCAAAATGCACAATCTGACGCGGACGATTTTCCCAGTCTGTAATTAAGGGTACATCGACCTGACCATTGCTGTTGATCTGTCCCTGAACCAAAGCGATATAATTCTTTTTAACGGTTCTGGCCTGAAACATTTTACTGGCTGCCACTTCAGCATCACGGTGCTTGGCAAAAAGCAGAATCCCTGAAGTTGCCATATCCAGACGATGCGTGATTTTGGCATTCGGGTATAATGCCAATACTCGAGAATAAGCACTGTCATGATGCTCAACTAAACGTCCGGGAACAGATAACAAACCAGCGGGTTTGTTAATCGCAACAAAGTCATCGTCTTCAAAAATAATATCGAGCGGGTCTAAAGGTGGCTGATAAACAAAGCCATCATCAATGGGCATGTAGAATGTTTGTTGATAAGAATTGCGGAAAAATAACAATAGACTGAAAAGCTGTCAAGGGAACAGCAAACTGATTATTTCCAAAATAAAACTTCAATATCCAACGATATTGAAGTTCATATCAAACCAATATCATCCAGTTGAAAACGACTCAAGCCTGAATATTCAAAACCAATTGTCGTTTTTTCACCTGTTGCCCAACCTGTCCAACGATCTCTTCGACCACACCATCTACATCCGATTTAATCTGTTGTTGTATTTTCATTGCTTCTAAAATCAGTAGCGTTTGACCTTTAGACACAGTATCTCCAGGATTGACCAAAATATGAATAATTGCACCATCCATTGGGGCACGGATTTTACCATCGCCTGCAATATCGGTACTTTCTGGTGGTACATAAGTAACATTCTCAATGGCAATATTGCCATTTACAGCGTCCAAATAAATCCGATTTCCATCTAAGACATAATTGATTGAGCGGCGCACAGAATTTGTTTCGTAAATCAGTTGGTCGACATCTTGTGCAATGATCTGAATGTCAAGGCTTTGCCCACAGATTTCAACACCGACTAAATCACGATCACGCTTTACCAGTACATGCATGTGTTGATCTTCATGTTTCAATTTCAACGGTAAAGATAAAGCAATCCCTGTATTCCAACTGCTTTGACTTGCAGCATGGGTGAATAATGCTGTGGCAACTGCCAAATACTCTAAATCTAGTGTTTGTGAATGCAAACTTGGATCATTTTGAAAATGCTCTTGGATAAATGCCGTGTTGGTATCGCCTTTGACAATAATCGGATGTCTAAGCAAATTGACCAAAAACTGTTTATTGCTGTTTACCCCCAAAAGAACACAGTCATCTACAGCACGCGCCAAAAGCCGAATCGCATCTTGCCGGGTTTGACCATAGGCAATGACTTTCGCCACCATTGGATCATAAAAAGGACTAATTTCATCCTGTTCAAGTAACCCATGATCAATGCGTACATGAGGCGACTCCGCAGCTTGCCAACGATATATACGTCCCGTTTGAGGTAAAAAATCCTGTCGGGGATCTTCTGCATATAAACGGACTTCAATCGCATGTCCTGTCAAGGTCAGCTCAGATTGCTGAAGCGGCAGCGTTTCTCCATTGGCAACACGCAGTTGCCATTCCACAAGATCCAGTCCAGTAATCATCTCCGTTACAGGATGCTCAACCTGCAAACGTGTATTCATTTCCAAGAAATAAAAATTACCCGATTGATCCAATAAAAATTCGACGGTTCCTGCTCCAACATACTTACAAGATTTTGCTGCAGCTACCGCAGCCTCTCCCATTTGTTGGCGCAAGCTTTCAGTCATGACTGGACAAGGTGCTTCCTCGACGACCTTTTGATGACGGCGTTGAATCGAACAGTCACGTTCAAACAGATAAACATAATTGCCATGCGTATCGCCAAACACCTGAATTTCAACATGACGGGGAGCCATCACAGCTTTTTCAAGAATGAGCTCACCTGAACCAAATGCATTCTCAGCTTCAGAACGTGCTGTTTTTAAGGCTTCGACAATATCAGCCGATTGGTGAACCAGACGCATGCCCCGACCACCACCTCCTGCGGATGCTTTGACCATCAATGGATAGCCAATTTTGTTGGCTTGTTGTTCAAGATATTCAATATCTTGCTGATCACCTTCATAACCAGGTACACAAGGCACACCAGCCTCGATCATGGCAATCTTTGAAAGTCGTTTACTTCCCATCAATTCAATTGCGGATGCAGGTGGTCCGATAAAAGTAATATCGTTTTTAGCACATGCTGCGGCAAAGTCAGTATTCTCCGAAAGAAAACCATAACCGGGATGTACGGCATCTGCTCCTGTTTTTTGACATGCTTCGATAATATTATCTATAGAAAGATAGGACGCTGAAACCTTTGACGCACCGATATAGACAGCTTCATCTGCAAACTGAACATGCCGTGCATGACGATCCGCATCTGAATAGACAGCCACTGTTTGATAGCCCATTGCTTTTGCTGTTTTCATTACGCGAACAGCAATTTCACCACGATTCGCCACCAATATTTTTGAAAATGCCATTCTCGTTTCCCCTATTTTTATATTTTATTGATTTGATGATCTTGATTTTAATGATAAATCAATCACTTAAAATCAATCCTGATGTCTTGGCTATCCATCAAACCAATTCGGTTCTCGTTTTTGTATAAATGCCAAGGTTCCTTCCATGCCTTCTTCACCACCCACAGCCTGCGCAAATTGCTGTGCTGCATCATCCAACAGTGCTGTTAAAGGCTCATTTAAGGTTCGATGTAATAACGCTTTGGTCACACGAGAGGCTTGCGGCGCAGTCCGTTTGATTTGCTGAATGGTTTCAACCAACAGCACTGCCAATGCTTTTTCATTCTCAACGACTTCATGTACCACACCCACTTTCAATGCAGTGTGACCTTCAAAACGTGATCCCAATAGCGCCAAACGACGTGCTTGTGTCAAACCGATTCGTTTGACCACAAAAGGTGCAATCTGCGCAGGGATCACGCCTAGCCCAGTTTCAGGTAAGCCAAATTTGGCATCAGCAAGACTGATGGCGATATCTGAAACACAAGCCAAACCAAAGCCGCCCCCCAACACAGCACCTTCCAATACTGCAACTACAGTTTGCGGAGCTTGATCAACTTGTTGAATCATATGACCAAATTGGCGATTGAAATCAACATAAGGTTGCAGAGAGCCTACATTGATTGCTTCACCACGCAGTTTTGCCATATCTTTGATGTCACCCCCTGCACAAAAATGACCACCTTTACCTCGTAAAATGACCGAACGAATTGATACATCCTGTTCAATGACTTGAAATACTTGCTGAATCGCTTTGACCATATCCAAACTCATCGCATTACGACTGTCAGGTCGATTAAGCCATAAAGTTAAAATACTGCCCTCTTGTTCAAGTTCAATACTTGAATCAAATACCTGTGCTGTTAGCGATGGTGAAAGTGTCATCTCCATATTCTCCCTATTTATTTACGCTTGGACGGTAAAATATCCATCAGCTTACAAATAATACCGAGCATGATTTCATCAGCACCACCACCGATTGAACCTAAACGACCATCTCGATACAGTTGTGAAGCAGGGTTATCCCACATAAAGCCATTGCCCCCCCAAAACTGTAAACAACTGTCAGCGACTTCACGGGTCAAGCGTCCTGCTTTGAGTTTTGCCATAGAGGCTATTTCAGTCGCATTGCCACCAGCAACATGAATTTCACAAGCACGATAAGTTAAAGCACGTAACGCCTCGACTTCTGTCATCAATTCCGCAAAACGGAAATGTACATATTGATTGTTGATCAAAGGTTGTCCAAAAGTGCTGCGCTCCTTGGTGTATTGAATGGTTTGCTGAATAACATTTTCTAAACCGCCAATAGCATTGGCAGCCGCCCACATACGCTCTTCTTGAAATTGCATCATCTGCATCATGAAACCCATGCCTTCTGCACCGACCAGGTAACGCTGTGGCACACGAACATTGTCAAAATAAACTTCTGCTGTAGTCGTTGAGCGCATGCCCAACTTATTTAAAGGTTCTGAAAATGAGATGCCTGCGGATTTTGCAGGAACAATAATCATTGATTTGTTGACATGCGGTTTGTCATCGGACGTATTGGCAAGTAAACAGAAGAAATCTGCTTGCAGTGAATTGGTAATCCACATTTTACTGCCATTAATTACATAATCATCACCGTCTTTCTTTGCAGTGGTTTTGATCGCGGCAACATCTGAACCGGCATGCACTTCCGATACCGCAATGGAGGCAACATACTCACCTGCAATGGCAGGTGTTAAAAATTCATCACGCAATTGTTTGCTGCCAAAACGGGCCAAAGCAGGTGTTGCCATATCAGTCTGTACACCTATTGCCAGAGGTACACCTCCACATGCTGCACGCCCAAGTTCTTCCGCCACCACAAGGTTATAGGAATAATCTAAGCCCAATCCCCCGTTTTCTTCTGGTTTACAAATCCCCAATAATCCCAGGTCAGACAGCTTTTTAAATACATCATGAATTGGAAAACGCCCTTCAGCTTCCCATGCGGGAATATATGGATTGAGTTCGGTCTCAACAAACTGACGTGTAGTACGGCGTAGTGCGTCATGCTCTGATGTAAATTTCATTATTTTTTTCCTTAAATTAAATCTGCTCTTATCACACTTTAACAAGAGAGTTTTTGATTCAAAATCAGTCCTATACATAAAATCATTTGAATTAGACAGTTTAAAGTCTCGACACGCCAAAACGGATTGGGTTCAGTTTTCGATGCTCAGCTTCATAAATTGTTTCAAGCAAGAAAATCAAAACCTTACGCGTATCTCTTGGATCAATGATTCCATCATCATGGAGCATTGCCGTATTGAATAAGGCGGTAGACTGTTGTTCTAATTTGGCTGCTGTACTTTGTTCCAAGAAGTCCAGCATCTGTTCATTCGGCTCCATCCCTGACGCTTTCTGTTTACCTTCTGCCACAATCCGCAACACCTTACCGGCTTGAGCAGAGCCCATCACTGCAACATGTGAATTTGGCCAGGCAAAAATAAATTGTGGTGACAGCGGACGACCACACATGGCGTAATTTCCTGCACCATATGACCCGGCGACGACAATTGAAATTTTGGGAACTGTTGTATTTGCCACCGCTTGGATCAATTTTGAACCATGCTTGATGATGCCGTTTTGTTCTGCATCTGTTCCAACCATAAAACCTGTGGTGTTGTGTAAAAACAGTAAAGGACGCTTGGTCTGCTCACACAGATGAATGAATTGAGCTGCTTTGGTTGCACCTTGTGGGGTAATCGGTCCATTATTGGTAATAATGCCAATGTGTAATCCACCAATTTTTGCCCAACCGCACACCGTCAATGCATCGTATTCCTGTTTAACTTCAAAAAAATCAGAATCATCTACAATCCGTGCAATCACTTCTTTCATATCAAAAGGTTGTTTGGGATTTGCAGGAATAATGCCGAGTAACTCTTCAGCAGGGTAACGTGGTTCTGGATAATCTCGCTTTAATTTTTGGGTTTGTTCCTTCCAATTGAGATGCTCAAACACCTCCCTTGCAATACGAATTCCATCTGCATCATTTTCAGCCAAGAACTCCGCTGTACCAGCAACTTGGGCATGCATTTCTGCTCCACCGAGCTCTTCAGCAGTCGCAACTTCCCCTGTAGCAGCCAGAAGCAAAGGAGGTCCCGCAAGTAACATCTCGGTTTGTTTGCGTACAGCAATGACATAGTCAGACAAGCCCGGCTGATATGCCCCACCCGCTGTTGCATTGCCATGTACCACAGACACTTGCGGTAAACCTGCCGCAGAAAGCCGAGCTTGGTTGGCAAAAGTCATCCCACCAAAGGTAAAGACTTCAGCAGCATAATTTAAGTTTGCACCGCCACTTTCAGTCAGGGTCAGCATTGGTAATTTTTGTTCGAAAGCAATTGTTTGAAGGCGTAAGGTTTTTTGCACCCCCATCGGAGACATCGTTCCACCTTTGATCGCACTATTGCTTGCAGAAATCAGACAGCGGACACCACTCACAAATCCGATTCCTGAAATAATGCCTCCCCCGGCATCCGATCCATCTTTATCATCATGCATGCCATAGCCAACCAGACCACACAGCTCAACAAAGGGAGAATCGGCATCAAGGGCTAAACGGACACGTTCATGCGGTAAAATTTTACCTTTTTTATCAAATTTAGCCTTGGCAGCATAAGACTTTTCGATGTTCTTATTTTGCACTGCACGTACGTCAGCAATCTGGTTCAGTAATGCTTGTTTGTTTTGTTCAAATTGCTCGCTGCCAACTGCAATTTCGGATTGGAGAACAGTCATGTATTTTCTCCTGTCGTTGAGTTATTCGATGAATTGCCTAATTGTTCTTTGAGTACATCTGGAATAAAAGCACGATGGAAACCATTGAATGATTCGCTGTTGACAGCATCCGCCAACGGATACATTCGCGTCCCCAAAGAGGCTGCACCATCAATACGAAGCGTTACCCCCGAAACAAAACCTGCCGCCTCTGAGAGCAGATAGCAGATCGCTGAAGAAATTTCGGACTCTGTTCCCATACGTTTAAGTGGCACATTACCCGCCAAGCTGGGAATGATGAATTTGGCAAAATCACCTGAGTAATTATCCATTCCCGAGGAAATAATCCATCCCGGTGCAACACAGTTCACACGAACACCTGAACGTCCCCACTCTACTGCTGCCGTTTTGGTCAAATTATCCACCCCAGAACGCGCTGCACCAGAGTGCCCCATACCTGGCATTCCTCCCCACATATCGGCTGCCATATTGACAATACTGCCTCCATGTTTTGCCATCCATTGATTGTATGCTTCTTTCATCAAGTAGAAAGTTGAATGCAGGTTATTACGGACTACAGCATCAAATCCATTCGCTGAAATACCTTCTAAGTTTGAAGGGAATTGCCCACCTGCGTTATTGACCAGACCATCAAGCTTGCCAAATTTTTCTATCACTTCAGCAATCATGTCTTTGACTTGTTGTTCTTCACGGTTATCACAAACGATATGATGTACTTTCCCCCCATCGTCGCTGATTTCCTGGCTTACTCTATTGAGCTTTTCAATTTTTCGTCCAGTGATGACAACTTGAGCGCCTAAAGACGCCAATTCATGCGCAGTACAACGTCCAATACCCGAGCCACCACCTGTTACAACAATGACTTTGTCTTGAAAAGCATCTGATCTAAATATTGAGTGATAATGCATTGTCTTAATTCCAATTAATTTCTTTTAGATTCCTTGAACCCTTTCTAATATCTTTTATAAAAACGAGTTTTCTACCATTATAAAAGACTTAAGAGGGCTTTAAATTCGCAGGGATTTTGACAGGCATATCCAACAGTTGCTGTGCAAAAGCTTTGCCTTGCGGATCGATGCGTAAACTGGCAATTCCACCGCCTCCGAGTGCATTTTCCAGCATAAAATTCAGCGCATTCAATCCGGGGATTTCATAACGAATCACTTGAGATTTTTCTGGGTCCAACACATGCTGCATATATGCTTTGACATTTTCTTCAGTCAAGTTGGCACGAATCCAAGGCAAATATTCAGGTTGACGTGCAATCACCCCAATATTGCTATGGTTACCCTTGTCTCCACTACGCGCATGAGCGATTTCAACCAAAGGAACCGTTATTTCCTGAGCAGAAAATTGGGCAATGTCTCCAACAGGCAATGCATCATAGGTCTGTTCACTTGAACCTGATGGAATTTCAACTTTATGGCGCTGTCCAGCAATATCTATTTCTATATTGAGTGCTGATTTGTCCACCAAGAATGAAAAGAGTTTGATCACTGGTGAGGCTTTAGGGCGACCGCCAACGATACCCGCCAGTGCAGGTGCCATTCCTGTAGATGCTTGTGCAATTTCCGAAGCAAAAAACAGACATGCTTCTTTAAACATATGTTTTACTGCAATTTTGACCACGACTTCACGGCTTTGAATAGGTTTTGCATTGCCCCCATAAGTACTTTCAGTGCCCAATATCTCAACGGACTTTTCAGAAAATGGCGGCACTGAACGTAAAGCTAAAACACGTTCGCATTTATTCAGGATCGCATCTGCAATCACCTGAGCTTTTTCTGGTGCTTCACGCCCTGCGATCAGAAAGCTCACCAACACCCGATATCCATCTGGGTAAGTTGCACTGACTTTATATTGCTGAGTGGGTGCTCGACCTTTTGCGCCAATAACCAGAACCCGATCCTGTTCCAGTTGCTGTAATTTTACTTGGCTAAAATCCGCAGTGACATCGGGTAGCAAATAGGCTTGAGGATTACCGATTTCATAAACAATTTGTTCAGCAACTGTCGCAGTCGAAACCAATCCCCCCGTACCTTTGGGTTTAGTTACAACAAATGAGGCATCGGATTTGACTTCAACAATCGGAAATCCCATATTGTCAAAACCTTGAACTAAACGCCAATCGGTGAAATTCCCCCCTGTGCATTGAGCACCACACTCAATGATATGCCCTGCCAGTGAGCCTTGAGCCAGTTTGTCATAATCATCCAAAGACCATTGATATTCATGCAGTAAGGGTGCAAGTACTACAGCAGAGTCCACCACCCGTCCTGTGATCACGATGTCCGCACCTTGATCAAGCGCATCACGAATTGGAATTGCGCCAAGATAGGCATTACAACTGGCAAGCTGATCGGGTAAGTTTTTTCCACTAAACATTTCTTGAATATTTTGTGTTTTTAAAGTGGTCTGTTGAGCGAGTAAGTCATCTCCCAATACCACGGCAATTTTTAAATTTAAGCCTTGAGCATCAATCACTTTTTGCAAAGCATCACGGCATGCCAAAGGATTCACCCCACCTGCATTGCTAATCACCTTGATCTTTTTATCGCTGATTTTTTTAAGTAGTGGCGTCATCACCCGACTGACAAAGTCTAAAGCATAGCCATGCTCAGGATTGACCATCATCGCTTTTGCCATGATTGACATGGTGATTTCTGAAAGGTAATCAAACACAAGGTAGTCAATGTCAGACATATGTACCAGTTGAAATGCAGCAGTATTGGTATCGCCCCAGAAACCTGAGGCACATCCAATTTTCACAATACGCTGATCGTCCATTTTCACACCTATGTTGTTTTGATTGTTCTGAATAAAATTTATACACCAATCTACCAAGCAAGCGCTTGGTTTGTAAAGTGCAAAATGTTATCCTGAATTGGCAAATGTGTTAAAACGCATTTCAAACAATAAAAAAATGGCTTAACTTTATGGAAAAAAATGATCCGATGATCGCTAATTCAATCAATGATATTCAGTCCATTGCCTGTTTTGATGACAGCCCTAGAGGTCGTTTATTGCTGGGTGCTGCTTACCTGTTCCACAAACAAGGCTATGCCAAAACTACTGTACGTGAGTTAGCCAATTTTATTGGAATTCAATCAGGTAGCTTGTTTCATCATTTTAAAAGTAAGGATGATATTCTTGCCCATGTGATGCAACAGACCATTATTTATAATCATGCTCGTCTGTTGGATGCGATTCAAATATCAGATGATCCTGAGCAACAATTGAAACACTTAATTAAAGCTGAACTGATCTCTATTAGCGGTGATACAGGTTCAGCGATGGCTGTTCTGGTTTATGAATGGTTTGCTTTATCTAAACCTAGACAGGATGAGTTGCTTAAACTTCGCAATGCTTATGAGGACATTTGGCTGACTGTGATTGAAAAGCTACGTAAACTCAATAAAGTTCAACATGATGCTTTTATTTGGCGTCGCTTATTGGGAGGTGCAATTGCTTGGACAGTGACGTGGTATAAGCCCAACGGTAAAATGACAATGGATGAATTGACTGAAACCGTTTTAAATATGGCTTTGAAATAAATATTGCTTGGTTCCTCAGCATCAATTGCCTATTAAAAAACCGAAATAAGTTAAGTTTTGTTTTATGATCAGACAGAAAAAAATAATGCTTAAAACATATCCTCAACGCTACATTACCGCCTCGGCAATTTACGCATTGGCTCAACGCTTTAATTTACCCTACGATCCTTTTATGCAAGATTGGGAATATGAGGTTGCTGACCCAAATCGTATTGATGAATTTATAGATGCTTATCTTTCAAATGAACTCAATGAAGACGAAAAATTTGCACTGATGGAAACGATTTTACAATCGTTTGAGGAATCTTCTAAAACGCTAGATTCAGATCAACAATGGAACATAATTCTTCAGCTTTTAGAAGATAACCTCGACATTCATGCAACGACGATTTGTTATTGGGCATATGGAAATTCAGCTTACACGCTGTGTTGGAGAATAACGCCCGACTTACGGAAAATTAAACGTCGAAATCATTTAAAAATCATCCAAGAAAAAGAGATTCTGCTTTGGCATATCATCATAAACAGATCATTTAACTTGCCAAAAAATCAAAACCCCAACTGCTTGCTGATCAAATCCTTCATGATTTCTTCCGCACCACCGCCAATCATGTTGACCTTTACTTCACGGTAAATTCGCTCAGACTTCGTTCCACGCATAAAGCCCATTCCACCTAAGGTTTGTACAGCAGCGTCTGCACAAAACTGCATGCTTTGTGTCGCAACATTCTTTGACATACAAATCTGTGCAATTAAATCACTGCCCTGTAGTTCAGCTTTGCCCATCCGATAAGCAGTGTCCTCCAGTAAAGCGCGTGTATAGGTTAAACGCGTCGCCATATCCACCAGTTTATGACGAACCACTTGGTGGTCAACCAGGCGTTTACCAAAAGTTTTTCGATCTTTAGACCACTCCAGAGCCTCTTGATAACACACCAGTGCATACCCATAAGCCATAGATGCCAGCCAAAAACGCTCCATGTTAAAATTTTTCATAATCACTTTAAAACCAGCATTTTCTTCTCCTAAAAGATTTTCCACAGGTACTTTAACTTGGTCAAAATGTAAATGTGCGGTGTCCGATGCCCACCATCCCATTTTTTTTAAAGGGGATTTGGTAATACCTTCACTATGTGCATCGACCAGCAGCATCGAAATCCCATTGGCGCCTTTTATATCAGGATTGGTTCTTACAGCAACAGTGTAATAGTCTGCTCGCATACCTGAAGTGATAAAGGTTTTTTCTCCACTGAGCCGGTAAAAGTCACCCTCTCGTATCGCTTTGGTTTGCAATGCAGCAACATCAGATCCGCCACTCGGTTCAGTGATGGCAAGTGCAGAAATTTTTTCACCTGCAATAATTTGTGGCATTACTTGGTCACGAATATGAGGCTTTGCAAAATAATGGATAGGCGGCGTTCCAATGGTATGAATCATCAGTGAGATATGTACCCCACCGGAACCAGCTTTAGCTGTTTCAACGGCTGCAAGCAGCACATGAAATGCATCTGCATCAGGGATCCCACCATGATCTTCATCAAACCCTAACCCTAAAAGTCCGATAGATGCCGCTTTTCGATATAGTTCTCGTGGAAAGCTTCCCGCCTCATCCCATTCATTGACATAAGGACTAATTTCTTTTTCCACAAACTTCTTCACACTGTCAGCAAATGCACGATGTTCAGTGCTGTAGTAAATCGGGTTATTTAAATGATCCATATCTTGTTATTCCCTGGTTATTTTTATGACACTGTATTTTCCATACAGTACTATCTTAATCAATTGCTCAAATTCTAATAGCCCAATTGACGACTGGCGAGATCTTTCATAATTTCTTCCGCGCCCCCCCCAATCATATTCACTTTTACATCGCGATAAATACGTTCAGACTTCGTTCCTCGCATAAAGCCCATTCCCCCCAGCGTTTGTACTGCTGCATCTGCACAAAATTGCATGGTCTGTGTTGCAACATTTTTTAGCATACAGATTTGGGCGATCAACTCATTGCCCTGCATTTCAGGTTTCCCAAGGCGATACGCTGTATCTTCCAATAAAGCCAGTGTAGTGGTCAGGCGAGTTGCCATATCCACCAATTTATGCCGTACCACTTGATGATCCACCAAACGCTTGCCAAATGTTTTACGTTCTCGTGCCCATTCCAAAGCTTCTTCATAACAGGTTAAAGCAAAACCATAACTACTGGCAGCGAGAAAAAATCGTTCCATATTGAAATTATTCATAATCACCAAAAAGCCCATATTTTCAGCACCCAATAAGTGATCTGCTGGAACACGAACTTGATCAAAATGTAAATGTGCAGTATCCGAAGCCCACCAACCCATTTTATCGAGTTTTGATTTGGTTATACCCTCACTATGCGCATCGACCAATAACATGGAAATACCATTTGGACCTTTGGCATCAGCATCCGTACGCACAGCAACCGTATAGTAATCTGCACGTATACCAGAGGTAATAAACGTCTTTTCACCATTCACGATATAGTCATTACCCTCTCGTACGGCTTTGGTTTTGAGCGCAGCGACATCTGAGCCGCCTGTTGGTTCTGTAATCGCTAGCGCAGAGATTTTTTCACCCGCCAGGATTTGTGTGAGTACCGTTTGCTTAATTTCATCTGTCGCAAAGTGATTGATCGGCGGTGCGCCAATTGAATGTGACAATAAAGAAGCACACAACCCGCCCGAACCTGTTTTAGCCAGTTCAATTGAAGATAAAAGCACATGAAAGGCATCCGTTTCAGGGATCCCCCCGTAACGTTCGTCAAAACCAATCCCCAGCAAACCGATTTCTGCTGCTTTTTGGTAAAGTTCTTTTGGAAATGTTTCAGTTTCTTCCCATTCATTGATATGTGGCATTAACTCTTTTTGAACAAACTTGCGAACTGAGTCCGCAAAGGCAAAATGCTGATCTGTATAGTAAATTGGGTTATGTTTCATCTTGATGTGCTTCCCAGCATTATTTTTAAAAACTTATACTGACAGATTTTAAGGGTTTTAAAGTTGCAGAAATGATCAATTTATAATTAAAAACATGTCAATTTTGCTGAAAACTCATGTATTAATTTCAGCTTCCATTTCAAAAATCCGTTACACTCTTAATAATTTCATTTTAATTTTTAGCTCTACAAATAATGGCGACACTGAATCAATTTTTATCTCGTTTTAGCCCGGCAACTATTCAACGAAGCTTGAGTTATGTCAAAAAAATTGATCTTAAATCTCTAGAAATTTATCCTGACCGTGACAATTTGGTGATAGAGGCACAAGTTCAAGGGACAGATTATTATGAGACTGCTGTTATTTACAATCCGCTAAAAAATCAGATTGTCGATACTGACTGTAGTTGTGCTGTGGCCTATGATTGTAAACACGCAGCCGCATTGGCGCGTCATTTTTATGATCAAGAAATGTCGGCTGCACTCACGCGACAGAATTTAAACCATTCAGAGCAGTCTTCCGCGACAACCAATCAAACAGCGCATGGCACTGCAAAAGCTTGGCTAAATCAATTTAAACAGCAATTGGCTCAAATTCAGCCCAGCACCAAAAAAACACCTCATCAACTGGTCTATATCTTCCAAGCTAAAAATAACTCGGCTCAACTGCAACTTTGTGTATACAAAGTTCGTCATAATAAAGATGGAAAAATCCGTGATACAGCGCTGTATACCAGTTATGACAATGTACTCAATGAACGTTTGAAAGTCAGTCCTGAAGAAAAGAAAATCTTTAGCCACCTCTACTTTTTTGCAAAATTAAATTTTAACAATGCTCATTTTTATCCTTCATCATGGGATATTTCAGGTATCTATCAGGAGCATCTTAAAACTGCAGTTTTGAGTGGGGATTGTTATGCATTGGATGTGCAAAGACCCGCATTAATCTGGTCTGAACAAAACTATAAAATCGAATTTAACTGGCAATCTCAACCTGAACAACAAACTGAAAAATTAAAAGCACAATTTTTCGATGATCAGCAGTCAGAAATTACGGATGAACATGCAAAAAACATCTACATTATTCATTCTCACCCATTAAGTTATCTTGATCTTTTGAAAAATCAAGTGGGGGCACTTGAATCATCCTATTCCAGTGAAATGATTGAAGAACTGCTCAATATGCCTCAGATGCCTGTTGAACTTATGCCTGAGTTTCAACAAGCGATTCAGCCTTATTCGTGTTTTGAAGACTTGCCACAAGCCCAATGTACACAAAGTGTTGATATTCTGACTGGAAAACCCATCCCTATTTTACGCTTCGGTACTCATCCGCAATATGATCGTTTAGGTCATATGCATCATTACGCATTTGCAGAAATTGAATTTGAATATCAAGCTGGAAGAATTAAAGCGGGTTTTCCTGATGAATGTTTTGTCAGCAACATTCAGCAAAAAACAGTACGACAACAACGTGATCTTGTCGTAGAAAAACAACATGTTGATGCATTGATGGCTGCGATTCCAACGCTGCAATGGATCAAAAAAATACCGAAAAGCAAAAGACCTGCATTTGAAAATATCACCGAAAATTCAATTATTTGTGCAGATCCTACAGCATGGATTGACCAGTTGATCCCTGAAAATAAGATTGAACTTCTTGGTTGGAAAGTGGAACATACAGCCGACAGTCAATTCAATTTACGTGCCACACAGAATTTGCAGCTGTCTTTGACTGAATCGGAAAAAAAGCAAGATTGGTTTAATGTCGGCGCAACCATTCAAGATGTACATGGGCAAACCTACAATCTGATTGACCTATTGGGTTATGCTATTCAACATAATCCACACCTCTTAGAAGATGATTATATTGCACAAATGAAGGATGAAAGTTTTCTCATCGTTCATTTAAAAGAAGCTCAATCTCAATTGGCACTAAAAGTACAAGACATTAAGCCTATTCTGATTTATCTCAAAGAAATTTTACGTCACCCAGAATCTGCATCATTAGATCAATACGATGCTGCACAATTTTTAGATTTACAGCATCATTTGGGTATGCCGTGGCAAAGTAGTGAGCGCTTACAGATATTTGCTGAAAAGCTGCAAAGTAGTTATCAGCATCAAATTGCGACACCTGAAGGCTTTCAAGGAGAATTACGCCCCTATCAACAGCAAGGTCTGGCATGGTTGCAGTTTTTACGTGAAACTGAACATGGCGGTATACTTGCTGATGATATGGGTCTAGGTAAAACTGCGCAAACGCTTGCACACATTCTCATCGAAAAGCAGGCAGGTCGCCTAAAACAACGACCAGCCTTGATTATTGCGCCTACCTCTCTGATGCATAACTGGCGTAAAGAAGCAGAAAAATTTACCCCGGAGTTAAAGGTTTTAGTGCTTCAAGGCCAAGATCGTTTGGAATATTTCCAAGATATTCAAAATGCAGATGTTGTGCTGAGTACCTATCCATTAATTGGTCGTGATGAAGCTTTTTTATTGCCACATCAGTACCATATGCTGATTTTAGATGAAGCACAAAACATCAAAAATCCGCGGGCCAAAGCATCTCAAGTGGTTCGTCAAATCAAGGCAAAACACCGTCTTTGTTTAACAGGCACCCCGATGGAGAATCATCTAGGTGAACTATGGTCTTTATTCCATTTCCTCATGCCAGGTTTTCTATACAGCCAAGAGTTATTTAATAAAAAATATCGCAATCCTATCGAAAAACATGCGGATATAGCGACAAAAGCCAAGCTCATTTCTCGTATTAAGCCATTTATGTTGCGTCGTTTAAAAACAGAAGTTGCTAAAGAACTTCCAGAGAAAACGACAATTGAAGTCAATATTGACATGAACGAACAGCAATCCAAACTCTATGAAGCTGTTCGTGCAACAATGCAAAAAAATATCCGGGAACTCATTGCAGCCAAGGGTTTCCATCGCAGTCAAATCCAGATTTTAAGCGCCCTACTCAAACTCCGCCAAGTCTGTTGTCATCCTAGCCTTTTACAGCTTGATCAAATTAAAAATCAAAATGTTGAATCTGCTAAATTGGATCATTTATTAGATATGGTGCAAGGCATGGTTGAAGAAGGACGCAAGATTTTGATCTTTTCCCAATTTACAACCATGCTTCAACTGATTGAAGAACATTTGAAAGCATTAAACATTCGAAATGTAAAACTGACAGGACAAACCAAAAAGCGTGACGAGGTGATCACGGCATTCCAATCAGGAGAAATTCCTGTTTTCTTGATCAGTTTAAAAGCAGGTGGTGTAGGACTGAACCTGACCGCTGCTGATACTGTGATTCATTTTGATCCATGGTGGAACCCTGCTGCGGAAGATCAAGCCTCTGATCGTGCATGGCGGATCGGTCAAGACAAACCTGTTTTTGTCTATAAACTAATTACCAATCAAAGCATAGAAGAAAAGATTTTAGCTTTGCAAAAGAACAAGGCAAATCTTGCCAAATCCGTATTGAGTATCGATCATGAAAATGAAGTGAAATTGTCAGAAGAAGATGTCATGAGTTTGTTGGATTGAAAGGTCTAGGATAAGCGAGAAGAAGTTGAACAGAAGTTAGATCCCATACCTCAATACCCAAAAAGCCCCGTCATTGTGATGGGGTTTGTTTTTTATAGCTTTGTTAATTTATAAATTTTTGTATCCAAGGACCTTATGGCATAGCTAGCTTTCCCAGCTTAAATGATCCAAATGACCTTGATGATCTGTTTTGACCACAATCAGCTGATCAGTTAATTGCTGATGAACAGTATAATCAAATGCAGCAAAATATGTTGTTTCATATTTGCCATCTGGATATAGACCAATTCTTTTCAAATACAACTTTGCCAGAAATTGATCTGCAAGATCTGTTTGAGGAGTAATATTTAATTGTTTTAAAAACTCCTTCCCCAGTTCTTCAATATGAAAATCCACATATTCTCTAACAGTTCCGTTCTTTTCATTTTTAAAGTCTTGTTGAATATAGTCATAGTTTTTGAGGTCAAATTTTGTAATGTTTTCAAGAAAATGATTTAATTGATCTAGGGTTTGCTTATTTAAACTTTTTTCTTCAATATTCAAATCAATTCGAACCAACTTTCCATTAAGCTCAACAGTAGCTTCATAATATTCTTCTAAGTTCTCTGAGTCTATACTTCCGAAATATGGCAAAGTATATGCTTTCATTTTTATAGCCCTTATGTTTTTGTGTATTACTGATCTATTGAACTAAATTAAATGAAAATAACTTTAAAAACCATCTGCCAGCAAATTAAAAATAGATAAATGCATTATTTTTTCTTACTCTGCTTCTTGATCTTCCAATTTTTCTTGTTGTTTCATCTCATTCTTTTTATTTTCCATCACGCAT
>NZ_JADAIN010000015.1:0-154467 GCF_015676285.1 Acinetobacter sp. Res13-Abat-PEC15-P4-01 | reverse complement strand
GATAAAGTTAGAATGTATCTTATTCGCTTGATTATTTAAGTCATACGCAACCAAACGGGAATCTACTAAATTCAAGTCAGTAAATTGCGCAGTTTTGTCTCCATTTACTTCTGTCAACTGCCATGTTGCATCATTAATATTAAAATAAGAAGTTGCAGCATTTGCTTTTTTAGTCAATCCACTTAAATCAGATGCATTGGCATTCACAGTTAATGTGCCAGCCATATTATCGGTCCAGTACCCATTATGTTGGCTCGTACTTTTATTGAAATTTACTGTAGCTGAAGATGAACCATCTTGACTATTATTTAGGATTAAAGACTTTGAGGAAATAACTTTACTATTGTTTAAATTAATTATACTTTGGGCATTTGTGTCTGTTCTATTATTAATAAACGAACCAAAAGTTGTTAAATCAGCATTACTGATATTAATCGTATTTGTCGCTTGAATTACTTGCCCGTAAGAAGATTTAATACCAGGTAAATAAATCGAATCTAGAAAAGATGTTAAAGTACCATTATTCAGATTCACAGTTCCCCACGAGCTTTCTATAAGATTTCTACCCGCAGAAACTGTCCCACTATCTTTAATATTTACGGTACCATTACTACCAACGACAATCAAATTTCCAAATTGACTATTCCCTTCTGTTAAATGTTCTATCTCTACAACACTATTCTTCTGTCCAGCCATCAAATGCGCCATAAAAATTAAATCAGCATTACCTGCTTTTAATATTGTGGAAGCGCCTTTCAAATAAACAGAAGAGTTCTCTTCACTTCTAATAGGCCCAAGAGTATCTTTACTAGTAAATGTTGCATTGCCCAATACTGTTACAGTTGAATTCTTTTTGGCATAAATAGCACCAGTTGATAAATTTGGTGTATCTGAAGTAATTGTATTATTCAACCCAGCCAAAGTGACTTGACTATTTTCAGCATCAATCGCAAAAGGTTGCATGGTATTTATAATACTCACATCTTGATTTGTATTATATGTAGTATTTTTTACTAGGATCGGTGTTGTTACTACAGCATAAGCCGTCGAAATAGCGACACCACTGCAAAACATACCAATTGCGATAGGCATTGCAGTTAACTTCAAAGCACTTTCAACTCTTTGGCTATTACATTTACCTTTTTTACCTAATTCAGAACAGACTACCCATGCATTCTGTGTAGTACCCCAAATTAATTTATAAATTTTATTCACAATTAATCTCACATTTTTTTAAAAATACGTGATAAAAGTATCATTTTAGTGTGAATTTTTCTCAAAAATAATTTCAATAATATCTTTGAAATTTTGGAATGGATTATTATTTTCATAAGTTTTTTGAGTCAAAATTCATTAAAATTTTCTTTCCTCCATTAGACTACATCCCATAACTGATTGAAAATAAAAATGATCATAGCCGAAATAATGGACATATAGTCTCTCCAAAGCTAATCTAATGTTAAATTTGGAGATTTAAAAATGATTAAACGTTATATTCCTGGATTTACACAGCAAGAAAAGATGAGGTACTTTTAAATTCCCGTTAGTCTATAGCTTCAGCTATCCACAAATCAGGGGCTGTTATTCATCATAATAAAATGGATTTGTGAAGCTAATCCAATAGATTAAAGCAAACATCCACTCTCACCAGAACAAAAGCATATCTTAGATTTAGAAAAAGAGATTAAATAACTTAAGGAAGCCAACATATTGAATCAACAAGCCTATACAACAATCATTGAAAATGAAGATATCTCATTTCTATCAAATAAATTATCCGAAGAAATAAAAAAAATTAGAAAAAGTCACTTCAATGACAAAAATTATATATATCAATAATTTAACTAAAAATAACACAAAATGAAACCGGTATCTACATCAATCCAATTCAATCTAATTCTGTTAAATTCAATCCAACATTTGATGTGGGGTAAGATGAGGGGTAATTACATAGACAAAAAAAAACCCTTGCAATCACAAGGGCTTTCTTAGATATTTGGCGGAAGCGGTGAGATTCGAACTCACGGAGGACTCACACCCTCGTCGGTTTTCAAGACCGGTGCATTAAACCGCTCTGCCACGCTTCCAATGGCGGCTATCATATAAATAAAAATACAACTTGGCAAATCTTTTTCTGCATTTTTACACTCGAATGTACAAAATAAAATCAAATCCCATTAATTTGCTGAAATTTCATGCTTTTCATAGCGAATTGAGTTGATATACCAAAGCTTTTTTCCGGAAGGTGTCATTACTTCGACTTCATCATCCACCTGCTTAGAGAGCAAAGCCCTAGCCATCGGAGAGTCAATCGAAATATGTTGTGGGTGATGGTCATATATTTCATCGACACCCACAATCCGCAAAGTTTTAGATTCCCCTTCATCGTTTTCAATTTCGACCCAAGCCCCAAAATAGACTTTACCTTCTTGCTCGGGTGCAAAATCGACGATACGTAATTCTTCTAAACGTTTACCTAAATATCGTACACGGCGATCAATCTTTCTTAGCAGCTGCTTATTGTATTGATAGTCCGCGTTTTCAGATCGGTCACCTAGACTGGCAGCCCATGTTACCTTTTTAGTCACTTCCGGGCGTTCTTCACGCCAAAGTCGTTGCAGTTCTGCAACCAGTAAATCATGTCCCGAACGGGTGATTAAATTAGATTTCATGATTTAAAACCATTCACCATAGATCTGCATTGAGATGCATTAAAAAATACTGATGCTAGTTTACTGCCAACGTGTAAAAAAGTCAGAACGCTGCAACGGATTTTTAGTACAAATATACTATGTTTTTTAGTCTCGCTTGAATCCCTAAATAGAAAAAAATCCATGTAAAATCCTAAACTAAAATTTTCTCAACAGCGTTCTAACTTAACTTACATACGCTACATTTACTTACAGTTTTTTCAACTTTTATTTCAAAACTATTTCAGTATAAATTTAAAAAAAATATAACTATAAAAATCATCGTATTACATATTATATAGTGTTCATTTTTTAAACAAAATTTGACAGGTAAAAAAACTGCCTATATTATGCGCACATGTTTTATTAGCTTACTTTTTTAATTTTGTAGTTTTTCTGCAAAATCTTTCAATCCCACATGTCATTTTTTGAATGACGTTCATGACTGCCCACCCTTATTGAATTTACCAACTGTAAGAAGTTTTTAGGTACTTTTGTGCTTATTACTTTTTAGGGCAATAAATTACTTGTAGCGGAGACAACATGCACAGTAGTTCAACCTCTGGGTCGAGGCTTTGCCTTAACTCATTATTTCGTGCTCTTCCAATTAAATGTTTAGTTTTATCCACGGCGTTAATTCCTTTCAGTATTAATGCCAGTAAGAACAATCAATACAATGCTGTAGTCAATTCAAGTAAGTTGACTGTAGTTGCGGTTTCCAATCCGAGTATAGTATTTAAGGATGGACAATATAAGCATGGCTTCGGCTATGACTTAGCCCACAATTATGCTGAAAGCTTAAACGTAAAGCTTGAGTTTAAAACTGTTGCAGATAATGCAGCTGCATTAAAGATGGTGAATCAGGGCAAAGCGAATTTTGCGATTACCACTGCAACGATGCAAAGTATAGAAGCTCAAAATCTCACTTCTTTTTCAGCAACATGCGGTGATTTCAACAGTTTAAAAAACAATGGCTTAAATACTGATATTAATTGGGTCTTTAAGCAAGCTGACGATCCGCTCACAGCAACGGCAAGTGGTTTCATCTGTCAAAGTAAACAAAATGGTGCAACACAGCAATTGGCATCATTTTATAATCGTAATGTTGTAAAGAAAGACGATTGGAACACCATTCAACGTGATCTCAGTGTTCGTTTACCGATTTACAAAGCCAGTTTTAAACGTTCTGCACAACAGTATGGTTTAGATTGGCATCTACTTGCTGCGATTGGTTATCAGGAATCATATTTAAAACCAGACTCTGTTTCTCCCACAGGTGTCCGTGGTTTAATGATGTTAACCAACAATACTGCTAAAGCAATGGGTGTGAGTAACCGTAATGATCCAGCACAGAGCATTCAAGGTGGCGCAAAGTATTTTGATATGATGTTGAATCGCTATTCTTACATTCGTACACCTGACCGCCATTGGTATGCATTGGTTGCCTACAATATGGGACCAGGTGCTGTTGAAGGTATCCAAAAGCGTATTAAAGCTCAAGGTAAAGATCCCAATGACTGGATGAATCTTTATGATTATTTAACACGCCATCAAAGCAGTAATGGTCGCTATAAGCAAGCAGTACAATATGTTACACGTATTCGTGCGTATTTAGAGCACATCAAAACGACACCGCGTTTACTGGAAATCTAACTAACTCCGTCGATGAATATGGTTGGATATTCAAGTCTCTTGGTCATCTGTCTTTGCCTACCCGCTCAAGACAGGATGAGTTTTCAAACGACTTAAATCATCAGGCAAAAAAAAGCTTACTCTAAGAGTAAGCTTTTTTTTAGTTTCAAGAAAATTAAGCCGTTTGCTCTAATACTTTCTTAAACAAATCTTTTTGTTCTTGGCTAGGCTTCGCCGTTTGTAATGCCATTAATTGCGACATATCGCCTTGAACTTTGATTTTACCTGTCATGAACGCTTGCATCGCAGCTGCCATGTCAAACTCTAGGAACACTTTACGAAGGGTCTCTGCATCCATATTGAGCGTCGTTTTGGCATTTGCAGAACTACCTTTAATGATTTTGCCACCATCCAAAGCAAGCTCCGTGTTGCCATCAGCATCTGCAACAACCAAATTAATCGCTAAACCAGAAAGCGCTGGTGGCAAGTTTAAATCACCTGCTTCCGCAGTTAATTTTTCAACATTTGCAAACCAATCATCAGTTAAAAATGCAGGCATGTTCATTCCTCAAATTATTTATTCAATTTATTGTGCTATCTATCCAGACAACATCAGGGTGAAGCAGTTTTGCTTGCTCAATGTTATAGCATGATAATTTCAATTTGGGCTAAAGTTTTTTGTACGGACTGTTCATGTTTTATTGGTTTTATCGTTTTATTTTTTAAAATCAGGCACTCATTTCAATATGAGTACCCGATTCATTCAGAAAATTGGCAAAAAAGATCAGTCTGCCGCAAAACTCAGATTGACCACATCCAAGCGTTTTTTCATTTCTTCAGTGTCACATTTCATATCAAATTCACGCTCTTCATCCAATTTTTCAAAATCGAACAGATCACGGTCTGCTAATTGCGAAGGTGAAACATTTTGTAATGCACCAAAAATACTGTGTAAACGTTTTGGATATTGTTTATCCCATTCACGCAGCATGTCATTCAGCATTGCGCGTTGTAAATTTTCCTGAGAACCACACAAGTTACATGGAATAATCGGAAATTTGCGGATTTCAGCATATTTGATGATGTCTTTTTCTTCAACATATGCCAACGGGCGAATCAGAATATTTTTTTTGTCTGAAGACAGTAATTTTGGAGGCATGGCTTTTAAACTGCCGCCATGGAATAAATTCAAAAAGAACGTCGCAATAATGTCGTCACGGTGATGTCCAAGTGCCACTTTAGTTGCACCAATTTCTTGTGCAAAGCCGTACAGTGAACCACGACGTAAACGAGAGCATACAGCACAATAGGTTTTGCCTTCCGGCGTCAAACGTTTGGTGATGCTATAAGTATCTTTTTCCAAAATATAGTAAGGAATATTGTTTTCTTCCAAGTACTTTGGTAATACGTCTTCCGGGAAACCTGGTTGTTTCTGATCTAAATTGACCGCAACCACATCAAAGTTGATTGGAGCGATGCGTTTAAATTGCAACAAAATATCCAGCAAGGTATAACTGTCTTTCCCACCAGAAACACAGACCATCACCTTATCGCCTTCCTCAATCATTTTATAGTCACGAATGGCATGACCCACCTGACGGCGGAGTTTTTTCAAGAGACGATAATAAGCTGAACTTGTTGGAAGTTCTGGTTTGAAATTAAATCCTTGCTCGGACTCAACTGGCGAGAACATAGACGAGATAGACCCATAAAAAAATACTGGGCAATTTTATCTGATTTGAACGTTAACCGCATCTAAAGATTTTTTTATTTTGCATCAATTTTTATTTGGTCATCTTTCTGACTCATTCATCGATTTAAAATAGACGGCAAAGTTCATTTTTTATGCAAAGTGCTTATCTTTTGGACTTTTCCACAGTTTTCCACAAAACCTGTGGATAAAATTGTGGATTCTTTGGGGCTTGACATAGATTTCTATCGCAATGATGGGCATTTTCCTTAAATTGATCATTTTTTAACCACTATATTTTTAATATAAATTTCAATGTCTTATCTTAGTCAATAGTTATTTTTCAAAAAAAATATAAAATTTTTTTTGCTTAATATGCCAACAAATAGCACTTGCATTTTTTTAATTGTATTGTTAAAACTCAATTCATGGTTTTTCTTGCCCAATAACTTTGATAAACTCCAAAATGAAATTGGGGAAATATATTAATTACTACAAATGAAAAAATTAATTACAGGTTCTATGCTGTCGGTTTTAGGATGTATGAGTATTTTCTCATTCACATCTCAAACATTTGCAGGTCAAATTTACTTCTATAGAGATCAAAACGGTACCACTTTACTCACCAACCGAAAAAACAATGACAGCGCTTTACAAAAAATTAAAGTGACCTATTACAAAGACAGTAACATTCACAGTTATAGCAATTGGGGAAGTTCTGAGTCCTCAGTTCTGCCCAGTTACAGCAAAAGCCGTAATGCATTTGATAGCATTATTCGCCAAGCTGCTCAAACACATGGTGTATCCGAAGGTTTAATCAAAGCGGTAATGCATACTGAATCAGGATTTAATTCAAATGCACGTTCCCCTGTTGGCGCTCAAGGTTTGATGCAGCTCATGCCTGCAACTGCGCGTCGCTTCAACGTATCTAACTCATTTGACCCCCAACAGAATATTTTTGCTGGGGCGAAGTATCTGAGCTGGTTATTGAAAAGATTCAATGGAAACACCAACTTGGCTTTAGCTGCATACAATGCAGGAGAAGGTAATGTCGACAAATATGGCGGCATTCCTCCGTTTCGCGAAACACAAGACTATGTCAAACGTGTCACCAGCCGTTTAAACAATCTGTATGCCGGCGGTCTGAACTTATCAACCAACAGCAATGTCAGCACTGGGCAAATGATTGCTCAATCTAATTCAAATGATTTAAGTAACAATGAACCTGCACCAACGATCAACAATGCTTCGAGCATTCAACCTGTAAAGTATAGTAGTCGCCCAATTATTATTGCTTCAGATGGGACTTATACCGATGCACCTGCCGGATCTTATTCAACAGCCCATGCCAGTGCAACTGCAAGAATCACAATAGGCAATTAAATTGTTTAAGCCAAGGCTTTTTCATGATCTATATGTGAGAATAACATTGAGTAAAATTTAAGACTTAAATGTATAAATCAAGTCACTCAAATGAACAATTACATTTTCTAAACAAATCATTGAAAGTTATTGTGATTTCTCCTATATAGAGAATTTATTTTTATCTGACTCAATTTTTTAGATAAATTTCTGATTGACTATCCCTATACCTGAATTTTTTTAATTTTTCAGCGTATAGGTTTTTTCAATGATTCTTGAATTTTAATCTCCTAAACCTCATATTGAAATTCATGATTTATTCCCATAAATCGTATTATCGATTATTTATAAGAGGACTCTCTCCATGATGCGGATTGGTTTGTTTTTGCTAACCAACCTCGCGGTACTGGTTGTAGCTGGCATTATCCTATCATTATTAGGTGTTGGTAGTTACCACGGCGCTGGCGGTCTTAAATTAGGCAACCTGATGGTCATCTGTTTGGTCTTTGGTATGGTGGGATCTTTAATTTCCCTCTTTATGTCAAAGTGGATGGCACTGAAAACAACAGGCACTGAATTAATTGATCCGAATGCTCCTCGTAACCAAGCAGAAGTTTGGTTATTACAAGAGGTTGCCCAACTTTCTCAACGTGCTGGTATTAAAATGCCAGATGTTGGTATTTTCCCATCTTATCAATCCAATGCTTTTGCCACAGGTTGGAATAAAAACGATGCATTAGTATCGGTTTCAACAGGCCTGCTCGAACGCATGAACAAAGATGAATTACGTGCTGTACTTGCACACGAGATTGGTCACGTTGCCAATGGTGACATGGTCACATTGTCTCTGATTCAAGGTGTAGTCAACGCCTTTGTCATGTTCTTTGCACGTGTGGTAGGTGACTTTATTGACCGTAACGTATTTGGTCGTGAAGATGGTGAAGCACCCGGCTTGGCATATTTTGCGATTACCATTGTGCTTGATATCGTCTTTGGTATATTGGCCTCTGCAATTGTCATGTGGTTCTCTCGCTACCGTGAATACCGTGCTGATGAAGCAGGTGCTCAGCTTGCGGGTAAAGAAGCCATGATTTCAGCATTATTACGTTTACAAGCTGAATCTGAGATGCCAGACCAAATGCCAAAAGAAATGAAAGCATTTGCGATTGCGGAAGGTAAGGAACAAGGCTTTAGTTTGGCCGCTTTATTCCAAACCCACCCAAGTATCGAGCAACGTGTTGCAGCTTTACGTCAATTAAATCTGCCTTAAACACACGATTGCGTGAATTTACTTTATTCATTTCTTTCAGAAACAACAAAGCCTCCTGATTGGAGGCTTTGTTGTTTCTGAAGCATCCAAAATGGAATACAGCAGTCGATTATAGCTACAGGCTTTTTGAGAGCTTAATTCAATAATACGCCGTGAACTAAAATTCGAACTTAACTAAAAAATACTAGGCCAATTGAATACAGCGAATAAGACTGCCATTTGGATCAATGACACAGAACATATCAATTTCTTCTAAATATTCGATCTCTGTCATTCTCGCATCCGGATGTTGCGTCCAATCCAAAGCTTGCCAAAAATGAAATAGATCCGTTAAAACATGTGTTCTTAAGCAGGCACTAAACCATGAGGCCTTAGGATCCAATTGTGGATGATGAAAGAACTCTAAAATTAGACTGTCTTTGGTTAAAATCATCCATTGATCTGATTGATAATCACATTGGAAACCTAAAAATGCATAAAATTTACGTGTCTGATCAAAATTTATTGCAGGAAGATTTGCCGAAATATAATCTTGCATGATGACCTCTGTCTTCGCTTCTACTCATTTTTAAAATCAACTCAAGCAGCGCTGTTAAGTTTTATAGTTCTGATACCAATCCCACAACATATTTACACCCAGCCACATTGCAATTGCAATTAAAACCAACACCAGCAAACCTAGAATGTCGGGAATATGAATCCAGATCCATGCCACAACTGGATTGCGCCAAAAAGCGGAATGCTGCTGCTTTTGCTCTAATTTTTCATGCAAAAATGGATGAACAACATGATCATCCGTATAGATCTGATACTCTGCCTGAATATGATCATGTACAATATCTAAAGCCTTACGACTGGGGCGTATAAAAATGTCAAATAATGTTCCAGCAATTGGAATACACCCGACAATACCATCCAGGATCGCCAACTTTAATACGCCATTTAATTTGGCTTGTGGCACACCAATCTGCTTGGCTTTGTATACGGCATAACAAGTCAAAATAAAACCTGCGACATCTCCTGCTACCGGAATCGTGCTTAACGCAGCATCAGCACCTACTCCTTGTTTGGTAAATGGTATCCGCACCACTGAATCCATCATATTGGCAAATTTCGCCAGATCACGTTCCAGTTTAATGACTTCTTGAGTAGATAATTTTTTTTCTGTACTCATAAAGATGGTTGTCTTCTCACAAGATTAAGTAAATTCATCATAGCCAATCCATCCTTAGGATTGTGTATATTTTTGATATACAGCGATATATCACAACAAACAATAAAAAAGGCGACCACTAAAAACTCTGTATAGGTCGCCTTTTAGAAAGTACGAATATCTAATCTAAAAATTTTACCACAGTGCCAGGTTGTACTTTTCGACCAAGATCATTGGCATCCCAGTTGGTAAGACGAATACATCCATGAGAAGCGGTTTTGGAAATTAATGATGGATTTGGCGTACCATGAATTCCAAAGCTCGGTTTACTCAATGCAATCCACATATTGCCAACAGGTCCATTAGGTCCTGGTGGCAAGGCTAATTTCTGGCGATTGCTGCCTTGTACAAAGTTTTTCGGGTTATAGCCATAAACAGGATTAGGCGCAACTTTGACGACTTTATGGGTGCCTTTTGGAGACGGTGTACCAGACCCGCCAATCGTCGCAGGAAAAGATGCAATCATTTGATTTGAATGATTATACAAATAAAGTTGACGTGCAGGTTTATGTGCAATAATCAATGCCACATCTTGTGGTAAGTCGTTGCGGACAATTGGAACATTGATGGTTTCACCCACTTTCTTGAAATTGGCATGTGGATTAATCTGCTTTAAGAAATCCTCATCAATATGGAATTTCTCACCCAGCATTTCACTTACACGAGTATAGTAAAGTCCCGGCATTTTGGCTTGTAAGGCATAGTTGCGTGGTATTGATTTCGCATAGGGACCTTTCAGATCTTGAGCTGTGATTTGATAAGTACCGAATGCGGAAGTTGTTTGGTTTTTTAATAAACTGTCCCAAGTTGCCTTATCCAGCTCTCCACTGATCGGTAATCCTTTAATTTGCTGATATGCAGCAATGGCTTTTAAAAAATTTTTACCACTTTTACCATCAATCGGACCTGGTGAGGCATGCAGATTGTTTAACATCACTTGTGCACGTGCATAGGCAGGAAACTGCCCTCGCCCTAGGTGGGTTGACCAAGTGGCATTGTTGATACTATTTAATGACCAATCTTGTTTTGAATCCGTTTTAATGACGTCTTGGTTTTTTTCGCTTTTCACATTTTGTTTGGCAAATGTTTGGCTTTGGATACTTAAACCCGTCAGACAGACGATACAGATAAGACTTGGCAGAAACTTGCCCATATAAAACTCGCTACCTACTCAATTTTATAATTCATTTCCTTAATAAACCATGCAATATCAAATACATGAAGAATATTAATTGAACACCCTAAAATTCATTTTAATAAAGCTTATTGATCATTTTCACATCGAAAATTTAGAACTTATTTTATAAAGTCAACCTGATATTCATTAACTCTGTTCAAATAATGTGTATTATCAGTTTAGCTTTGTATGACTTCATTATCGTTTTTTAAACAAAATATGCAATAGCACCTGCTGACTATTTCGGTTTTATATGCCTTATTTGAAAAAGAATTAAAATTAAGCAATTGAAAGATATCACAATGTTTTAAAGTGCAATTTCATCTCACTAGAGTTAGCATTTTATCATGACAAGTCTATGACCAAAGTGTGCAAAATATAGACTTTAGATTTGTTTTTAATCATTTAATTTGAATTATTGATTAGAAATAGCTGTTATCATTTTAAACTGTTATAGATTATCATCTCATTTATTTTTTAAGTCAGAATTGCCTTGAATACGATCACATTGCTTCAGCCCGATGATTGGCATGCCCACCTCCGTGATGGTCTTGCTTTAAAGCGTACAGTTCCAGATCTCGCCAAACAATTTGCCCGCGCGATTTGTATGCCTAATTTGGTTCCACCTGTAAAAACTGTAGATGAAGCCAATGCCTATCGTGATCGTATTATGGCGCATGTACCAGCAGATCTGGATTTTGACCCGCGTATGGTCTTGTATTTTACCGATCATACTTCACCAGATGAAGTACGTAAAATTAAAGAGTCTCAACATGTCAATGCCATTAAGCTTTACCCGGCTGGTGCAACCACCAACTCGGATAATGGTGTAAGTGATATTCGTAAAGTCTACGCGGTGATTGAGCAACTTGAAGAACATCAAGTTCCTTTACTATTACATGGTGAAGTGACTCATCATCATGTGGATATTTTTGATCGTGAAAAACGCTTTTTAGATGAGGTGCTTTCGCCCTTATTAAAGCAGTTTCCAAAATTAAAATTAGTTCTAGAACATATTACCACCAGTGAAGCAGCGCATTTTGTACTCGAACAAGACCGTAATGTTGCTGCAACCATCACTCCCCAGCACTTATTATTTAACCGTAATGACATGTTGGTGGGTGGTGTAAAACCTCACTTCTATTGCTTACCGATTTTAAAACGTCAAACACATCAACAGACTTTACTAGAAGTCGCAACCAGTGGAAATCCCAAGTTTTTCTTGGGTACAGACAGTGCACCACACTCTAAAAATGCCAAAGAGAATGCATGCGGCTGTGCGGGCTGTTACAGTGCTCCAACTGCAATCGAACTGTATGCACAAGCATTTGACCAAGTGAACAAAATCGAACGTCTTGAAGGTTTTGCCAGCATCTTTGGAGCGGACTTCTATGGTTTGCCTCGCAATACAAATACGATTACTCTTGTCAAAGAAGAACAGGTAATCCCTGAAAGTTTAGATTATTTGGATGGTGAACAGATTATTCCACTTTATGCTGGAAAAGCCATCCAATGGAGAAAGGTGTGACAACTGAAACATTACCTGTGATTGGACAACGATTTCGTGGCTTTTTACCCGTCGTTGTTGATGTAGAAACAGCAGGTTTTAATGCAGATACTGATGCGTTGCTGGAAATAGCATGCATCCCGATTGTGTATGATGCCGAAGGCAAATTTGTTCCTGGCGAAGCGCATCATGCACATATCAACCCCTTCGAAGGGGCAAATTTAGATCGTCGTTCATTGGATTTTATTGGCATTGATCCATTCAATCCGATGCGTATGGCGATGGCTGAAGATGAGAAAACGGCACTCAAACGCATTTTTAAAGCAGTGAATGAAGTGCGTCGCCAACAAAATTGTACACATGCCGTCTTGGTTGGACACAATGCGCATTTTGATTTAGGTTTTTTAAAAGCAGCAATTGCCCGTACCGGAACAAAAAATCAAAATCCATTTCATAGCTTTTCAGTATTTGATACGGTCACACTCAGTGCAGTGATGTTTGGACAAACTGTCTTGGCAAAATCATGCATTCAAGCTGGAATTGAATTTGATGGTCGAGAAGCACATTCAGCATTGTACGATACACAAAAGACCGCCGAACTGTTCTGCTATATTTTGAACAAACTCGCCCCTCACTTACTTGACACTTTGATGGCGGATCAATAAGATAGCGCCATCTTCTAAACGACCCTATCGTCTAGAGGCCTAGGACATCGCCCTTTCACGGCGGTAACCGGGGTTCGAATCCCCGTAGGGTCGCCATATTTTCTCTTCTTATGCAACACCATTACTTAATTCTGAGTAATTCCAATTTATTTTCTTATACTTTACGCGTAGTTATTTCATTTTATTTTGTGAATTTTCACATTTTAATCTAAAATATTGATTTAGCATTCTCAGTTACATCAAATATGCAATCTCCCGATCAATCGAATCAGCACATCAATGCTGATGGACAGTCTTTTGTCTTAAAAAGATCCATGACCAAACGACACCTAATTATGTTGTCTTTAGGTGGTGCTATCGGCACAGGTTTATTTTTAAGCTCAGGTGAAGTCATCGCCCAAGCAGGGCCGATTGGTGCTGTGATTTCCTATATCATTGGTGGCTTGATCGCTTATATGGTCATGCTTTGTCTGGGTGAATTGGCTGTGAATCAACCCGTTACTGGATCTTTTGGTGCATTTGCTGCCAAAAACATTGGTCCTGGTACAGGCTATATGGTCTCATGGATGTATTGGCTGGGTTGGTCTGCAACATTAGGTACGGAGTTTACAGCCGCTGCGATGCTGATGCAGGAATGGTTTCCAGCCACCTCGATCTGGCTATGGACCCTAATCTTCATTATCGCGGTACTGATCTCCAACCTCACTTCAACCCGTTTTTTTGCAGAGTCTGAATTCTGGTTATCTTTCGTCAAGGTGGCAACCGTTCTGGTCTTCATTCTTTTAGGCTTGGCGGCGATATTCGGTTTAATTCCATTTCATGGCTATGAGTCTGCACCTTTATTCAGTCACTTGACCTCACACGGCTGGCTGCCCAATGGACTATTTCCTATCTTTGCAACCATGCTGATTGTTAACTTTGCATTTAATGGTACAGAAATGATCGGGATCGCAGCGGGAGAAACCGAAAATCCAGAAAAAAATGTACCGAAAGCAATTCATGCTGCCGTGTGGCGCTTGATGATTTTCTTTGTCGGCACCATTATAGTGATCAGTTCACTGTTGCCCTATCAAGATGCTGGACTTGCTATACATGGAGAAGGTATCAGCAACAGTCCATTTGTGTCGGTATTTAATTTAATCGGTATTCCTTATGCAGAAGACATCATGCGTTTCGTGATTATCACGGCATTATTGTCTACAGCAAACTCAGGGCTTTACGCTGCTTCTCGTATGATGTGGGCACTCTCAGTTCAAAAACAATTACCGCGTATTTTTTCTAAACTGACTAAATCAGGAACACCTGTGATTGCAATTTTGGTCACCATGATCGGAGGCTTACCCGGATTATTATCAGAACAGTTCGGTGCAGATGTAATTTTCAAAAATTTATTGGGTGTCGCTGCATTTACCATGGTCATCGTATGGATAAGCATTTGCTGGAGTCAGTTTAATTTCCGTCGTAAATGGCTCGCAAGCGGCAAAACTTTGACGGATTTAAAATTTAAGACACCTTGGTATCCACTTGTTCCAGTCTTGGGTTTCATCACCTGTACCGCAACAGGCTTAAGCATGGCAGCTGATCCTGAAATGCTTTCAGGCTTTATTGGCTGTTTATTATTTATGGCATTCTGTTATGCGACCTATTATGGTGTGTACCATCAGAAAAAATAATACATTCAGAAGCTTCTCAGGCACCAGCTGTTCAATGTGTGCTTGAGATCAAGCTAAGTGCCATTCATTATTTTATGATATAAATAAAGTTAATCAATCATGGATGAATCAAACCCATGTTCAATAAATCCCCCATATAAAGCCTGCCGACATACCTTAAATTTTAATCTACAGCACACTCCCAATTACATTTGGTTTTAATCACCAAAGCGAATCTCATACAGTATTGATTAAATGATATGCTTAAAAACCGGTAATTGTCGATTGATTCATCAGTTAGCATATTTTTGCATAAATCTGTTTTGACAAAGGCGCGGTTTATTATTAATATACGCATCACCTCACAACGACCCTATCGTCTAGAGGCCTAGGACATCGCCCTTTCACGGCGGTAACCGGGGTTCGAATCCCCGTAGGGTCGCCATATTCGAGTCGATTTCTTAATTGAAACTTCTCATAAAAAAGCCTGAGCAATAAGACTCAGGTTTTTTTATATCCCAGTATTTTAAGCGGTCAAAAACACAGCAATAACATGGCGATGCTTTTTAGCATTTTGCTGAACAATTGAGCTTTTCTATATGAAACTCATATAGGCTAAATTAAACATAAGAAATTGATTTAATATAAAAATTAAAAAAAATAAAAAATAGTGGAAATTTATATTATGGATTATTGCCGATTAAAACCACTCAGTCATTGCACTATTTCGCAATTGGACTAAAATAGCGCGCTTCTTGTTTTATTTCCATTTGAAGCTTATGCCGTCATCACCAATTCAAAATGATGCTCAAGTATCATCTAATTCCTCACCACTCAAACGAGCAATGAGTACTCGTCACCTGGTGATGATTTCGCTTGGTGGTGCAATTGGTACAGGGCTTTTTTTGGGATCCGGTGAAGTGATTTCACAAACAGGTCCAATTGGCGCCATCCTCTCTTATATTCTGGGCGGTGTAATTGCATATATGGTCATGCTTTGCTTAGGCGAACTTGCTGTACATATGCCAGAATCGGGTTCCTTTGGTACTTATGCCCAACGATATATCGGTCCAGGTACAGGCTATACTGTCACATGGTTATATTGGCTTACTTGGTCAGCAACTTTAGGTACAGAATTCACCGCAGCCGCTTTATTGATGCAAGAATGGTTTCCACACATCTCGATGTGGTTATGGACAATTATTTTTGCAGCAATTGTATTTGGATTGAATATGAGTTCAACCAAATGGTTTGCTGAATCTGAGTTCTGGCTGTCATTGGTCAAAGTGATTACCGTCATTGCTTTCATTCTTTTTGGTCTACTGGCGATCTTTGGTATTCTCAATTATCAAGGGCATCATGAAGCCCCGCTGTTCAGTAATTTAACGGCTGAAGGCTGGTTTCCTCAAGGCTTATTTCCTATTTTCACGACCATGTTAATCGTCAACTTTGCCTTTTCTGGCACTGAGTTGATTGGTGTTGCCGCAGGTGAAACTGAAGATCCGGCCAAAAATGTTCCTAAAGCCATCAATACTGCGATCTGGCGCTTGTTGATTTTCTTTGTCGGCACCATCATTGTAATCAGCGCATTATTACCACATCAAATGGCAGGTTTACACGCTGAAGGAGTAAGCAGCAGCCCTTTCGTTACTGTATTTGATCATATCGGTATTCCTTATGCTGAGGACATCATTCGCTTTGTAATCATTACTGCATTGCTGTCTGCAGCGAATTCAGGACTATTTGCCGCCTCACGAATGATGTGGTCACTGTCAGCAAAAAAACAACTTCCTGCAATATTCTCAAGAGTCAATGCGCGTGGTATTCCTTATATTGCAGTGATTGTAACGATGTTTGGTGCGTTACCAGGCTTACTTTCAGAACAATTTGCACCTGAAACTATTTTTAAAAATCTATTGGGTGTGGCTGCTTTCACCATGGTTGTGGTGTGGATGAGCATTTGTCTGAGCCAATTTAATTTTAGACGTCAATGGTATAAACAGGGTCACAGTAAAGCTGAGTTAGGTTTTGCCGCACCTTTGTTTCCGATCGTACCGATTTTGGGTTTTGTATTCTGCTTAATTACCTGTATTAGTATGGTGTTTGATCCTGAAATGGTGGTTGGTTTTATCTGCTGTTTAATCTTTATCGCCATTTGTTACATCAGCTATGCATTCTTATATAAATCTCAGCATGATTCGCAGTCTTAAATAAAATACTGCCAGTATTTCAAATCAAAAGTGTGGCAATTGCTACACTTTTTGTACATTTAGAGATAGTCAAAAAAGCTTTAAGCTCGTAAATTAAATTTATAAATCTTGTGTTTGATCGCAGCAGCAATGAAAATTATTTTTATTCATGGCATGAATCAACAAAATTATAATGCTGATAATTTAAAACAACATTGGCTTGATATTTTTCAACAGGGTATCAACGAACTTAAACTTGTTATTTCTGTCAGCGATCTTGATATCAGTCTGCCCTTTTATGGAGATTTGATCACCAAACATCAACTCAGTAATCGCTTTGATCTGGATGCTTTCCTGCCTAAGTCATGGGTCAATCTGCATTTTCATAAACACAGTGCGAGCACAGCGCCCACCGCCCCCAATACAATGCAGAGCATTCCAGTTTTACCTTACTTTATGCCCGAGCATGAGCTAAAACTGTCAAAACGGCTGTATTTAGTTTCTCAGCTCTTCAAAGACAAAGCATTAAAAGAATTTTCAGTAATTTTAAATAACTTTCCCAAACTGCATGAAAGTCTAATCCATAAGTTTTTGATCGAAACCTATTTATACTTGGCCAATCCTCAATTTATGGATGAAGTCCATCAACGAATTTTAGCAAGCTTAGAAGCAGATCAGACACATCTCATCGTTGCACATTCCCTAGGGACCGTGATTGCGTATAACCTTTTACAGCAACTCTCCCCACGATATAAAATCCAACGCTTCATTACGTTGGGCTCTCCCTTGGCATTTAAAGTCATTCAGTCCAGACTGACACCCCCGATTCAAAGCCCCGCTTGCTTAAATGGAGATTGGCATAATTTTTACTCTCCAGATGACTTCCTCACGGCTTTTCCCTTGGTCAATGCACCATTTGACTTTCAGCCTGCCATTTTAAATACGTCTATTTCAACTTTTATCCATTCTCCCCACCAGATTGCCGGCTATTTACAGCATCCTGCCGTGATTAAGAATATAGTAGACGCACTTTAAATATCATCAGCACAATTCAATGGATAGTTTTGCTCTTTTTGTGTTATTGCTTTGTTTTTATACATATAAATCAAGTTTTCAATTTTATTGCAGAAAAAGGTTTGACACATCCCTGTATTCACCCTAATATACGCCCACCTCTGAAACGACCCTATCGTCTAGAGGCCTAGGACATCGCCCTTTCACGGCGGTAACCGGGGTTCGAATCCCCGTAGGGTCGCCATTAATACTATGGTTTTGTTTCAAGTGTTTGCCTCAATTTATTGACCCTATCGTCTAGAGGCCTAGGACATCGCCCTTTCACGGCGGTAACCGGGGTTCGAATCCCCGTAGGGTCGCCACATTCGGGATTGTTTTTTCATAAAACGTCTCACAAAAAAACCTGAGCATCATGACTCAGGTTTTTTGTTTTCTGGCTGTTTAAATATCTTTATTTTGCCATCCTTGAAATCTTATCGTACATCGATCAATTGCTCTGAATTAAAGCATATACTGGATGCGATCACCATGTCATTCAATGGAATATGCTGACCATATCTTTGTTTCATTAGCGCTTTGACACTTGGATGACCAAGATCAAAACTGGATAGTTTGTCCAAGAGTGCCACTTCTATTGCTAAAGCTTTTTTATACGTTTTACAAACCCACTCTGAACAATAAACCGCATTGTCTGACCATTTTTCACCACAATCATCCCCATATGACTGTATGGTGACTGTGTGGCTCGCTGAATCACAAGGCTTTGGGTTGGTTTAGAGCTATGAAGATAATATCTCCTGTTTGATAAGTCGCGGCATAACCAAAAATGGGAGAAAATAATATCAATAAAACGCTCAATAGATTTAAGAACATCTTTTTCAATATTATTTTTAAGCATTGTGTGGTGAATTTAACAGAGATCGACAGGTTTACAAAATCGAGAATCAAACAAGGCAAAATAAATGCTTATTTTGCCTTGTTTCAATCTTTTCTTTAACAACGGTTTTATTTCTGTGTATGAATAATGCTGGCTGCCTTATTCATCATTCAATGCACATTCAAAACTACTCGGTGTTTGTCCACAGCGCACTTTTTTCAAGATCTTCATCATCGCAGGATCGTAAAAGCCTTCTTTGGTCATCTGAATACGTGCTTCACGCATAATCTTGATATAGCCAGGCTTGTCTGCTTCACGGATATCAAACCAATATTTATCCGGTACTTCTCTTTCAATTTTATCAACAAACTCAAATGCAGGACTGAGTTGTTTGGAAATCATTTCTCGCGCGATGGGTCCCATTCCTGCGGGGAATTTATTACGATGCATGATCAATGTTCCTGTCACTTGAATGAGCGGAAACTTGATAATACCGCCAACCACATTGCCATTTTTATCCGTCATGCCCTTTTTCAACTCTAAAGGCTTAAACAACAATGCAGGACCAGCCATAATATCGACTTCTTTATTATTAAACTTGCCACCCACCGTTAATAAGTCAACAGATACTGGTTGAGCACCTACATTTTGGACAAGCTTTTTCTGCGTTCCATCAAAATTCATGACAGCAACTTTTTTACCTGCTGCCTTAGATAAAGTATCAATACGACGGTCATTGACCATGATGTAAGCAGCACCCAATGGCACAATCCCTACCACTTCATAATCGCGGTTGACCATTTTTGCATCATACTCTGGACGTGCAAGTAACTGAATCACGGTAGTCAATTGCTTGTAATTTTGGACAGCGCCAATGGCATCGATACTGCCAACAAATGGGTTGAATTGACGCGCTCGTATATTACTGATACCTGCCCCATCACAGCGTTTACTGCGAAAATCTTCAGTTAAGACACGCTCATCGGTATAGACACGTAAGTTAATGTCTGTAGATGCTGTTTTCTTAAGTTTTGGATAATTTAAGTCAATATGCATCGACAGTTTGGTTGGGCGTGTAATTTTCATATCCACACCGAATTCTTTGGCAATTTGAGTAATGCGTGGCAGTTCACTGATATAACTGGTGGCTTGTTCAAAAGCCTCACTATTCGCCCCATCGGGTGAAAATACACAGAGTGTGACGGTTTTAGGGATTTGTTGCCAAACTTTAGGATCATTCATCAACGTTTTAATTTTATTTTTTGAATGTGCTGAAAGTTCCAGATTTAATTTAGGTGCCACAGCTGGCGCAGCATAAGTCATCACAGACAAACTACTGGTCAATGCAAATAGAGTTGCCTTCATCCATGCCCGTAACAGCATTCTACGATGTGTATTCAGATTATCCTGCATCACTTTGTCCTATTTATATTCTTGTTGATCCATCATCACTCACGTGAATTCCTATTCAGCCTAATAGAAGTCTGAAACTTTGCAATTGACTGTGTAAAATCCAACATTTGTCAAAAAAGATAGTTTATTGATCCCTGTCTAAATGATTATTTTAAGTTGATGTTTATCAGATAATTAGCAGGATTAGACCGATTTGTCCATTTATCGAAAAACTTTATAGGAGTTCAAGTATCTCCTCATCAAGAGTTGGTCATAATCCACAATATCAGTCTTAAACACAAAATACGACAATCCATTACTCTGAGTTCGATAAAAATCCTTGATGAAATAGGATACTCGGAAACGTCATTCGCCACTGTACGAGGCAGAACTATTTTATCAGGTATTGTTTCTGCGACTGATTAAATGTATTGCTGGTGGTTGACAAGTTTTGCAGTGAGCAGCGATGTCGCTGTGCAGGATGGTTACCCTTCTGGAGCTTTACTTCTCATCCCAAAACAAAAGTATGGCTAGCCGCAGGCAGATCCAAAAATTGGATGAAAACTCAGCAAGACTCTGCTGAGACTTATTGTTTTTCAATAAGCTAAAGGTAGAGTTGCCTCGAACTCACATTATTAATCTCAGATCAATCGAAACTGTAAATTTATCAATTATGTTGCGATCCACTTCATTGTATACTGTTTATAGTTTGGAACTAAACTTGAAAGCATGAATCAAAATTCACAACTGCGCAAAATCATCAGTCAGCAACGACGCAAGTTGAATTCACAGCAGCAAAAAATGATCGAGTTGCGGTGCTTGAAGCAATGTTTAAAGCATCCGAAATTTTTAAACGCGCAGAAAATCGGACTGTATTTAGATGCCTTTGGAGAAGTTAAAACCAAACGTCTGATTGAATATTGCTTGACTCAGGGTAAAAAGGTTTATTTACCCATGATCTGCAATATGAATAACCACCTGGTTTGGGTAAGAATTTCCTACCAGCAATATCAAAATAAACGTTTTTCATTGCATCGGCTGGGCATGCTAGAACCCATGGCAAGCCGTGGGAAGCATGTTTCTACACTGGATATTGTGATTATGCCGCTATTGGCATGTGATATAAAAGGAACACGAATGGGAATGGGAGGTGGTTTTTATGATCGAACACTTGCTTCCGCTTTTCAACATCCGCATCGATTAGGTTTGGCTCATGATTTTCAGTATCTACACACCGAATTAGAAAGAAATCCGTGGGATCAACCCCTCGATAGCCTGATCACACCCACAAAAACATACTTTTTTAAACGCCAAATAGGTCAATAAATTCCTCCAGGCTTGATTGCAAATCAGATACTTGCGATTTTTTAATTTTTTTATTAAGTAAAGCCCTTGTAATTTTTGAAATACACATCACTATAAAAAACATGGCAACACCGTTGTCACTCATTAGGAGTGCCCATGTCTGAAATTATTATGAATCAAGAAAACTTAGAGCCACAGGTTCCAAGTGTATTACCGCTGTTAGCGTTGCGTGACGTGGTGGTTTATCCACACATGCAAATTGCGCTATTTGTGGGTCGTGAAAAATCGATCAATGCAGTTGATGTGGCTCGTAACAGTGACAATTTAGTATTTGTAGTTGCGCAAAAAGATTCGCTTACAGAAGAAATTGATCACGACAACCTATATCAATATGGTACTGTCGCTAAGATTGTACAAGTTGTAAACCATGAAAATGATGAAAACTGCATCAAAGTGCTCATTGAAGGTTTACACCGTTCTAAGCTGGTTGAGATCATCGACAATGATGAATATTTATCGGCAGAACATGCGTTAAGTCCAATGACTGTATCGACAGACAAAGCTACACAAGCAACACGTGTAGATGAATTACGTGCGCTGTTTTCACAATATGCAGAAGCAAAATTACGTAATGCACGCGAGTTGATTGCAGCTGCCAACAAGATTGATGATTTACTGCAATTATTGTTCTTTGTTGCAACGCGTGTGCCTTTGAATATTGATGTTAAACAAAAATTCCTAGAACACGACGAATTTGAAGCACATTTACAAGAACTCATGACCTATTTGTTGCAACAATCAGAAGAGCAACAAATTGAACAGACATTGCATGATTCTGTAAAACGTCAAATGGAAAAGAACCAACGTGAATACTTCCTCAATGAAAAGATGAAGGTCATTCAACGTGAACTTTCTGATATGAATGGCGGTGCAGAAGATGATGTTGCTGAAATAGAAAAACGTTTGGCAGAAGCTGATTTACCAGAACACGTCCGTAAAAAAGCTGAAAATGAATTCCGCAAGTTGAAAGCAATGCAACCGGCTTCAAGTGAAGCGGCTGTGGTACGTAACTATATCGAAGCGATCCTAGATACGCCTTGGAATAAAGCCAGTAAAGTTAGCATTAACTTGGCAAAAGCTCAGGAAATCTTGGACACTGACCATTATGGTTTAGATGAAGTCAAAGAACGTATTGTTGAATACCTTGCCGTTCAGTCACGCGTGAAAAAACTTCGTGGTCCAATTCTGTGCTTGGTTGGTCCTCCTGGGGTAGGTAAAACTTCTCTGGGTGAATCCATAGCGAAAGCTACTGGTCGTGAATTCGTTCGTATGGCACTGGGTGGTGTACGTGATGAAGCAGAAATTCGTGGTCACCGTCGTACTTATATCGGTGCGATGCCAGGTAAAATCGTGCAGTCTTTAACCAAAGTCGGTGTGAAGAATCCATTGTTCTTGCTCGATGAAATTGACAAAATGGCACAAGATTATCGTGGTGATCCGGCGTCTGCATTACTTGAAGTACTTGATCCATCACAGAACAGCAAATTTAATGATCATTATCTTGATCTTGACTTAGATTTGTCAGAAGTGATGTTCATCTGTACGGCCAACAGCATGAATATTCCAGAAGCGTTATTAGACCGTATGGAAGTGATTCGTTTACCTGGCTATACCGAAGACGAAAAAGTGAACATTGCAGACCGTTATCTTGTTCCTAAAGCAATTAAGAACAATGGATTACGTGCTAAAGAACTGACTGTTCATGAAGAAGCGATTCGAGACATCGTGCGTCGTTATACACGTGAAGCTGGTGTACGTAGCCTAGAACGTGAAGTTTCAAAAATTGCGCGTAAAGTGGTCAAAGAGTCGGTAAGCAAGAAAGCCAAAAACTTGCATATCGATGTCACCGCTGAAAACTTACCTGAATATTTAGGTGTACATAAGTTTGATTACGGCATGGCTGAAGAAGAAGCGCAAGTGGGTCGTGTCAATGGCTTGGCTTGGACATCTGTTGGTGGTGAGTTGTTAACCATTGAGGTTGCGGCAGTCAAAGGTAAAGGCAAATTCATTACTACCGGTTCACTCGGGGACGTAATGAAAGAGTCGATTACAGCAGCAATGACTGTGGTTCGTACGCGTGCAGATGAATTAGGCATTGAAGCTTCTCGTTTTGAAGAGACCGATGTACACGTTCACTTGCCTGAAGGTGCAACACCGAAAGATGGACCTTCAGCAGGTTTAGCTTTAACGACTGCTTTGGTTTCAGCATTTACAGGCATTGCAATTCGTCCTGATATTGCCATGACGGGTGAAACCAGTCTGGGGGGTCGTGCAATGCGTATTGGTGGCTTGAAAGAGAAACTTTTAGCGGCACATCGTGGTGGTGTTAAACTGGTGTTTATCCCACAGGAAAACGTACGTGACTTGGCTGAAATTCCTCAAAATGTGAAAGATGGTTTAGAAATTAAAGCTGTGAAAAGTATCGATGAGATTCTTCCACTTGCTTTGGTTGAACAACCTACACCATTGGTCAAAGCACCGATTGTAAAAACAGTTGATGAAGGTAAAAAAGCTGCGCGTCATTAATCTTGGCGCTGCAACAATTCAGAAAAGAGAATGCTTCGGCATTCTTTTTTTGTTTAGCGATCAGTAAAAACAAACCTGCTTACAAAATACAGCTGTACAACATTTAAGTTTGTCATAAGCTAATCACAATAAAGTCTAAAAATAATATTTGCTGGCTGAGCTCGATTGTATCGACCCAAGCAAACTGCCAACGAATGGTTTAATACATATAACAGTAAAACAAAAGGACACCATCATGCCAAATCCAGTCTGTTGGTTTGAAATCTATGTTGATGATATGCAACGAGCCAAATTATTTTATCAAACGGTATTGGGAACAGAGCTCAGTTTATTGAGCGATCCGACTGATGCAAATACCCAAATGTGGACTTTTCCATCCGACATGAACCAGTATGGCTCAGCAGGAACATTGGTCAAAATGCAAGGTGTGCGTGCAGGCGGAAACAGTACGATTATCTATTTCAGTAGTGAAGATTGTGCGATTGAAGAAGCGCGTGTTGTAGCCGCGGGAGGACAAATTCACCAAGCAAAAATGTCGATCGAACCGCATGGGCATATCGTTTTAGCTATAGATACTGAAGGTAATATATTCGGAATTCATTCAATGAGTTAACTGAGCAGTTTCAGAACGTTGAAACTTTTAGAATTTACATTTATATTGATTGAAAAACAACCAATCATCCTCATATATACATTAAGCAAATATGTGTGCTGTAGTGTGGTTACTTAATGTTGGTTTGGTCTCCAGACGAATCAACATTAAAACACAGTCCTACCCATTTCGGACTGTGTTTTTTTATGGATCACTGTTTTGATTAATTTATTGACGGTTTTGCTTCCATTGCTGGTATTTCTGACGGATTACCGCAGCTATTAAATCGTAATTTTCCCAACTGTCTTCTACAGCATAGGTTTCAGTCAAGCCTTTTGAATACACCAAAGTTGCATCATAATCTTTAAAATATTGCTGACTTTCATAATAGGCTTGTGTGAATTTAAAGCCTTCATCATTCAAATCTTCTTCCCAGAATTTTTCATCACACATAGCTGTCAAAAATTGCAACCCCGTCATTTGACGCGTACGTACTTGTTCTAGTTCGGTTTGACTTTCTTCTTGGTGGAATTCATCCTCTAAATGATGATTAATGATCCATGCCATATACATGCCAATATGTGTACCGCCATTTTTGTAGGGAAATCCAGCTTGCTCTGCGGATTCAGCATGCCAATCTATCCGATCTATTGCCATTTCTTATTTTCCTGTTGATTGTGATTATTTGCTTTAAATTTTAATAAATATCATTACTTTTGTGATTGGTCAAAAATCAAACGATTCAATTTAAAAGCCCTGACATCAATTCAGGGCTAAGGGCAAATCATGAACTTTGAAAATAACGTAAATCCAAACGACCTTCATAAACAGTAGCCGTTGGACCAGTCATCCAAACGACATCGCCTTCTTTCCATTCAATTTGCAATTTACCACCTGCCAACTCAATTTCCACATTGTTGGCGAGCAAACCACGACGCATACCTGACACAGCTGCTGCACATGCACCCGTACCACATGCCATGGTTTCCCCCACACCGCGTTCAAAGACTCGTAAACGTGCATGTTTCTCATCAATAATTTGCATAAAACCGGCATTGACACGTTGTGGAAAACGTTCATGTGATTCAACTTGTGGACCAATATGTGCAACATCTGCCGTTAAAACATCTGTAACGATGGTCACGGCATGTGGATTGCCCATATTGACCACATCGATGGTCAATGACTGCTCATCTGCTAGAGCGATGTCATACAAGGCATCCGGCTCTTCAGCAATAAATGGAATCTCTTGAGGTAAAAATTTCGGATAGCCCATATTGACTCGAACCCAGCCATTTTCACCCAATTCCGGTTCAACAATGCCGGCACTGGTCTGCACTTTAAAACGTTTTTTATTGGTCAATTGACGTTCATAAACAAAACGCGCAAAGCAACGCACGCCATTACCACATTGCTCAACTTCAGAACCGTCCGCATTAAAAATACGGTATTTAAAGTCAACATTGGGAAAATCTGGTGGTTCAACAATGAGAAGTTGATCAAAGCCAATGCCAAAATGACGGTCAGCCAAACGGCGGATCGTCACCGCATCAAAGAAGGCACGTTGGCTAATCAAATCAACCACCATGAAGTCATTGCCCAGACCATGCATTTTGGTAAATTCTAATAACATCTAAAAATTACTCCTTAAGGCAACAAGCGTTCATTTTCCCAAAGTGATTCAATGCTTTCTCGTTTACGAATCACATAAGATTGCTCACCATCCACCATCACTTCAGCAGCTCGACCTCGGCTGTTGTAGTTTGAACTCATCACAAAACCGTATGCACCAGCACCTAAAACAGCAAGATGATCATTTTCTTTAAGCGCAAGTTTACGTTCTTTACCTAAGAAATCACCTGTTTCACAAATCGCACCAACAATATCCCAAGTTTTGCTTTCAACATCTTTGCGCGGCTTAACTGGCTGAATATCCATCCAAGCCTGATACAAGGATGGACGAATTAAATCGTTCATTGCTGCATCAATGATTGCAAAATTACGGTGCTGGGTGGGTTTGAGTAAATCCACTTTGGTCAATAATACACCGGCATTTGCTGAAATACTCCGCCCTGGTTCCATATATACTTTTAAACCCAGTTTTTCTAGTGCTGGGCGCATAGATTCAGCGTACTCAACCACACTTGGCGGTGTTTCATCTTTATAAGTGACCCCTAACCCTCCCCCAATATCAATATGCTTTAAATCAATCCCCTGCGCTTTCAGCTGTTCAATCATCATCATAATACGATCAAGCGCATCCACAAAAGGCTGAGTTTCAGTCAATTGTGAACCAATGTGACAATCGATTCCAACCACATCTAAATTTGGCAATGACGCTGCATATTGATAGGTTTCAAAAACCACATCAGAAGGAATACCGAATTTATTTTCTTTCAAACCGGTTGAAATATAAGGATGGGTTTTAGCATCAACATCTGGATTGACCCGTAAAGAAATCGGTGCTTTTTGACCTAAACGTGCAGCAACATTTTGGATACGGTCAAGTTCAGCATGGGACTCCACATTGAAACAGGCAATGCCCACTTCCAATGCTTTTTGTATATCTTGTTCTTGTTTGCCCAAACCAGAAAACACAATCTTTGATGGATCACCACCTGCCGCAAGTACACGTGCAAGTTCCCCTCCTGTGACAATATCAAAACCGCAACCCAGTTTTGCCAATACATTCAATACTGCCAGATTAGAGTTAGACTTCACCGCAAAACAAATTTGATGATCGATAAAGCTGAAGGCTTGATCCATATCTAAATAATGCTTTTCAAATGTCGCTTTTGAATAGACATAAAGTGGTGTGCCATATTGCATAGCAAGCTGATCTAAAGAACATTGCTCTGCATGCAATACCCCATCAATGCGGGAAAAACTCATGAATGTATCCTTTCAATGAAAGTTTAAATAGGTTTAGTTTGAAGTCACTTGTGATGCTGGGGCTGACTGATCTGCGGGTACAGCCTGATCCACTGTTTTTTTCTCAGCTTGAACAGTGGTGTTGTCATGCTTTGAATACAACAAGTATTTGGCGCGTTTGTCTGAGTCGGGACTATTGGCTAACTGTAAATTACCAGATTGACCACAGCCGACTAAAACGGCCGCACTTAAAACTAAACCGATGCTACAAATTGCTAAACGCATCTGCTCACCTATTTCCAAAATTTTTGTCAGTATACCTTGATTCTAAAATATAGACCAAAATAACAAGCGCTCAAGCTTAAATTGAGAATAAAAAAAACGCCAGTCTATTACTGGCGTTTTCTTATGAGTATCATTGAAATAGCTAATTACTGTTTTTTCTTATAGAAACAGAAATAGCCAATCGCAAGGATAATCAACCAAATCGGGCTGACCATCAAGGATTTCAGGGTATCTGGCTCTAATGCAAGGATACCGATCGTTCCAATAAAGAAAATGATGACGACATAACAAGTAAATGGTCCGCCTGGCAATTTAAATACGGATTTTGCATGCAGTTCCGGACGGGTCTTGTAATACACCAAATAACTCCACAAGATAATGATCCATACCAGAATGAATAAAATCGTTGAAAGTGTGGTTGCTAAAGTAAAGGCTTCTACAGTATTCGGGACAAAGTACTGTAATGCAGCACCTCCCAATAAACACACACCAGAGAAATATAAAGCATTGGCTGGAACCGCACGGCGATTAAGTAAGCCGAATGCCTTAGGCCCCTGATCTTCACGAGAAAGTCCAAACAACATACGACTGGTCGAAAACACCCCACTGTTCATTGAAGACATTACTGAAGACAATACCACCAAGTTCATGATAATTGCCGCTGCTGCAATACCCGCTTGGCTGAATAGGTTTACAAATGGGCTGACTTTAGGATCGATTTGATCCCAAGGCGTTACTGACATCACGATTACTAAAGCCAAAACGTAGAAGAAAATAATACGGATTGGGATTGAGTTGACAGCTTTAGGTAAGTTCTTTTCAGGATCCTTGGTCTCTGCTGCTGTTGTACCGACAAGTTCTACTCCGACAAAGGCAAAGATTGCGATCTGAAAACCTGCCAGAAAGCCTTCAAAACCTTTGGGGAACATCCCTCCGTGATCCCATAAATGGGTAAAGGACGCAACTTGACCTGTAGCAGCTGAAGTAAAGCCTGTGAAAATCATCCAAAGTCCTACTAAAATCAGCACAACAATGGCAATGATCTTGATCAAAGCAAACCAGAATTCAAGCTCACCAAATAATTTTACAGTGACGAGGTTCAAGCCCAGAATAAAGAAAATGGCAGCAACACTAATCATCGCGCCTTCGGTTGGCGTAAACGCCACACCATTATTAAAGAACTGCAAATAGTAGATGATCGCAGATAAATCAGCGATCCCTATGGTGATCCAACACAGCCAATAAGTCCATCCCACAAAATAACCAGCCCAAGGACCAATTAAATCTGTTGAAAAGTCAATAAAAGACTTGTACTGCAAGTTTGAAAGTAGCAATTCCCCCAGTGCACGCATGACGAAAAACACCATCAAACCAATGATCATGTAGATAAATAATATCGAAGGTCCTGCAAGACTGATTGTCTTCCCTGACCCCATAAATAATCCTGTCCCAATCGCACCGCCAATTGCAATTAATTGAAGATGGCGATTTGATAAACTTCTAGATAGTTCACCTGTTTCCGCAGAAGAACTGAGGTTTTCATTTGACATTGTTATATTCTTCTCTCAGATTTCGTTTTACAAAAGTAGCTTAAAACAAAAAAAATAAAAAAGCCTTTTTCAATGGATACGCCTAATTATCTAGGATTTTCCACCTTTTAGCTTATTAAATAGCCAAGTGACTATTCCTTACCTTTCTTATTTTTACCGTTCCTTCATTTTGCAGTTTACGTGCCAAAATTGTTTTTGGCGAGATGTTGTGCAAAAAATTGTATTTTAAAGGCGCTATTGGTACATTCATCAAATTATTGAAAAGGTATATGCACTCAAAATGGGCAAAGTCAAAACTGTTTATCGTTGTGAACAATGTGGTACGGACCATCCAAAATGGGCAGGTCAATGTTCAGACTGTGGTGAATGGAATTCTCTGACTGAAGTCCGTATTGAACCTGTGGTGTCACATCGAGCGAAACCTATGGGTGGTGGATATGCCGGACAAGCAGCCAATGTAACACTGTTAAATCAAATCACCGTTTCCAATGAAACGCGTTTAGGCACAGGAATTGGAGAGTTCGATCGGGTACTTGGCGGTGGTTTGGTTACTGGTTCGGTTGTATTGATCGGAGGCGATCCAGGCATCGGTAAGTCAACCATTCTTTTACAAACTGCAACACATATGGCAGCTGCGAATAGCTCTGCACTTTATGTCACAGGCGAAGAATCACTTTCTCAAGTTGCCTTACGTGCCAACCGTCTTGATTTGGCCACAGATAAATTACAGGTTATGGCTGAAACCTGTGTTGAACGAATTTGTGATACCTTGGCACAATTGCGTCCTGCAGTTGCGATTCTCGATTCAATCCAGACGCTATATACCGAAACCTTGCAGTCTGCGCCCGGTGGAGTATCACAAATTCGTGAGTCGGCAGCGCTGTTAACGCGATTTGCAAAAAATAGTGGTACTGCTTTATTCATTGTTGGTCATGTTACCAAAGAAGGTTCACTTGCCGGACCGCGAGTTCTTGAACATATGGTCGATTGTGTTTTGTATTTCGAAGGACAGTCAGACTCTCGCTATAGAATGATTCGCGCAGTAAAAAACCGTTTTGGTGCAGTCAACGAACTTGGCGTATTTGGCATGACTGATAAGGGTTTAAAAGAAGTCGCAAATCCATCTGCTATTTTTCTAAGCCGCTATGATGAAGCCATTCCCGGTTCAGTTGTGATGATCAGTCGTGAAGGGACCCGCCCCTTACTGGTTGAAGTTCAGGCGCTGGTTGATGATGCCCATGGGCAGCCGCGCCGTGTAGCACTCGGTTTAGAACAAAACCGTCTAAACATGTTGCTTGCAGTGATGCACAGACATGGTGGTGTACAGACTTCCGGACAAGACGTATACGTGAATGTGGTCGGTGGATTAAAGATTACAGAAACAGGTTCTGACTTGGCAGTTCTATTGGCTTGCGCATCCAGTTTACGCTCCAAAGCTCTACCTCAGCAACTGGCGGTGTTTGGTGAGGTCGGTCTATCTGGAGAAATACGCCCTGTTCCCAATGGACAGGAACGTCTCAAAGAAGCCATCAAACACGGTTTCAAATACATTATTGTTCCTAGAGGCAATGCTCCGCAAAAGCCAATTGCGGGTGTACAAGTGATTGCTGTTGCTCGCTTACATGAGGCGCTCACTGAGACAATGCAACTGAGCGACGAAGTAGCTTAATCGCAAAACTCAAGCATGCTTTCATTTCTAAAACATTTCTGATTCAGAAGAGTGCTGCTTTTGCTTTACAGCCTAAACAGCACAATTGAATGAGGCTAAATGAGAATTTTTGAGAGTAAATGCTTATTTTTTTGCGTTAGAATTATACAATTCCGCAAATATGATAAAACTACTCTAAATTCAGACTTTTCAATTATTTAAATAAATTAGCTCCATGATTATTTTGATCACCTTCGCCATCCATATATTCGTTATGATTATGTGAATATATACGCAAATAAATGTCAAAAACATTGAAATTCTCTGTAAAAGACTGCATAAATACAGTTATGAAAAGTAAAACATCAGGTAGTTACTTTTCATACCCATAAACATATTTTAAATAGGTACATTCAATGGAAGTTCGACAGCGCGGCTTGATCGCAGGTATTTTAATGGCAACTTTGGCTGTTGCACCGCTCGCTGAAGCAAAACGCGCCGGTGGTGGTAAAAGCCATGGCATGAGCCGTTCTTCGAGTTCAAGTCAGTCTTATTCTCAACCTCGACAAGTTACGCCTGCTCAACAACCAATGCCAGCTCAAGCAGGTCAGCAAAAGTCCGGCTCTGGTGTCGGTAAAATGGTGGCTGCTGGTGTGGCTGGTGCGGCTGTAGGTGCAATCGCTGCAAATGCAATGGCTGACAATCATAATGGCAATTCACAAGCGCAGACCAATGATGCTGAATTAGCGAAACAACAAGCGGCTCAGCAAGAAGAGAAAAAAGGCGGAATCCCAAGTTGGATTTGGTTAATTTTAATCGCGGGTGCTGCATTCTTCTTGTTCCGTAAATTCGGCGCTAAAAAAAAATTAGCGGGCAATAACCCTTATGCACCAAATACATCAGGTCCTACATCTGCACCATTTGGTCAAAACAGCACCGCACGTAATTCAGACAATACCAATATTTTTGGTCAATCTGTAAATGGTGGTGCTGCTCCACAAGCGCCTTTTGGTTCAGCATCAATGCAAAGTGGCAATCAGCTTCCAGATGGGACTGAACCTGCGGCGTTCTTACGTGTGGCACGCCAACGTTTTAACCATATTCAATCCATGAACTCTGTCAGTAACATTGCAGAAATTCAACGCTATTTAACGCCTGATCTTTATCAGTCCATGTATAACGACATCATGGCAAACCAGGATCAGGATGTTGCTGAGTTTTCGAACTTGAATGCATTGGTGGTCGATAGTGCAACTGAAAATGGTCAATATGTGGTGAGTGTTCGTTTTACGGGTACAGTAAGTGAAGATTTAAATAGCTTACCTGCACCATTCTCAGAAGTATGGCATTTTGTTAAACCTGCGGGTTCTAGCCAAGATTGGTTAGTAGCAGGCATTCAGCAAGAAAGCTAATCTAATAAGATCTTTATGCCTATCAAAAACCAGTGCTTAGACGCTGGTTTTTGTTTATTTTAATCCAACACAAAAGCCATCCAAACCCATGATGCAGTGATCTATGTTATCCCTTTCATATCGAAAGATCGGGATAATTAAAGGCTTTGAACAATTCGCCTAGGTTTGCAACCATGTGTTTTTTAGGCGATTCTAGGCTCAAATACCAAATTTAGTCATTCTAAATGATGAGAAACACTGTTTCACAAGGGAACCACGAAGCTGCCCCAAGCCACTGACACAGCAAACCATTTATGAAATGCCCGCAGCCCCCTAAATTGCTTTTAGACGTTGAATGATATATTTATGTTTTAAATATCCCTGCAAATAGAGTAGAACAGTGAATAAGATAATCTATGCGACACTCATCAGTCTCAGTACATTGAGCGCTTCAAGCTTCGGCTGTGAACCTGCTTCCATGGATTGGGAGGGATTTTATAAAACTTATGATTTAAATAAAAATAATGCTTTTGAACTGAATGAATTTTTAAAGGTTACAGACTTTGCGCCATACCCTTGGCCAGATGACCGACAGTTTCAAGGTAAAGATAAAAATCTTAAATTATTTAAATATCTAGACGAAAATAAAGACGGTAAAATCACAGAAGATGAATTGGTCAAAGTTTATACTTTATTCCCAAACCCTTGTGCCGATTGGCCGCATAAGCCCAAATGGAAATTTTGGTAAAAACTTAACTGGGAGGAGACAGGCCAGAGATTTTAAATAAATGATGAAGATCATTTCTGTTGCTCTTGCTCTGTTTAGATGCTATTGAAAATATAAAAAAGCCCTGAAATATCAGGGCTTCCATACATAAGATTAACGTTTTGGTAGCGGAATAAATTGGGAGTCATTATTCAGGACTTTTCGTTCTCCCACTTTAACAGTTAAATTCACTTTTTGGTCACCACGTACAACTTCAACCTGAATCTCAGTATTTGGCGCTTGCAACGCAACATAATTAATCAAATGCGAAGTTGAGGTAATATCTTCATTGTTGACTTTAACAATACGGTCACCAACTTTGATTCCTGCTTCTGCCGCAGGACCTCTTTTCAATACATCTGCCACAACAACACCAGGCTGACGAGGTTGCAACACGTCTTCTTGGGTTGGTGGAACTAAACTGATGCCCATCCAGCCACGAATTACTCGACCATCTTTTAAAATCGAATTGAGTATTTGCTGGCAAATTTTTGCAGGGATTGCGAAACCGATTCCTAAAGACCCACCTGACTGTGAGAAAATTGCAGTATTGACCCCAATCAAATTCCCAGCAACATCAATCAATGCCCCTCCAGAATTACCTGGATTAATCGCTGCATCTGTTTGAATAAAATCTTCATAAGTATTGATCCCGAGATCAGAACGTCCTGTTGCAGAGATAATCCCTTGAGTTACAGTTTGCCCTACTCCAAATGGATTACCGATTGCCAAGACCACATCACCCACTTCATTGCCACTCAATTTAAACGGCAAGACGGGTAAATCTTTTAAACCAATTTTGATGACGGCCAAATCTGTATCTGGGTCAGTTCCTATTACAGTTGCTTCTGCACGGCGTCCGTCTTGCAGGGCAACCACAATTTGATCAGCCTGTGCAATAACATGGTTGTTGGTCAGAATATATCCATCTGGGCGGACGATCACCCCAGAGCCCAAGCTATTTTCATTCTGGTTTTGATTCTGTTCAGGAATCTGATTACCAAAAAACTCTCGAAATGCAGGATCATTAAGCAATGGATGATTTTGTTTTACTTTTTGAGTAGTAAAAATATTGACCACAGCAGGCGCTGCAACTTTGACAGCCGCGCTGTACGAAACCACCCCACCTGTTCTAGAGGTATTGACCAACGGCTCTACTTTCTCCGCTGGCATTTTTACACCATCTGCTGCAATCGGTGCTTTGGGTTGCTGAAGTTTCTGCCATACGACAAAACAAATAATTACCAGTATTAGTAAAACCCAAGGGAGCCAAGTAAATGAACGCCGCACGTTTTTATTCCTCTAAGAATTTTTTAATTCGTTGATGCAAAAGCAATTTGTATATTGTAAAGCAATTCAATAAAGAAACATAAAAAATACAAAGAGTTTTGTTCAGCTTTAGTTACAGTTTAAAATGTGTTTTGATATCCTCCAATTAATGTAATTTCATAAAAGGTGATTCATGGCTTTACTTAAAGATATTATTCTGTGGTGTGATCAAACCTTAAAATCACATGAATTTAAAGACTATTCGCCTAACGGGTTACAAATTGAAGGAAAATCTGAAGTAAAGAAAATTCTTTGTGCAGTGACAGCTTCACAAGATGCGATTGATGCAGCCATTGAAAAAAAAGCAGACCTGTTATTGGTCCATCATGGATATTTCTGGAAAGGCGAGCCTTACCCAATTACGGGAATGCGTGGTAAACGCATCAAGCGTTTAATTCAAAATGACATTTCTCTTGTCGGCTATCATTTGCCCTTAGACTCGCATCCAACACTCGGTAATAATGCCATGATTGCTCAAATATTGGACTTGGAAAATATTGAAGCTTTGGATCCTTATGAACGTCATCCGATTGGCAATATCGGTTATTTAAAAAAAGCTCTTTCTCCTGAAGATTTTAAACAATTGCTGACTGAAAAATTAGGTTTCGAGACCATTCATTTGAATGCAGAAAAATCACGGATTCAAAAAGTAGGCTTCTGTACAGGTGGAGCACAGGATTATATTGTTAAAGCAGCAGCGATGGACTGTGACGCCTATATTTCAGGGGAAGTCAGCGAACGTACTTTTTATGAAGCCAAAGAACTAAATGTGCACTATTATGCCTGCGGTCATCATGCTACTGAACGCTATGGCGTACAAGAATTAGCCAAAGCAATTGCGGCACAGTTCAAGATTGAGTCTGAATACCATGAGTTGAATAATCCGATTTAATCTCGATAAAAGTATCAGCTCATTATCTTTAAAAATGACTTGATACTTTTTCAAGAAAATCTTCACTGGATTTCTTGATTGTCTATATACGTATTAAATCGAAATAAATTGTGTATTGTTATTTAACATCATGCCCTATTGCGCGAAGAATCTATTACAATAAAGCCACTTAAATGTTAAAACCCAGCTCAATGCAAGGAATTTAAAACATGACAACCATTACTTTACCTGCTCTACCATACGGCTACGAAGATCTTGCGCCACACATCAGCAAAGAAACTTTAGAATACCATCACGATAAGCACCACAATACCTATGTTGTAAACTTAAACAACTTAATCAAGGGTACTGATCTTGAAGGTAAAACTTTAGAAGAGATCATTGTTGCTGTTGCTGGCGATGCATCTAAGGCAGGTGTATTCAACAACGCTGCTCAAGTTTGGAATCATACTTTCTACTGGAACTGTATGGCTAAAAACGGTGGCGGTAAAGCAACAGGTGCTTTGGCAGCTAAAATTGATGAAGCTTTCGGTTCTTACGAAAAATTTGCTGAAGAGTTTGCTGCTGCTGCAACAACTCAATTCGGTTCAGGCTGGGCATGGCTTGTTGCTGACAAAGTAAACGGTGAGCTTTCTATTCTTAAAACTTCAAATGCAGATACTCCACTTGCTCATGGCAAAGTTGCGGTATTAACAATCGATGTTTGGGAACACGCTTATTACATCGACTTCCGTAATGCTCGCCCAAAATACATTTCAACTTTCCTAGAAAGCTTAGTGAACTGGGACTATGCAAACGCTAAATATGCAGGTCAAGCTGCGGGTGTTGAAAAATAAGATTGAATAATTTTATTTTGTCAAAGAGCCATTCTGATTAGAATGGCTTTTTTATGTCATTCTATTTTTATCATTTCATGATTGATACTACATATACAATAAAAGCAGATCCAATAAAAATCATTGCGGGCTTTGTCATTCTGACTGCGCTACAGATTCCTTGCTATCTTTATATCGCAGCTTCAGACTACATCACCTTTACTTTTATTTTCGTACTGTTGTTTTGGCTGTTTATTTTGTTATTCGAACTGATTTCAATCTATCTACTGATTAAATATGGACGTCCGCAGCTATGTTTTCACAGCGATTTTTGCCAAATTCAAATGGCTGCAATCAACATCAAAGTAGATTATGAAAAAATTTCCACATTGAGCCTGCGTAAAAGACAGCAAGAACATCGTGGTTTTTCCTATGGAATGTGTTACGAAATTGAATTAACCATGTGCAATCAAATCATGCAGCAACATGTTTTTAGAAAAAAGCCCTATCCTGTCAAAAACTTATTCATATCTTCCAACTTGCTTTTCAGAAGTACCCAAATCCTAGAAATTGCGATTATTTTTAGTGCTTTAGTCCGAAAGAAAGCTTCCAAGCGGATTGAAAGTATTCTACAGCTACAACGCTGTCCCCAAGCATATGAAGGGTTAATTTCTGAAAAAGATTTAGAAAACTTTAAAAATAATCAATATATATACAAATTATTTAAATTCGGACAATAAAAAAACATTTAGGGTATTTTTGGCATAATTTCACTTGACCACTTTGGCTTTCATCCATAAAATGCGCATCAGATTCTCCAATAGCTCAGTCGGTAGAGCGACGGACTGTTAATCCGCAGGTCCCTGGTTCGAGCCCAGGTTGGAGAGCCATCTATTCTTCCATAGCTCAGTCGGTAGAGCGACGGACTGTTAATCCGCAGGTCCCTGGTTCGAGCCCAGGTGGAAGAGCCAGATTCTAAAAAGCCCACTCATGATGAAGTGGGCTTTTTTATGGTTAAAATTTAACAGTATTGCAAAGACAAACCGTACAATCAATTAAATGAAAATCAGTACTGGCTGAATAGATTGCCAGTAGAGCTAGGTCATTTGAATGATGATTGAGTTGATCTAAGGTTTAAGTTAAACACTGACTCTGGTGAAGCCGAATACTCCTTTTAAACAAATCTATGAATTTCTTTATTTTTATTCAAAATGATCAATTATTTAGCAAACAATACTTTTTTATGGTGAATTTAACAATTTTTCCTTGACCCATCAGCATTTCCTCCCTAAAATGCGTTCCAGATTCTCCAATAGCTCAGTCGGTAGAGCGACGGACTGTTAATCCGCAGGTCCCTGGTTCGAGCCCAGGTTGGAGAGCCAAATTCTGAAAACCCACTCAATTATGAGTGGGTTTTTTCTTGCCTATCAGATACTGTTTTATTTATGTCGCTGAATTCCCATCAGGCTTTATTTTTATTTATCGGCTGTATCGCAACAATCGCTTTGCTGATTGCATGTTTTGGCCGTTATCTATTTCAACGCCAACATTACTATGCAAAACGTGTAATTACACCATTTGAACAGAAAATGTTTTTCCGCTTGAATGAGACTTTTCCTCAACACCACGTGCTGGCACAAGTTGCTTTCAGTGCCTTAATTGACTCTGATCAATTCAAGTTACGTTCCAAGTTCAATCGTAAAGTCACTGACTTTGTTCTGCTCAGTCCACAACTCGAAGTGATTGCAATTATTGAACTCGATGATCCCAGTCATATCGGTAAAGAACATATCGATGCACAACGAGATGCCATGCTGATACAGGCGGGTTATCAGGTATTTCGCTATACAGATATCCCCAGCAGCCGAGAACTCCGAAAAGATATTGCCCATTAAGTTGATCACACAGCACTTATAAAATAATCGAGGCGATACACAGATAAACAATTACACCGGTTGCATCACAGATTGACGTCACCAATGGGGCCGATGCACTTGCTGGATCTAGCCTTAAACGGTTCAAGATGAACGGTAGGCTCATACCAATAAGACAGCCCATCAATACAATGCCCATCATACTGAGTGCGAGGACCAAAGCAACCATTGCATCACCTCTAAAATAGCCGAGTATGGAAACTGCTATTGCCATCGTCCCACCAAGACATAAGCCAACCAAACTCTCCCGTCCAATCAGATATAGCCAATCTTTTAAATGGACATCCCCAGTTGCCAAAGCACGTACCATCAAAGTTGCAGATTGAGAGCCAGCATTCCCTCCACTTCCCACAAGCAAAGGCAAAAAGAACACCAATACAATATTCTTAGCAATGATGTCTTCAAAATGCGCGATACCAAAACCTGACAATAAGCTGCCAAATACCAAGATGACCAACCAGAATACACGTTTCTTATACAGATAATGAATGGGCGCCGTTTTAATGCTCATTTTGGGCGAAGACGTGACTGCACTGGATTTTAAAAAGTCTTCTGTCGCCTCTTCAGTCGCAATATCCATTGCATCATCATAGGTCACAATCCCCACTAAACGTTGTTGCTGATCTACAATAGGGAGGGCAATAAAATCGTAATAATGTAATTTTTCCGCAATACTTTCCTGATCTTCGTTGACATCTCCTACAATTAAATCAGTACGCATCACTTCAGTCATATTTTGATGGGGATCAGCCAAAATCATTTCACGTAAAGAAGCGACACCCAATAATCTATTATGCGGATCTACAACATAGATGAGATAAACTGTTTCACGATTTTTAGCACTTTTTCTGATGTGTTCAATCGCTTGGGTAATATTCAGATCTGGTGGCACTGCCACATAGTCTGAACTCATGATTGCCCCAGCAGATTCTTCTGGATATTTGGCTAAATGTTGAATTTGCTGTTGGATTTCAGGACTAAGTTCAGTATAGATAGACTGTTGTAATGAATACGGCAAATATTTAAATAAATCTGTCTGGTCATCTGAATGCATCTGCGAAAGAACTTGAATCAGGTTCTGCTTTGGCAAATGCTCTGCGATTTTAAGCTGTTGGTCTAATGAGAGGAACTCAAGAATATAGGCAGCATTGGGCAGATGCTCAACCAAGGTCACCTGTTCACTTAATGACAGATCACCCAACAGCTTTGCTATATCAGCATCATTAATTTGATCAAAATATTGTTCTATCAATTCAAATTGGTGGTTTTGAATGGCTTTTTCTATTTTTGAAATTAATTCTAAAGAAAACTGCATAAGAAAGTCCAAAGTTGATCACGCTTTGGCACAAATACTGGACTGTAATGCTAGGAAAATAAAGCGCTTTTTTGTTGTTAAAATGAGGGGTTCAATCCAGAAGAATAGCTTCTGAATACAGCCCGTCAGCTAAATTTGAGTGGGTATGCAGGCAAGGTTCAAATCACCTGTACACTTTCCACACAACAATGCCTTACAGCATCACATCATCAAAGGCTGTGAAAATTTAAAAGCCGATACCTTGAATCATTCAGAAGTCACTTTGGGTTTAAAAATCGTTCGGATCAGCACATACATGAATGGGATAAACAGCAACACCAAAATGGTTCCAAAAATCACCCCGCCCAATACACTTACACCAATTTCTTGGCGACTTGCAGCACCTGCACCAAAAGCAAGTACCAAAGGAATGACCCCAGCACCGAATGCCAATGAGGTCATCAAAATTGGACGTAAGCGCAATCCGGCACCTTCCAGTGCAGCTGCAATCGCTGTTTTCCCTTTTTCTTGTGCCAAAGCTGCAAATTCGACAATGAGAATGGCATTCTTGCACGACAAACCAATAGTCGTCAGCAAAGCAATTTGAAAATAAATATCATTGGGAAATCCTGCGAATTGACTAAACAGAATATTTCCTCCAATGCCTAGAGGAATTGCAGCAATCACAGCTGTGGGGATCGACCAGCTTTCATATAATGCAGCCAAACATAGAAAAATGAATCCAATAGAGACTAAATACAGTAACCATGCTTGACTGCTAGATTTCTGTTCTTCAAAGGATAATCCACTCCAGGCAACATCAATCCCCTGTTGCTGACCAATCAACTTCTGAATATCACTCATTGCCTGACCAGAACTGGTATGAGCCGCAGTATTGGCTTCCATTTGCAAGGCGGTATACCCCTGGAAACGGTTGACGACATCAGGCCCTCCTTCCCAAGCAATGGTCGAGAAATTACTGAATGGAATCATTTGGTTCTGTGCATTACGAACGCTCCACACCTCTAAGTCTTCCGGTTTGGAGCGGAACTCAGCATCACCCTGCATCATGACACGTTTAATACGCCCACGATCAATAAAATCATTTACATAAGAACCACCCCATGCCGCAGACAAGGTGCTATTAATTGCTGTTTGACTTAAACCATTTGCCAATGCCAGTTTTTGATCAATATGAATTTTTAATTTAGATTTGTCAGGATTGGACTTCTTATCTAAATTTTCAAAGGTTAGAAATTGTTTGGCCTGGTTTTGTAAAATACCAAATTGTTGCTCAAGATATTTACGCCCTTGACCATTCACATCCTGAATCCAAAACTCTAAGCTATCACTGTCTCCCAAACCATTCACAGAAGCTGGTAAACTTACGGTAATGCGAGCATTTGGGTTCTTGTTAAAATACTTTACGGCACGCTCACGAATGGCTTGTGCAGAATTTTCCGAACCGGAACGATTATCCCAATGTTTGAGCGCAATGAAACCTGTGCCAAGATTTTGTCCAGTACCAGAGAAGTTACGACCATAACGAATCAGTACAATATCGACATTCTGCTTTTCTTTTTCCAAAAAATATTTGCGTATACTTTCGCCAACCACCTGACTACTTGACATAGGTGCGCCATCTGCTAAACGGAACTGTACACTGAGCATTCCCTGATCTTCGCTTGGAATAAAACTGGTGGGTAAAGCACGATAGAAAAGTGCAAAAACCACAGTCAAGCCAAAAAACAATGTCAAAATCACCCATTTAAAATTCAAGGTTTTCTGAATCAGTTGAGTATAACGCTGCTTGAGATGATCGAGTTGGCGATTAAACCAAGTCGCCCAACGCATAGGTTGGGGATTAGGTTTTAGGATAATTGCACATAATGCGGGTGTAAGGATCAGCGCAACCAACAATGACAATGCCATTGCTGAAACCAAGGTGATAGAAAACTGACGGTAAATTACACCAGTAGACCCAGTAAAAAATGCCATTGGAATAAATACAGCAGTCAATACGACTGTGATCCCAATCAAAGCACCTGTCATTTCTTGCATCGATTCAATAGAGGCTTGCTTTGCAGTCAAGCCCTGTTCATGCATCAAGCGCTCAACATTCTCAACAACAACAATTGCATCATCCACCAACAACCCAATAGCCAAAACCAAGGCAAACAAGGTAAGTGTATTGATACTCATCCCCAGTGCAAACAGTACCGCAAACGTCCCTAAAATAACGATCGGTACAGTGATGGTTGGAATAAGTGTCGCACGCCAACTTTGTAGAAAAATAAACATCACCAAAACAACCAAAACGATCGCTTCAAACAATGTTTTAACCACTTCTTTTATCGATTCTTGAACGAACGGCGTGTTGTCTCGTGGATAAACAATCTTGTAGCCTTGTGGAAGTTTTTCAGAAATCTTGGCTAATTCGGCTTTAATCAATGCTGATGTAGCCAAGGCATTGGCACCCGAAGATAAAGAGATCCCCATCCCCGATGATGGATAACCGTTGATGGTATTAAAAGACTGATAATTTTCTGCGCCCAATTCAACGCGTGCGACATCTTTTAAATATACATAACTTCCATCTGTATTGGATTTAACAATAATATTTTTAAATTCGTCAACCGTTCTTAAGCGTGAGCCTGCCGTCACTTTTGCATTTAAATATTGATCAGAAGCTACGGGTAAATCGCCAACACCACCAGCAGCAACTTGAGTATTTTGCACTTCAATAGCACTACGAATATCACTTGGCATCAACTGATATTGACGTAATAGATTCGGGTTCAACCAGATTCGCATTGCGTATTGCGAACCAAATACATCCACCTCGCCAACGCCTTCGATTCGAGATAATTCCTGCTCTATATGTGCAGAGAGATAATCTCCAAGCTCAATATTGTTACTTTTACCTGTTTCATCATACAAACCTACCACCATGAATGTATCGCCCAGTGATTTGTTCACTGTTACGCCTTGACGTTGCACATCATCTGGCAATCTGTTGAGTACCCCGTTGATACTGTTTTGTACTTGAACCTGAGCAGTGTCCGGATCAGTACCATTTTCAAAGCTAATACTGATTCGTGCACGTCCAGATGAGTCACTGCTTGAGCTGAAATATAGAAGGTGATCAATACCTTTAATCTGTTGCTCTAAAACCTGAGTAACACTTTCTTCAACAGTCTCAGCATCTGCACCAGTATATGTAGTGGAAATTGTAATGCGCGGCGGAGCAATATCCGGATAGCGTTCAATCGGTAAATTGACGACCGAAAAAATACCTAAAGCCATAACGATAATCGCAAGGACACAGGCAAAAATAGGACGTTGAATAAAAAATTTAGAGAGCATCAGATTTGCTTCTGTGTCAAATGATTGAGATTAATGTTGAGTTAACCATTAAATTCCGCTTATGTTGATATTCTGTGACTTGGATCGAAAACTCAAGAAAAAATAACAGAAATCCGAATGATCAAGCTGAATATGGAGAAACTGTGGAGATTACTGAATCTTATACAATTCATCCTGATAAATAAGTCGCTCATTCATCTTGTGATGTCATCACAATGTCAATTTAACCGCATAGACTAGCATTGATTTCAACACAATAATTTGAGTGAAATATGAATAAAAAAGTATGGCTCATCAGCACTAGCGTATTATTTTTAACTGCATGTAATGATGATAAAATAAATATCGTGACAACGCCTGAATATAAAGAACCCAAGATTATTATTGTTGGGCATCGCGGAGCCAGTGCTTTGCGTCCAGAACATACACTGGAAAGCTATCAAAAAGCCATAGATGATGGCGCTGATTTTATTGAACCGGATCTGGTCTCTACCAAAGACGGTGTTTTGGTCGCACGTCATGAAAATGAAATTGGTGGCACCACCAATGTGGGTACCCTTTCTCAATTTACAGACCGTAAGACAACCAAAATCATCGATGGGATATCTTTAACAGGTTGGTTTACTGAAGATTTCACTTCGAACGAACTCAAGTTGATTAAGGCACGCGAACGAATTCCTGCATTACGCCCAAACAACACGCAGTATAATGATCAATTCAATATCCCCACCCTTGAACAGATTATCGAACTGGCAGAACAAAATTATAAAAAAACTGGAAAAATTATTGGCTTATACATTGAAACCAAGCATCCCACATATTTTCAATCGTTGAGGTTAGGCATGGAAGATCCTTTGCTTAAAACTTTGGCAAAGTATCAATACACGCGCGAAATCGCACCTATTTATCTACAGTCTTTCGAAGTCAATAATTTAAAATATTTCAAAGAACAGCTTACACTTCATAAAAGTTTAAAGAATGCCAAAATTATTCAACTCTATGATGACAAAAAAGCAAGCCCAGCAGATTACGTTGTGCAAGGTATTAAAACAACTTATGGTGATATGGCAACAGCACAAGGTTTAAAAACAGTTGCAACCTATGCTGATGGCGTAGGTCCATGGAAACCTTATATCTTTAATGAAAGCTATACTGCCCCGTCTTCTTTTGTTGCAGATGCACATGCTGTCAATTTAAAAGTGCACCCTTATACTTTCCGACCTGAAAACAATTTTTTGGCAGCTAATTTAAAATGTAGTACAGCTGAACAAGATGCTGCGAGACGTTGTGAAACGGGTGCCAACAAAGAGTATGAGATGTATTTTAAAGCAGGTGTCGATGGACTGTTTACAGATGATCCTGGTCTAGGACGCAAAGCTTTAGATGCTTATTGGAAAAACAACCCACCTGTAAAATAACGCTTTAAAATATCGATAAAATAAAGCAATCGTGTAGATCGTTTGCTTTATTTTTTTCTAAATGGAGCGTTTTCGCTTAAATTTAATCCCCATTTAAGTTTAAAATAATACACTTGTTCAAAAATATAGCAGTTTGGTTTTATGAGTAATTATTCTCCATTTAAAGGTACCACAGGGTTTAAACGCATTCTTAATGCAACGGGTTATTCTTTGGCAGGTTTTAAAGCAGCCTATCAAAATGAAGCTGCTTTTCGACAAATTGTCTGGATTAATTTGATTCTAATTCCAATCACTTTTTTTATTGATGTTTCTTCAGTTGAACAAGCTTTGATGATCGGTGTCTGTTTACTTGCCATCATTGTTGAATTATTTAATTCAGCATTAGAAGCTGTGGTTGATCGCGTTTCTTTAGAACGCCATCCTCTTTCCAAGAATGCCAAAGACATGGGCAGTGCCGCTCAATTTGTTGCTCAATCGATTATTTTCTTTACATGGATAATTATTCTTTTTAAGTAGATTTAAATCTATTTAGAGTTTCTGTTGAATATTTAGATGAGCTAAAATACGCTTTAAATAAGATTATTCATTTTGGCTATATGAATTGAGCTGCTGTTCTATCTTTTTAATTATTTAAGCTTTATCTATCTGCAAGTGACAAGGACGTTATTCCTCGATAACATCGACCAGAATTTAATTTTTCAGTAAATAAAAAATACTCAGAGTCTGAACTTAAGTTTCAATCAAATAATTCCAGCCAAATGCTAAATATAAAATTTAAAAAATCCAGCCTGTTTTCAACAGACTCATGAATCAGTTGCTGAAGATGTGAATCAATTTAGAACCGATTTAAATCGATGGATATCATTACCTTTAGTTGTTTTGATGGAGAAGGAATAACTATCTAAATAAAAAATGGAAATGTGAAGCACAAGATGAATATTGATACAGGATCCACCTTATCCTTATTCTGGAAAAAAGATTAAAATCAAAATATTCTGAAATTTCATGCAAAACAGTGATGAATAAAATAGACGATAAAAATTACGATGCAATTCAAATAATGATCAATGGAGCCGAGAATAAATTAGCGATTAATGCTGTAGTGGTTGATGGCGATTTTAAGCATATGGATGTAGAAGGCGTAATTGCTAACAATTTTATTCAAAAACATAAAATCCTCATTGATTTCCCACACCATACATTATTTATTGAACCGTAATTTTTGCATATTATTGGCTCAAAATAATCCGGCTTGATATCCAGCAAATACTTCATACAACCCGCTTAATTGATCTGGTTGAATCAATCAGTCCAATAAAAATCCCCGCACAATGGCGGGGATTTTTTATGATCTGAGATCAGAATGACTTACATCATTCCGCCCATACCACCCATGCCGCCCATATCAGGCATAGCAGGTTTATCTTCAGGGATATCTGTGATCATACATTCAGTGGTCAACATCAAACCAGCAACAGAAGCTGCATGTTCAAGTGCTGAACGAGTGACTTTTGCAGGATCAAGGATACCCATTTCCAACATGTCGCCGTATTGTGAAGTGGCAGCATTGTAACCAAAGTTACCTTCACCATTTTTTACAGCGTTAATCACTACAGAAGGTTCATCGCCTGCGTTAGAAACGATTTGACGAAGTGGCGCTTCAATCGCACGACGAAGGATATTTACACCCACAGTCTGGTCATCGTTCGCACCAACAACACCGTCTAATGCTTTTGCAGCACGTACAAGCGCAACACCACCACCTGCAACAACACCTTCTTCAACCGCAGCACGAGTGGCATGTAGCGCATCATCAACACGGTCTTTTTTCTCTTTCATTTCAACTTCTGTTGCAGCACCGATTTTGATTACAGCAACACCGCCTGCCAGTTTAGCAACACGTTCTTGAAGTTTTTCTTTATCGTATTCTGAAGTCGATTCTTCGATTTGTGCGCGGATTTGAGTTACACGCTCAGCAATTTGATTTGCATCACCTGCACCATCTACGATCACTGTATTTTCTTTAGATACTGTGATTTTATGTGCAGTACCTAAATCTTGAAGTGAAGCCTGCTCTAAAGACATACCGACTTCTTCAGAAATCACAGTAGCGCCAGTCAAGATCGCAATATCTTGAAGCATTGCTTTACGACGGTCACCAAAACCAGGCGCTTTAACAGCACATACTTTGATGATGCCACGCATATTGTTTACTACAAGTGTCGCAAGTGCTTCGCCTTCAACATCTTCAGCAATAATGAGAAGTGGCTTACCTGTTTTAGCAACAGCTTCTAAAACTGTAATCAATTCACGGATGTTGCTAATTTTTTTATCAACAAGAAGGATGAACGGGTTTTCAAGTTCAGCCGTCAAAGTGTCTTGTTTGTTTGCAAAATACGGGCTGATATAACCACGGTCAAATTGCATACCTTCCACTACGTCAAGAGCGTCTTCAAAACCTGAACCTTCTTCAACTGTAATGACGCCTTCTTTACCAACACGCTCCATTGCCTGTGCAATTAATTTACCCACAGTTTCGTCAGAGTTTGCTGAAATTGAACCCACTTGTTCAATCGCTTTAGTATCAGAAGCTGGTTTAGCCGTTGCTTTGATGTTTTCAACAACAGCTTTAACTGCTAGATCGATACCACGTTTCAAATCCATTGGGTTCATACCTGCAGTTACAGATTTGATCCCTTCATTTAAAATTGCTTGAGCAAGTACAGTTGCCGTTGTAGTACCATCACCTGCGATATCATTGGTTTTTGAAGAAACTTCACGAACCAATTGTGCACCCATGTTTTCAAATTTGTCTTTCAACGAAATTTCTTTTGCTACAGTTACACCATCTTTAGTGATGTGTGGTGCACCAAAAGAACGATCGATAACAACGTTACGACCTTTAGGACCTAAAGTTACTTTAACTGCATCTGCAAGTACGTTTACGCCCGCAATCATTTTTGAACGAGCTGAATCACCAAATTTTACGTCTTTAGCTGACATGCTTAACTCCAATAATCTTTATTCTTTAACCATCTAATTTAAAAGTTGATTAGGTATATTGTTTTTTACTTCATCAGAAACAACACACCGTCTCGGTCTGAATTAACCTTCAAGTACCGCTAAAATGTCAGATTCTTTCATAATTAAAAGTTCTTCGCCGCCTACTTTTACAGTTGTACCTGCATAAGTACCGAACAATACTTTATCACCAACTTTAACGTCTAATGCACGCACACCATTGTCAGTGATTTGACCATTTCCTACAGCAATGATTTCACCTTGTGCCGGTTTTTCAGCTGCAGAACCTGGAAGTAAAATACCGCCAGCAGTTTTTGTTTCCTCTTCAACACGACGAATAACTACGCGATCATGTAATGGACGAATGTTGCTCATATAAAACTCCATAGACATCGTCTAAATGTCATTGATTACTCAGGGAAGATGACTTCTTATTCCTAGGTCATCGACAAAATATTTGTATGTCACATTTGTGGGGATGGAAATAAACGCTTCAAGGGGAAAATTAAAAAAAATTTATTTAATTTGTATTTTTTTTATTCGTTCAATTCAAATTGGCAAAAGAATCCACTGATTTTCTCATTATTGCGCAATAAATTCTTGTAATTGTTCATCAAAAAAATAATGTTGAAATGTACCATTTTCATGAATCACATTAAAACTATTGGGGATTTTTTTATGCAATCGTCGAGAAAGTGCAGTACCTGCATGAACTTCATAGACGGGATGAGATAGATTTAAATTAAATGCTTGGTTTAAATCATAGACAGCAACAAGATGTAAATGACCGTGCAATAAGGCATAGAGCTGATGCTGTCCCCATTCTTTAATCGCAAATTGCCCTAATGCAGGACAATCTTTTAAATGATGATCTTCATTCGAAGTATAAAACGGTTGATGACTGACAATAATTTTTAATTTATTGTCAGGTGCATCCGTCAACAATTGATTAACGCTCTCTATCTGTTCGAATGAAATATGACCACGCGTATGATAGCGACGTCGAATACTGTTCATGCCAATTAAATAAAAATGTTTGGTTAACAATGTCCGTTCTAAACTGCCAAAAAATAATTGATACAGACCAAAAGGTCGAAGCGCCCTGTTCCACAGATGATAGAGTGGAATATCATGATTACCAGGCACCACAAAATAAGGAGTTTTGAGAGATTCTAAAAATTGCTTGCAGGCATAGAATTCTTTGAATTTGGCACGTTGGGTCAGATCACCACTCACGACTACGACTTCAGGTTGATGTTCTGTACAAAACCGCTGAATTGCCTGTATACACGCTGGACGCTCCGTCCCAAAATGCAGATCAGATAGATGTAGCAGCATGCACAGGCACCATGATATTCAAAGCATTTTTTTCAACATGTAAATTCAAAGGAGTATCCATTGACACAATTTCTCCATCAATCGCAACTGTCAGTTTAGGCTTTTTCGAATACACAACCACTTTTTCGGCACCAAAGCTATACACATCTGATGCCTTTTCTAGTTTCCCTCGGATGGTCTGAAATAGTGTTTTAAATAAGGTGGCTTTATCCCCTTTTGCAATCACTACTCCTGCGATTTCACCGACTTCAGCACATTTTGAAATTCGTAAGTTTAGTTCTTTGAGTTGTAGTTGGTTATTTCCAAAAAAGATCAAAGGTGATTTGACTGGATATTTTTGTCCATCCACTTCAATTTCGAGTTTAAGCTCTTTGCGATCTCGAATCAGCACATCCAAGCCCGAGGTATATGCATTTAAAGCAAACCGTCCAAAACGCCGATTGTAAGCCTCTCGTTTCTTGATAAATAGAGGATATAATCCCAAACTGGCATTATTTAAATAAATCTGGTCATTGATACATGCGATGTGTGATGCACGTGGTTCTCCTGTAGCAATCACATGAGCCGCATCAAGCAGATTTAATGGAATATTCAAAGCACGTGCCACATAATTAAACGTACCTAACGGCAAAATGCCCATCGGAATATGTTGATGAAGCATTTGCGAGGCAACGGCATTCAACGTACCATCACCACCTGCGGCAACAATGACGCCAAGTTGTGAATATTGTGCGTGACGTTGATAGATTTTTTTCATTAACGTCTGAATGTCAACTTCAGCACTGATATCGAAAACTTGTATTTCAAAACCATGTGTAGTCCAAATGGTCATGAGTTTTTCGTACACCTCATCTTTGTGATTTGCATGAAAACCTGATTTTTCATTGTAAATCATCGAAAGAGGCTTTAAATCTGTATCCATAAGTTTGATTATTGTGAAGTATTTGCTCTAATTTCGTCGATTTTCTAAGCAAATAAAAGCACCTTTATGTAAAATTTGAATTATACCCATTTATTAAATCAATAATAATTTTTACCAGCTTCATATTTTCAAGTTATTGTTAATTATTATTATTTATAATAAAAATATTACTCATTGTCTTATTAAATAGTGTTAAATATCAACCAATAATTCAGCTTAAGCACTAAAAATCAACCACTTAAATCATTCCTTTGGTTAAGCATCTTTTAAGCCTTTAGTCTTATTTTTTTTATGAATATATGTTTTAATACGTCCACTTTTTTTCTTACTTAAATTTGAATGTTGTATCCCTTCATTCAGATTATTATTTGTACACAAAATTGTACATATTTTAGATAGGCCTCACCATGACCCAAGTGAACGCACCAGAATTCGTTCGTCATCCTAAGCTCATTGCCTGGGTTGAAGAAATTGCTAAATTGACTAAACCTGCAAAAATTGAATGGTGTGACGGAAGCGAAGAAGAGAATCAACGTTATATCGACTTGATGATCGCTAACGGCACTATGCAAGCATTGAACCAAGAAAAACATCCTGGTTCTTATTTAGCGAATTCTGATCCGTCTGACGTAGCTCGTGTTGAAGGTCGTACATTCATCTGTTCTGAAAAACAAGAAGATGCTGGTGCGACTAACAATTGGGAAGCTCCTGCTGAAATGCGTGCTCGTCTTAACGGTTTGTTTGATGGCGCAATGAAAGGCCGCACAATGTATGTGGTTCCATTTTCAATGGGTCCATTAGGTTCTCACATTGCACACATCGGTATTGAAATTACTGATTCACCTTATGTTGCTGTAAGTATGCGTAAAATGGCTCGTATGGGTAAAGCTGTTTATGACGTACTTGGCACAGATGGTGATTTTATTCCTTGCGTACATACAGTTGGTGCGCCACTTGCTGAAGGTCAAAAAGATGTTGCTTGGCCTTGCAACCCTGAAAAATACATCGTGCATTATCCAGAAACGCGTGAAATCTGGTCTTATGGTTCAGGTTACGGCGGTAATGCATTGTTAGGTAAAAAATGTCTTGCTTTACGTATTGCCTCTTCAATGGGTCGCCAACAAGGTTGGTTAGCTGAACATATGCTGATCCTTGGTGTGACAAATCCACGAGGTGAAAAACATTACATCGCAGCTGCATTCCCTTCTGCATGTGGTAAAACCAACTTTGCAATGCTGATCCCGCCTGCAGGTTATGAAGGTTGGAAAATTGAGACTGTGGGTGACGATATTGCTTGGATCAAACCTGGTGAAGATGGTCGTTTGTACGCAATTAACCCTGAAGCTGGTTTCTTTGGTGTAGCACCAGGTACAAATACCAAAACCAATCCAAACTGTATGGCAACACTTCACAAAGATGTGATTTATACCAACGTTGCAGTTACCGACAATGGCGAAGTTTGGTGGGAAGGCTTAACAAAAGAAGCACCTGCAAACCTAACCAACTGGAAAGGTCAACCACATGTTGCTGGTGAAAAAGCAGCTCATCCAAACGCACGTTTCACTGTAGCAGCAGGTCAATGCCCTTCTATTGATGCAGATTGGGAAAATCCAGCTGGTGTGCCAATCTCTGCATTCATTTTCGGTGGACGTCGTGCGGATACAGTACCTTTAATTTCAGAAGCATTCGACTGGGTAGATGGTGTTTATAAAGCAGCAACTATGGGTTCTGAAACAACTGCTGCTGCAGTAGGTCAACAAGGTGTTGTTCGTCGTGATCCATTTGCTATGTTGCCATTTGCTGGTTACAACATGGCTGATTACTTTGCGCACTGGTTAGAACTTGGTGAAGAAGTTGGTGCCAAAGCAAAAGCTGCCGGCAACAAATTACCAGGTATTTACAACGTAAACTGGTTCCGTCGTGATGCTGAAGGCAACTTTGTATGGCCTGGTTTTGGTCAAAACATGCGCGTGCTTGAGTGGATCATTGACCGTTGTGAAGGTCGTGCTGATGCAGTTGAAACACCAATCGGCTTAGTACCAACATTTGAGCAGTTGAACTGGACGGGTTCTGACTTTACTAAAGAGCAATTTGATCTTGTAACCTCTCAAGATAAAGATCAATGGATCAAAGAAATTGAAAGTCATACTGAATTGTTTAACAAGTTGGGTGACCGTTTACCTGCAGCATTAAAAAATCGTCAAAACGAGCTTTTAGAGGCTGTAAAAAAATCAGCTTAATTTAAAAGTCTAGCTGCTGAAAAGACCGCTCCAGAGCGGTCTTTTTATATTTGAAAATTCTGTTTTTTACCTGCATTATCTCGGTTTTATTACAATATTGTAATAAAACTACAAATGGTTATTATTTTCATATACAAAATCCATATTTTCTCTATAATTCAAAAATTCCTTTCTTTATTTTTTATTCGTTCCCATGATTGAAAATATTATTTATACAGCGAAAGTCATTCGAACTAAATTTGTCTCTGACAAGAAATACCTTACAAAAAGATTTATCAATAAATTAGGTTACACACCCGACTTTAACCAACCAGAAAGTTTTAATGAAAAAGTCACAGCACGCATGATCTATGAAAGAGCACCCTTACATACCAAATTGGCTGACAAGTTGGCAGTGAGAGAAATTATTTCAGACAAAATTTGTTGTTCACATTTTGTGCCACTGCTTGGTGTCTACAAATGCTTCAGCGAAATTGAGTTTAGTAAACTTCCCTCTAAATTTGTTTTAAAATGCAATCATGATAGCGGTAGCGCAATCGTATGCCACGATAAAAGTCAATTTGATGTAAAAAAAGCAGAATTGAAATTAAAGCATCATTTAAAACAAAATATGTATTTTAAAAAAAGAGAGTGGCATTATAAAAATATTACACCTATGATTTTGGCGGAAGCATTTGTAGAATTATGGACAGATCCGAATAGCCAGTTAACGATCACAACCAGCCGGGTACATTGTTTCGAAGGTCAGCCCAGATATATAGAAGTTGACGTTCAAGATGGTCAAGGTATTGATTATTCAAATATTTATGATACTGCCTGGGTACTTCAGCCTTTTACTGTTGACTTAAAGAATAATAGTCCCGTAGCTTTGGATCAACCCAAAAGTTTAAGCAAAATGCTTCAGCTTTCTCAAGACCTTTGTTTTAAACATGGTTATAGTCGTATCGACTTTTTATTGGCGGGAGATGATGTGTTTTTCAGTGAAATCACTTTAACACCCAATGCAGGCCGCATGGTTATTACACCAAGTGAATGGGATTTTAAACTGGGTTCTCTATGGCGAAGCTATTAATTTGACATTTTCAATGGGATTACAGACACTCGACGATTCAAAATATTCATTAAAAGCCCAATCAACAAATCCAATGAACTGCAATCTTTGATTTGTTGATTGTGAAAGCTATTTAAACAACTTAGAGTTCAAGATTGCATCATCCATTATCCGACATCTTTTATTATGCGACCTCTTTTTGCAATCGACGTTCATGCAACTCAAGCAAGTAAGCATCTAAAAGATCAACTTGATCCTGTTTAAACTCAAGGTACAGCTTGCTGCGGCGACACAATATATCCTGACTGGTGATTGCCCATTCCTGATCAACCAAATAGTCCACCTCTTGCGCATAAAGTCCGTGCCCGAAACTTTGACCAAGCTCATGTACTGAGCTGGAATAATTTAAAAATTTCCATACATACGTCCCATAAGCGTGTGCCCAACGACTTGCTGTGTGTAAGTCAATACCTTTGATTTTTGTCTGGATCTCCGATATTAAATCCTCTACAGAAACCAAATTTTCAGCCCCCGGTAATAAAGCATCTGCCGTCCAAGGTTGCCCCATTGTGGTGAAAAACTTTTTCAACTGCTCCAGTGCTGATTCAGCAAGCTTTCGGTAAGTCGTCAACTTCCCCCCAAAAACAGACAATAAAGGCGCTTCGGCTGAATGTTGTTGAGACACTGCTAAAGTATAATCACGTGTAATCGCTGCAGGATTATCAGATTCATCATCGCATAAGGGGCGTACACCTGAAAAAGTGCTAACAATGTCATTTCGAACGAGTTGTATCTTAAAATGATCATTGGATACTTTTAAAAGATACTCAATTTCTTGTTGGGTTATTTCAACTTGATTAGGATCACCGTGATATTCTCGATCTGTCGTCCCAATCATGGTGTATTGGTTTAAATAAGGGATGGCAAACACGATTCTCTGATCATCATTTTGCATGATATAGGCTTTATCACCTTCATAAATTTTTGGCACAATAATGTGACTGCCTTGAACCAAACGAATCCCATAAGGTGATTTTAATTTCAAATCCTGTTGAATAAATTGCGCAACCCATGGTCCAGCTGCATTGACCAATACTCTGGCTTGAACTTGATATATCCCCTGCTCATTTTCAAGCTGCACTGCCCATACAGCATTTTCACGTTGCGCAGCAATACAACGTGTTTGAGTAACAATCTTTGCGCCCTTTTCTCTTGCCTGTATTGCATTAAGAATCACTAAACGAGAATCATCGACAGCACAATCGGAATATTCAAAACCGCGAGTAATATCTTTATTTAATGGGCTGGTCTCTGGGTTGAATTGAACCAAATTTGATCCTGCCAATTTTTCCCGTTTCCCCAAATGATCATAAAAAAATAAACCCGTACGAATCAACCAAGCAGGTCTAAGATGCGGTTGATGGGGCATGATAAAGCGCATCGGACGAATAATATGGGGGGCTTTCGCAAGTAAAACTTCACGCTCTGCCAAAGCCTCGCGAACCAAACGAAATTCTTTATGTTCTAAATAACGTAAACCACCATGAATCAATTTACTACTGGCAGATGAGGTATGGCTTGCTAAATCATCTTTTTCACAAAGCAATACTGATAAACCACGCCCCACTGTATCATTGGCAATCCCGATACCATTAATTCCACCTCCAATCACCACGATGTCATAACAAGTTTGCGGTTCATTCATTTGCATCATAACACCACCTTTTGATTGAAGAGTATCAATATATTTTCGTTTATTTTCATTTAAGAAAAATAATAGATAGTTTTTTGATCAATGTCTATCAAAAAATGTGCAATTTTAAATGAATTGTGTTTTATGAGTCGATTGAGTTCTATGCCACAATCAAGTTCACTTCTGCCGCATGGATTTGTTGGAGATAAGGTTCATCCGGTTGCAAGTTGGTAAAAAGACGGTCAATTTCTCGAAGATGTCCCATGCGCATCATTGCATGACGACCAAATTTACTGTCATCTGCGGCTAAAAAAATCTGTCGCGCCCCTGCAATAATTTCCTGAGAGACTGAAACTTCCTGAAAATCAAAATCTAACAATGTACCTTCTGCATCGATTCCACTGATCCCGATCACAGCATAATCGACTTTGAATTGTTTAAAAAATTCAGATGTCGCTTGCCCAATGACCCCGCCATCAGAACGAACTTTGCCACTGGCAATCAGCACTTCAAAATCTTCTTTTACACTTAGAATTTTGGCAACATTTAAGTTATTGGTGATAACTTTAAGCCCGCAATGTTGCAATAAAGAGACAGCTATTGCTTCTGTGGTTGTACCGATATTAATAAATAAAGATGCGTGATCAGGAACAGCTTTTGCGACAGCTACTGCAATCCGTTGTTTTGCCTCAGCGTTATGACTCATACGTGTACTGTACTCAGTATTGTTCACACTCGAGTCGATCGCTGCACCACCGTGGTAACGTCGCAATAATCCTGCATCAGCCATTTGGTTAATATCTCGGCGTACAGTTTGTGGTGTTACTGAAAATATCTGCGCAATTTCTTCAATACTGATATATCCCCGTTGTTTAACCAGTTCCAAAATTTGCTGTTGTCGAATCATGAAGTTCATACATATAAACCTTATTGTTTTATTTTCGAAAATGAACATTTAAATACATAAATAACATAAATTCTTGCTGCTCTCCTAGCTTTGGTTAGTCATTTTGAATATTTATCGTATTTTTAATTTGTGTACTTTTCACACATTTGATTCATCGGAACACAACACTTTGTCTGTATTCAAAATGTACTCTCAGCAAACAATATAAAATTAAATAATTGTTTTAAAAAAATTATTCCTTATTTTAGTCATTCTTAAATAATTACTGAGCCTGAATATAAAAAAAGCATACGACCAAAGTCTAATAAGGGCATTCTTCATTCTTGCGTATAACGAGCTGTGTAATGATTTGTATCTCTCCGCAGTACTGATTGAAATTCTCTCTTCTTGATTTTTCTGTTTATATTTTCACCCCAAATGAAAATTAAACAGGCCATGTTTTGCATATTCTTTTGGAGAATTGCCTTGTCCAATTCATCACCTCAGGTTGCTCCCTCGCCACTTGATAGAAAAACTCGTTTCAAATCCATACTTGGTGGCTCAGCCGGTAACTTAGTTGAATGGTATGACTGGTATGTCTACGCCGCATTTACCCTCTACTTTGCACCAGTGTTCTTTCCGGAAGGTAATGAAACAGTCAAGCTTCTCCAAGCTGCTGCTGTTTTTGCTTTAGGTTTTTTAATGCGCCCGATTGGCGCTTGGATTATGGGAATTTATGCCGATCGTAAAGGGCGTAAAGCCGGTTTAACACTTTCTGTATCTTTGATGTGTGTCGGATCTTTAATTATCGCTTGTGCGCCATCATATGATTCTGTCGGTATGCTTGCTCCAGCACTCTTACTTTTCGCTCGCTTATTACAAGGTTTGAGTGTGGGTGGTGAATATGGTTCAAGTGCAACCTATTTAACTGAAATGGCAGGAAAGAACCATCGTGGCTTCTTTTCAAGCTTCCAATATGTGACCCTGATTTCAGGACAGTTGTTGGCACTTTGCGTATTGATCATTTTACAGCATACACTTGCAGAAGAAGCATTACATGCATGGGGATGGCGTATTCCATTCTTTATCGGTGCATTGTTGGCCATTGTTGTATTCTGGATTCGCCGCGGCTTAGTTGAAACAGAATCTGCTAAAAAAGCCCAAGAACATGCCAAAAATGGTGGTGAAAAATCAGGAGCGTTTGCTTTATTCACCAAGTACCCTAAACAGGCATTTACGGTAATTATGCTGACTGCCGGTGGAACCTTGGCCTTCAATACATTTACCACCTATTTGCAAAAATATTTGGTCAATACCTCTGGTTTTGAAAAAACCACAGCCACAGAAATTACCACTGCGGCGATTTTTGTCTTCATGTTGATTCAACCTGCTGTGGGTGCACTTTCAGATAAAATTGGTCGTAAACCGATTATGATCACTTTCGGTGTTTTGGGTGTTTTATTCACTATTCCCATTTTCAATGGATTGGGCTCGACCACCGATCCTAAAACTGCATTTTTCTTATGTATGAGCGGTATGGTGATTGTGACTGGCTATACAGCGATTAATGCCGTGGTTAAAGCGGAACTGTTTCCTCCCCACATTCGCGCTCTGGGCGTTGCTCTACCTTATGCCTTAGCCAATACCGTATTTGGTGGTACTGCTGAATTAGTTGCATTAAGTTTTAAAAACGCTGGGCATGAGAACTATTTCTTCTACTACATCACCTTTATGATTGGTTTATCACTCATTACTTACATCTTTATGAAAGATACCAAGAAACATAGTTTGATTACAGATGACTGATCTCCCCTCATATCATGTGATAGTTTGATTAAAAACAGCTTTTTTATTCCAATAAAAAAGCTGTTTTATTTGAACAATTCAATCATCGAGAAAATCACAAAGCTATGGCATACTAAAAATAATTCAAAAAAGCTGGGACTTTAAAAGATGAAAATAATCACTTGTATAGGTTTAGGGTTAATGGCTTTAGCTTTGGCAGCATGCCAAACCACGCCACGTCAATATAATGGAGTGACAGGCTACCAAATCGAAAGCAAGTCAAGCAATAGTGCAACATTGGCATATACGCTTTCTGGGCGCGCTGATCGTGATTTGGATGCCAGTAAATTACAACGTGCATGTCAAAAAGTCTTAGGTGCAAATAAAACCTATAAAATTTCTGTTCTCAGTATCAATGAAATCATCAATCCACAAACTGCACAAAATCAAGCAGGTGTTCAACTCGGACATAGTCGAACTTCTTTTGGACTTTCCAATACCCCGAATTTAAACAACAGTGAAGATTATGCAACTCGACAAGCGCTTGAAACTCGTCCGAGTACATTGCATGTTGTACGTTATACCTGCTCTTAATGTAGCTGAATTTATATGCGCTTGAAATAAGACGCTTTATAGCGTCTTATAAAAACTCACGTTTCTAAATTCTTTAGCTTCATCCAGATCTGGCCATGTGGTCGCACTGCGCTCATCTAGTTTTTGATAATGTGAATGACTAAAGTTTTTTACCCGACTGTCAGCTACCCAGACTTCAGGAGCAAACTTTAAGAATTCATCCAAGAAAAAACGATTACACTGATCATATAAAACATCTGCAGCCAATAAAACATCGACTTGCTCTGCTTGATATAGATCCTCTAAATATTCAAGCTCAACATCATTCAGTGCAGCATTTTCACGGCAAGCATTCAGACTTACTGAGTCAATGTCACAACAAATCACACGTTTTGCTCCCGCCAACTTTGCTGCAATCGCAACAACTCCTGATCCAGCGCCAAAATCAAGCACGACTTTATCTTTTACATGATGGGGTTCAGCCAGTAACCATTGCGCCATCGCCAGACCAGATGCCCAGCAAAAGATCCAATAAGGTGTGTCATTCCAAATACGACGAATCACTTCATCGTCCAAACGGTCTGTTGGGAAAATAGGTGGAATCAGCCACAATGAAATGGGTGTATCAGGCAACTGTTGAGCAAGTAGTTCACATTGGGGAATAATCTCATGCAAAGCATCAAGTAAATGTTGTGGAGCTTTGGGAAATTGTAAGGTGCAACTCATAGATATTTAACCGAGATGATTATTTTGATCATTCAGAAATACAGTTGAATCCTCACTGCCACATGTATTTCAACAATTTACTACTATTTCGAATCATTTAATCATCCATATAACGCTGACGCAATGATCAAATATTGTTATTCATGATTGCCATACATGGCTTTCATTAAAGCAGCTTTTACCGAAACAAAAGCTGCTGAGACCCAAACCCTACATCTCTGAAAAACAAAGCAGGGTTTTGACATTCATGTGCTATTAAGCTAAAGCTTTTTCTGCGGCTTCAACTGTTTGACGAATCAATGTGGTAATGGTCATTGGACCTACGCCGCCCGGAACAGGCGTATATGCTGAAGCAATTTCCTCAATTCCCACCAATTGAATGTCACCCACACCACCACCCTCGCGAGGATGGAAACCAGCATCAACCACGACAGCACCTGGTTTGATCCAATCTTTTTGAATCAGCTCCGCTTTACCTACTGCACCCACCACTATGTCCGCCTGTTGAATCAATTCAGCAAGGTTTTGCGTACGAGAATGACAGATTGTCACTGTAGCATTGGCTTGAAGCAACATCATTGCCATCGGTTTTCCTAAAATTGCCGAACGTCCGACAACGACAGCATGCTTACCGGCAATCTCAATGTTATTTTCTTTAAGCATGGTCATAATGCCTGCGGGAGTTGCAGAACCATATGCAGTCTCACCCATTGCCATGCGTCCAAAACCAAGACAGGTAACGCCATCGACGTCTTTTTCTAAAGCAATCGCATCAAAACAAGCACGTTCGTCAATTTGTTCAGGCACAGGATGCTGTAGCAAAATGCCATGTACATCAGGATTGGCATTTAATTTTTCGATTTCAGCCAATAATTGTTCAGTCGTGGTTTCTTTGCCTAATTCAACTTTTAAAGAATCCATACCTACACGACGACATGCATTTCCCTTCATACGGACATAGGTCGCAGATGCGCCATCATCACCCACTAAAATAGTCGCTAAAATTGGGGTACGACCTGTTTTTGCTTTTAAAGCTTCAACACGAGTCAACAAGTCTGCTTCAATTTGTTTCGCTAATGCGCGACCATCCAATACCAATGCCACGGCACATCTCCAAAGTAGATATGAATCAATTTTGCAAATAATACATGATTATTTAGACAATTTTCTTTCGTATGCTGAATTTATGTGCATATGCATGAAATATAGTATTGTTTTTTTTTCAAAGATTGCTAATATGTGCATCACCAAGACATGGCGGGGTGGCAGAGTGGTCATGCAGCGGACTGCAACTCCGTGTACGCCGGTTCGATTCCGACCTCCGCCTCCAATCTTGTAAAGCCCGAGTGGTGAAATCGGTAGACACAGGGGATTTAAAATCCCCCGCCCACAAAGCGTGCCAGTTCGAGTCTGGCCTCGGGCACCATTTTAATCAACATTAAAATGGTGTAATAAAAAATCCAGCGACAAGCTGGTTTTTTTATGTCTAAAATTTTATATTAGCTTTTTATGTTATTCTCTAAATTGCAGTTTAAATAAGTGAAGCCTATATGATTCAAAACAAGCAAGTTTCCTTCTATTTAAATCAGTTACAACAACAATATCCAAAAGCATTTAAATACAATTTTTTATTTTATAGCCAACTTAAAACCAAAGGGCTTTTAGATGAAGCGAAGGAATTTATTCCTTGGATTTTATCAATTATGATTTTTTGCAGTATTTACTTCAGCTTAGGTCATTTTATTGCTGTTCATTTTACGCAATTTGATACTTTTCAAGCCAATGCCATAGCAGCCTTGGCGATTATGTTGTTTTTTATGTTGATTGTTCCCATTATTATCAATCAAATCAAACACAGCTCCACTCATCTATATTATCAACTCAGCAATACCCCATTTAAACTTGCTGCATTGATTATTCTACAAGCGCTAAATCTATATTTTATTGAAAGTACACTTTTACAAGGCTTGCTATTTTTCTTTGCGATGAGTTTTGGTTTTGTGAAATTCTACAAAGAAAATCTTTTTCGAGACAGCACCAAAGACACTGAGTTTTATCAATTACAACAAATTCGCAGAACCTGCTTTTGGGCCTACAAACAAGCCAAAAAAGCCAGATTCAAAATGAAGTTTTACCCTAAAAGTTCTGATCAGTATAAACTTCAACAGCAGCAACTCACGCAATACTTAGAATTACATTTACAGTTATTAAAGTATGAAAATGAAATGTGCAAAACATATAAATATGAAGATTTAGATGCCTATATGGACAGCATGATGTGATCTCTTTTTCAATAAAACCGAGCCCATGAATAAACTCGGTTTTATACTTAAAAAATTAAGCACTTTTTTGAATGGTCTTTACATCAATCAAATTATTATTCAACACCAGTTGATGTCCACGACTAGCATCCACAGTATATGCATTTTCTTTAATGGTACTCACAAAAATCCAATCTGCTTGAACTTGTTGAGCGTTAAAACTCACCTTTAAATAACCACGCTGATTTAAGTTGGTATAGTTCAATTCATCAATCAGTGTGGTAAATGCCATTTCAAATTGCTGCAACTGTGCTAAAGGAATGCTGAGATACTTTTCCATTCCCGGTGAAGACACAGAACTGGTTGCCAATTCAACACCAACGAAATCGCCTGTTTGGGTATGTAAGTCCGCAGACCAAGCATTATGCGTATCACCAGCCAACACAACAACCTTCTTATTCAGAGCTTTGAGCGTTCCATATAAAATTTCACGTTCAGCATAATAGCCATCCCAAGCATCAAGGTTATAGGGTGCTACCGTCGTCACCCGTGCTTTTTCAGTTGCTGTTAAAGTTGGATCACCTTTTTGCATGCGTACTTTCAATGCAACTAACTCGGTAATCTGCTGATTCATTTTCACCAATGTCTCCGTTGTGACATTACCACTGGTAATTGCAGCCAATGAAAGCAATAATTCAGCTGGAATCAACATTTTTGCCATTAACACTTGTTGTCCCAACACATTCCATGTCGCTGTAGATTGTGCCAGTTTCTTCTGTAACCAGTCTCGTTGTGTATAACCCATCAGAGTACGCGAGGTACTGGTCAAATCTGCCTGAAACTTAGCAATATCCAGTCCAGAAGCCGTCATATAATCCGCATAATCCAGTTGCTTATCACGAGCCAGAATACGTGTATCCAACATCGTCAATTGCACCAATGAACCGAAGTCAAACTGTCGATAAATATTCAAATGATCTTTTTCACTGACTGGTCGAATCGGCATCCACTCAAAATACGCTTGTAATGCCGCTAATTTACGGTCAGAAAAACTCCCTTCATTGGGTTGGTGATTTTCAGCACCCTCTTTCCACGCATCATTGGCTAATTCATGGTCATCCCAAATCACAATAAAGGGATGACGTGCATGCGCGGCTTGCAAATCAACGTCTTTATGATAAAGCGCATAACGCTTACGATAATCATCCAGCTTGATGATTTCTTTGTCATTGTCCGCAGGAAGTGTACGTCCTAGTTTAGCCGCATCTTCAGTTGCATAGCCATCTTTGCCATATTCATAAATATAATCACCAAGATGAATAATTGCATCGACATCTTGTTTTGCCATTTCTCGATAAACATAGAAATAACCTGCTGGATAATTTGAACATGAGCATACAGCAAATTGAACCGCACTGGTTGTTTCCGGTAATGTTTTGGTACGACCAACAGATGAAATCACCGAACCGAATTTAAAACGATAGTAATAAGTTTGCCCCGACTTTAACTTATCTGCATCGACTTTAACCGTAAAATCTTGGGCTTGAGTGGTCTGTACTTTGCCAGTGTTGATGATTTGTGCAAATTTATCATCTGTCGCAATCTCCCAAACAACTTCTATACGCAAGGTGGTATCTTGGGGAGTCACACGCGTCCATAAAATCACACGATCCTTGAGTGGATCACCACTCGCTACTCCATGTAAAAATTCAACTTTAGTGGTTGGCGTTGTTGAATCATTGTTGTCGCTCCCACAGGCGGTCAAAGAAACTGGTATGGATAGTGCCCCAAAACTGGCTAATGACTTTTGAATAAGTTCACGGCGTGAAATTGAGCTTGGCATTGAAATGGATTTCCTCTAAGTTTTTTTATCCAATCAATTTAGAGCCTGAATATTGCGTTTTCATCTCAGAATGATGAACAGATCATGACAAAAAGTAGCTGTTCTGTTGGGTAGAATGCTTCATTTTCAAACATAAACATCTGAATTGCTTGAAAAGAAAGCAATTCGTATTAAATACGCTTGCCAAGAGAAAAACACTCCTTTATTATGGCGCACATGCCCGAGTGGTGAAATCGGTAGACACAGGGGATTTAAAATCCCCCGCCCACAAAGCGTGCCAGTTCGAGTCTGGCCTCGGGCACCATTTTAATATGTTTTAAAATGGTGCAATTAAAGAATCCAGCGATTGCTGGTTTTTTTTCGCCTAAAATTTAATGTCTCCTAATTATTCATTGTTAAATATTCAACATTGACACTTATTGCAAAATTTAAGAGCATACCTTTTTCTGGTTCCCACATACTTTAATATTTATAATGTGGATAATTTTCAATATTCTTATAAACTTAATTTAACCAAATCTTATGAAAGAAATTCCAAATCAGGCTAAAACCGTTGCCCCAATATTTCCTCGTCTGTTCGCCTTTATCGTTGATTGTTTGATCGTCAGTGTTGCTTGTCTCGTGGTGGGCAAAATACTTTATCCATATTTTGAAAATTCAGCTTTTATTTTCCAATGTATCGGTACGCTCCTTTGCCTGTTTTATTTCGCAGCTTTCAATAGCACTATTGGTGAAGGCAAAACCATCGGAAAAATACTCTGTAAAATTCGTGTAAAAGATTTTACAGGCAGTTCAATTTCACCCATTCATTCCTTCATTCGATCCAGCATTTTCATTATTCCATTTTGTTTTATTGGTTATCTACAAAATTTTTCAAATCAGACACTTATACTGATTTTAATTATTTTCCTATTCCAAAGTATTGTTTTTGCATGTTTCTACTTGGCAATTTTTAACGGAAACAGCCAACAGTCACTTCATGATTTGTTGACTCATACACAGATACTTAGAAATACGCAAACCAATATGTCTCAGCAGCCAATTTGGAAAGCACATTACTACATCCTATCGTTGATTACCGTAATCATTCTTTCAATCAATATCTGGCATTATGTTCAAAATCAATATTTATCAACATCTGATTTTTCTTTAATCTCTGAAGATATTAAAAATGTTCAGATTGAAAATCACTATACGGCAATCGGCGAAGCAGAATCAGCCAATCAAGTTCTCATTTTAACAGTCAGCCAACCCGCTTATCTTTATCATGTTGATGCTGCTAAAACATTAGTTCAAACACTTCAACAAGACAGCAATATTTTAACTCAATATAAAATCAATCAAGTGCAATTTAATTTTTCCTACCAATTCGGTTTGGCAAAACTATCAAAAGCAACAATTTATGATTATAAAAGGACGGCTACAACGGCTCAGCTAACCCATATAGGGGAAAATACATCTGTTAAAATTGGTTTTTAAAAAACAGCATATCAATGTTTTTTAAGATGCATATTTGAAAGATAAAAAAAGACCACGTTTTTGGAAACGTGGTCTATAAAAATGGTGGCTATGACGGGACTTGAACCTGTGACCCCCGCATTATGAGTGCGGTGCTCTAACCAACTGAGCTACATAGCCTAAAACTGTGCGCGCATTATCTGCTGTAACTCACGTTACGTCAAGCAATAATTGCAATAAAATTCATTGAAGTGAGCCGATAAGCCGGGTTCTGTCTAGAACGATCATTCCTCTAGGCGCACAATCACTCATACGCTCAAGCGACCTACCCGGATCCAGCATGGGCCATGCCTGTAGGATCCCTATTTGGTCTTGCTTCCGGTGGGGTTTACCATGCCATGAACTGTTACCAGTCATGCGGTGCGCTCTTACCGCACCCTTTCACCCTTACCTTCCATTTCTCCGAAAAGAAACGATATTGAAGGCGGTCTACTCTCTGCTGCACTTTCCGTCGGTTCACACCGCCCAGGCGTTACCTGGCACCTTGCCCGATGAAGCCCGGACTTTCCTCCCCTGCTTCAATCACGGAGATCTCCACAGCAGCGATCGTCTGGCTCACTTCGGGGCGTATGCTAACAAATTTTACTGGGAATTGCTTGCGCTTTTTTGAGCAATTAAACTTTTATACTTTTCCATCAAGTCATCTTGGCTTTCCAAATGATTCAGATCACGTGGAATACAATCTACTGGACAAAAAAGTGCACACTGCGGCTCATCAAAATGCCCCACACATTCTGTACATAGGTTTGGATGAATTTCATAAATTTCCTCCCCCATAAAAATGGCTTCATTCGGGCATACCGGTTCACATACATCACAATTGATGCATTCATCAGTGATTATTAAAGACACATTACCAACCTTGTTGATGTTTACGGTGAAAAGCTTCCACCACACATTGTGGCACAAATTTAGCAACATCACCTTTTAATCGTGCAATTTCCCGAACCATTGTCGAAGAAATAAATGAAAATTGCTCTGAGGGGGTTAAAAATACAGTTTCAAAATCATGGTCCAATTGACGGTTCATATTGGCAAGCTGAAACTCATATTCAAAATCTGAAACAGCTCTTAATCCACGTAAAACTGCGGTCGCATTCTGTTCACGAGCAAAATTTACCAATAAGCCATCAAAGCCAACAAACTCAACATTCGGTAAATGTTTAAGTGATATTTTCGCTAAGTCTACACGCTCTTCTAAACTGAATACTGGATTTTTATGATGTCCGATAGCAATTGCGACCACGACTTCATCAAACATCCGTGAAGCGCGGGCAACCAAATCCACATGGCCATTGGTAATTGGATCAAAAGTTCCTGGATAGATGACACGAGTTTTAGACATCCATTTGTACTCAAGTTTGTTATGTAGAGCTATAGTTTAACAAAAACTTAAATCTTAGCGAATAACCTCTGCACATTTAGCCTTTGCTTTAATTGTGAAATGACTTCACCTGAAGCCGAGTTTGAGGCAGAATAAGGCTATTCTTGGAATTATTTGTATTATGTCGAAAAATATTGTCGTTAAAAAAAATAATGGCGGGACGATTGCACAAAATAAACGTGCGCGTCACGATTATTTTATTGAAGAAAAATTTGAAGCTGGGCTTTCGTTGCAAGGCTGGGAAGTCAAGTCATTGCGTGCTGGACGCATGACCATTACAGAAAGCTATATTACCTTTAAAAATAATGAAGCATTTCTTTTTGGCGCTCAGATTCAACCATTACTTTCAGCATCGACTCATGTTGTGCCTGAAGCGACGCGCACTCGTAAATTACTTCTTTCACGCCGTGAGTTAGAAAAGCTCATGGGTGCAGTAAATCAAAAAGGTTATACCTGTGTACCTTTGGCTTGTTATTGGAAAGGTCATTTAGCAAAACTTGAAATTGCTTTGGTAAAAGGTAAACAGTTGCATGACAAACGTGCCACTGAAAAAGACCGTGACTGGCAACGTGACAAAGCACGTATTATGCACAAATAATAAAAAACCTCCTGAGTGGAGGTTTTTTATTAATCCTATCGTAATGATGTTTAACAGAATTTTAATGAACCATAGCAGTTAGGCGCGAAATCCTGGTTTTTAAGCTGTAAATCTTGCAATGGAAAATTGACTGATGTATTCGGTAAATTAATATTACCGATTTCTAATGAGCTGCCCAATAAACAATCTAAAGCTTGGCAGGATGGTACAGCTGTCGTCGCCAATGCATTACTTAATGGACCAACGACTTGCTTAAGTACATCATTAGTAATATCGATTCCTTTAGAAGGAGTGACATTTCCAATATCAACAGCATCTTCAAATGCCATCCACCAACCTCTCTGAGCAGTCACCTCAGCATTTGGCCACCATACATTCTGACTTTGCAATGATAAAGAAAAAGGATTATTTAAAGGAATCTTATGGATATAGCCCAAACTTTCACTGATCGTTAAGTTTGCTGTTAATCCTGTAATATCACCGTTGACCTGTTTCTCTAAATTTAATGTTCCCAACAAAGGAATTTGTACACCCGCTTTTAATCGACCACCGAAGTTTAAACGGTCAATATAAGCTTTGCCCGTCAAGTTCACACTACTTTGTCGCATCCCATTAATTGTTGCTGAGTCAACTTGAATGGGTGCTGTAGTACTTTGCAAAGTTAAATTATAATCTGTTGAAGATAAGGGCAATCGCCCACAAAAAAATAGCACGCAAACATCTACATTTCCGGTAATTGGCATTTGAGTATCTGTATAACTCATGCCTCGACTATTTGTATAACCTAAACCGGTGGTCGCTTTTGTCTTTAAAAATCCACTGAGTGAATTAATACCATTAGGTGTTTCAGAGTTTTCCGTGCCCGCAGTCAACATTCCCAAAACTTTTTCAGCACTGAGACGTAAACCCACGACTTCTCGAGTAGATGCAGCTTCAGGATTCTTGATCGCAAACTCTAAAAAGGGATTGGTTAATTTTGCACTTGAAGCCACTCTTCCTTCTCGGGTATCTGCCAGACCTGAAAGACTCAGATTATCAATATCAATATCGCATCCGCCAGCACCATTGGCACCGCCACATCCTAGTTGTAATTTTTTTATGTTGGCATTGAGTTCTAGTTCTGCTTCAAGTCCAAGTTTATAAAATCCTACGCCCTGCCCTTGCATTTTGTTGGCAGCATCGTTTGGAGCAATATACCCCAGACTCATCAATGCTTGACCTTGAACCTTTGAAAGTTCTGTATCATTTAACTCAACCAGACCTTGTGACTGAGAAAAATTTGCAAAACCATAAGTTGAAACGAATAATCCACTAAAAATTAAAACCATCCTACTGATTTCAATTACCTTTTTCACAACAATATCCATATCACCTGCTCAGATTTTTATTATTGGTCAAAAATATAGGAAAACCAGCAGTAACAGAATAGCCCATTGGGACAAATAGGCTGTCTCATTTGATAATGTTAATTTTCATTTAAATGAGCGCATGATTTTTAAGAGTTTTTATGTAAATTATTTTTGTTTAGTTATGTAATCACATTAAATTATCATGCAGCATGCAACAAAAAAGTTGATGTATTTGTCAACAAAATTTCTGAAAATTTATACGTTGTTTAGGGATGCATGAATCTAACCAGATTATTAATTTTATAAAATAAATTTGACGCTCTAAATCATATTGAGAGTTGAGTAAGAACCTTTATTTTGAGTCGATATGATATGAATAATTCTTCTTGAAAATTGTAAAAAAAAGAAAACCTTAAAAAGCAGATTTTCTTTATAAACATTTAGCAGAATTTCAACTTCCCATAACAATTAGAAATGACTTCCTGATTCCCTAAACGCTGGTTTTGCAATTTAAAATATATTGGATTCTGCATGGTAGCCGAATTCAAATCAGCCACAACTTTAGATGTTAAGGGGTTATTTAACAATAAACTAATTACTTGAAGTAAATTACTTGCTGTTGCTTGCGGTTTATTAACATAGTTGGGGGTTAGTGTTTCAGTCACTCGATCGGCGACCTGTCCTAGAATATTATCATCTAAAATGATTTGATTCGTTACATTCAAATGCCCCAGTTCAATTGGTTTCGCAAAGGACATCCACCAGCCTGGTTGCGCGACATCTGTATTTTTACTCATGAATGCCAAATTACTTTTTGAAGTATCTGAGGGATCTAAATATGCGCCAGGCCACAACAATGCCATTTGTTGTAATGATAAATATCCACCCGTACCTTCTAATGGAATGTTATGAAACATACTCAGTGACTGCTCAAAATCAATTTTCATATTCAAGTTATTAATGGCAGAGTCTTTTCCCATTTTAAATCTTGCCTGTGGTTTGAGTAATGTAATCAAATTACATCCTCGACCGCTTACCCCCCTACAATTCAGATCGACTTCCAATAGATCACTGTTAAATAAAGCGGGGTTAAATTGTCCCGCGGAATCAGCTGCAATCGGAATTTTATCAATCTTTGTCAAAATATTATTCACTACAGCTACTTTTTGTCTTGAACCGTTAATTGTGAATGCAGGTAAAACGAAATCAGTAGAAACTGATGGCACAGTAATTCCAGTTGAAGCTGAAGAAAATGGTTTACTCACAAAGTTAATATCCGTATTAGCTACAGCACAATCGTTAATTATTCCAACACACAGTCTTGCAACACCACCTAACTGCTGGTTTTGAGTTAAACCGAATTTAGTTTGTGCGGTACTTGCTGTGCCTGTAGTTTGGGCGATTCGCATAAAACCACTCAGACTTTGTATCCCATCCGTTGTCGATGGTGACTGATTGTTTGCCAGACCTGCTGTAAGTAATGCACTGATTTGTTCTGCACTAAATCGAATTCCTTTTACTTCACGTGTTGAAGCCGAATTTGGATTGCTGATTGCAAGCTCCATGAATGGATTAATTAATTTAGCACTGGTTGATGCACGTCCTTTGCTGTATACGGGCACACCATTTAAATCGTAAAAATCCGGTAAGCCACTGAGCGCTAGATTTTTAATGTCGATATCACAAGCTCCGCCACCTTTAGAGCCACCACAGCCAAGCTGAAGGTTTCTAATATTGGCATTGAGTTCCAACTCTGCTTCCACACCTAATTTATAGAATCCAATATTATTTGAGGTTACATTCCGCATTGGATTTGCCGAATCTCTAGGTGCTAGATACGATAGACTCATCAACGCCTGACCTTTAACCTCAGACAGCTCTGTATCATCTAACTGAATCAAACTACTCACTTTTTCATCATTCGCAAAACAACTGACTGACAAAAAAAATACTGTTGACGCTAAGACCACCATTGCAGTTTTAATTGTTTTTCTATTACAGATATCCATATCATCCACGCATACTTTTTATTTTCAAAAAACATAGCGCAATGTGATACGGGAAAATTCGCTTACTGCGACAAATTAGCTAGCATGTCACGACAATGAATGATTCATTTGAACAACACATGTGAGGCGATGTTATATAAATCAGTCTTTATTATGTGAAGTGATTTTATTTAACAACAATGCAAGATACTCACCAAACCACAATGCAGTTTGTAAGTCACCCGATGGCGGTGTCATATCGACTGGTGCATTGTCGGATTGTGTCATTAAACCCAAATAGCCTGCCATACGATTTAAGTCCGTTGGCTTAATTCCTGTCGGCATTAAAGGTAAACCTGACCATAACATGCCGTGTTGCATCGCAAAGATATTAATCTGTTGCAGTACAGACAGTTTGTCTCCACTTAAACCACCTGAATTGGTAAATGCAGCAGCAAGTTTGCCTTGCCAATCACGATTTTTCCAACGCTTGGAAGTGGAATCCATAAACATTTTAAATGGACCTGTCACACTGCCCATATATGTTGGTGAACCAAAAACAATCGCGTCTGCTCGGTCTAGAATATCCCAATCAATATGTTCAATATCCATTTTATGGACAGTCAATCCAACCTTTTCTATGCCTTGCGCAATATAGCTCGCAACTTTGGCAGTATGACCAAACGGGCTGTGGTAAACGATCGCGATAGATTTGGTAGATAAAGACATATCAATTGAAAACAAACAAATTTAGTCAAGTTTAACATCAATTCATTTTTAAACAATTCTTGTCATGGTTTAAAAGTACTTGAACTGAATCTATAAAACAGAATAAATGTCATAAAAATATAAATTTTATTTTTGCATAAATACAAAAGTTGCCATACGACCTGTTTTAGGATGACGACGGTAGGAGTAAAAGTCGTCAGACTGACGATAAGAACACTGATCCCCCCCTGTGACAGTTTCAACGCCCTGCTGTTGTAGAATATAGCGGGCAATGGCATATAAATCCGCATAGTATTTACCGGCCTGTTCACCATCAATAAAAGCATTTTCCAATGCAGCATATTTCGTACAAAAAGCAGCTTTTACTTCCTCGCCAATTTCAAAACAGGGTTGACTGATTGCAGCCCCTAACCATGCCCATGTGGGTTGGGATGTCATTGCTGAAATGGTATTTTCAATAATTCCACCTGCTAAACCTCGCCAACCTGCATGTAAATTAGCAACTTCAGTACCCTCCGCATTTCCCAAAACCACAGGTAAACAATCCGCAGTCATCATCATCAAGGCATGACCCTGTGTCTGCGTCACCAACCCATCTCCCACTAAAGCATTCACTGTAATTTCTTCATTGATGCTGTGGCAAATCGTACTGTGTGTTTGGGTCATCCATGTGATCTTTTTGACACCGTGCACAGCAAATTCATCTAGTAAAATCATCCGATGCTGCTGTACCCGTTGCGGATCATCATTCACATGCAATGCTAAATTCAAACCTTCCAACTCTGGCTGTACAGATGGCAATGCCAGTGGATGTTGTATATGTGTTTGCCCCACATACACACCTTGAGGTAATCCTTGAACAAATTGCATGTGGTTCTCCATTAATCGTCAATTTATTTTTAAATCAATCAATATGCTTTATTTTCAGAACGTAAAACTTCTACCAAGTTTGTGAAATCTTCTGGCCAAGGTGCTTCAAACATCATTTCCTCTTGAGTGCGCGGATGAATGAGTCCTAATTTAGAGGCATGCAAAGCTTGGCGTTTAAAATTACGCAAAGTACTGCTTAGCTTTTCCGAAGCCCCAGCAGGTACTTTAACGCGACTTACATAGACAGGATCACCAACCAATGGGTAACCAATATAGGTAAAGTGGATGCGAATCTGATGGGTACGCCCCGTCTCTAATTGTGCTTGTACACGCGTAAAATGCTGAAAACGCTCCTTAACATTATAATGTGTCACTGCATCGCGACCACCCGGCAAGATCGCCATTTTGACACGATCTACAGGATGCCGCTTGATCGGTTCATCAATTGTTCCACCTGCAATGATATGACCATAACAAATTAGATCATAAACACGATAGACTGATTTTTTAGCCAATTGCTTGCTCAAAGAAAACTGAGCTTCTAAGTTTTTAGCGACAACCAATAAGCCACTGGTATCTTTATCAATGCGATGAACCAACCCCGCTCGGGTTAATTCAGCAGATTTAGGATAGTGGTAAAGTAAAGCATTCACCAAAGTACCATTTGGATTACCTGCACCTGGATGTACAACCATACCTACAGGTTTATTGATGACCATAATATCGTCATCTTCATAGACAATATTTAAAGGAATATTCTCAGGCTGCGCAGAAGTTTGGGTTTCCAGTTCCACATTAAGACTTAACTGTTCATTGCCTTCACATTTATACTTAGGCTTGACCGTGTTACCATTTACCAACAAATGACCTTCTTTCATCCACTGCTTAAGTTTTTCACGAGAAAACTCGCTCCAAACCAGTGCAGCAACTTGGTCAATACGTTGCCCTAAATAGCTTTCATCCAGTTGAAATTGCAACGATAAACGTGTTGCAGTTGGTGCAGAATTATGATTATCTGCATCCTCAGAATCTTCAAGTAAATTGAAATCATTTTCTGAGAAATTAGAATTAGAAGAGTGTGCTGAAGTCATTTGCTCATTCGGACAAAAATGGTTTAATAGCGCAATTGTAGCCTATTGCCCGTATCAACAGAGGAATTTTTATGTCGCTACCACGTTATAAAGTCACAATGCTTGCTTTAACTGTAGGCTTAGCAACAGTATTTGTAGGTTGTAGCAGCAATCCCAAGAAGGAGGTTGTCGATACAGGTCCAAAATCAAATGAGCAGACTTATTACAATAATGCGATAAAATCACTAGACCGTGGGCAATACGGTGATGCTGCCAAAGCATTGGAAGCAATGGATACTTACTTTCCAACAGGACAGTATGCACAACAGGCTCAACTTGAACTGCTTTATACCAAGTTCAAGCAAAAAGACTATGAAGGCACAATTGCACTGGCAGACCGTTTCATTCGCTTAAATCCTCAACATCCAAATTTAGACTACGCCTATTATGTGCGTGGTGTTGCAAACATGGAGCAAAATTATGACAGCTTGCTTCGTTATACTTCATTGAAACAGGCACATCGGGATGTCGGTTACTTAAAAAATGCTTATCAAAACTTTGTTGATTTGATTCGTCGCTATCCATCCAGTCAATATTCGGTTGATGCTGCGCAACGCATGAAATACATCGGTCAGGAGTTGGCTGAAAGTGAGATGAATACTGCCCGTTTCAATCTTAAACGCAAGGCTTATTTGGCGGCAATCGAACGTTCACAATGGGTGGTTGAACATTACCCACAAACTCCACAAATTCCTGAAGCTTTAGCCACCATGGCGTATGGTTACGACAAGCTGGGTGATAAAGATACTGCACAACAGTATATTGAAGTACTTAAACTGAATTATCCAAACCTTGTTAAATCCAATGGTGAAGTCAATCTACGTGCTGCTCGTAAAGAAGGAAGCTGGTGGAACCGCGCGACTCTTGGTATTTTGGGTCGCGGCGAAAAAGCTGAAGTATCAAAAGATACAAATACGGAAACATCAACCCACTCAGAACAGAAGTCAAGCCTATTGAATAAAGTTAGCTTTGGCTTGCTTGATCGTCCGAATCGTGAAGTTTCAAAAGAACCTGCTCGAGCAGATGAAAGCCTATATGACGGTCAACGTAAATAATGCGTGATAGGAAATATCGTCTTTGACAGGACATGATCGCGAAAAATCAAGACGGGTTTTTTACCCGTCTTTTTTATTCATGGATATTTTTAAGTTTAAAACTGCGTTAAACTTAAAAAAGACTGATCACGATACATGACTTTAACTTTATGGCTATTCCTCAGCACACAATAGATCAAATTTTAGATCGTACCGATATTGTCGATCTCATCGGTCAACGTGTGAAATTGAAAAAAACGGGTCGCACCTATTCAGGTTGCTGCCCTTTTCATCAGGAAAAGTCCCCTTCTTTTCATGTATATCGTGACAAACAGTATTATCATTGCTTTGGTTGCCAGGCAAACGGCAATGCCATCCGTTTTCTCATGGATATTGATAATCGAAACTTTGTCGATGTCATGAAAGAGCTTTCCAGTCACGCAGGTGTAGAGCTTCCTAAAGACAACCAGGACAATAAAAAGTTGTCTTACAAGCGTGAAACGGTAAAACCACAAGCCAGACCTCCAGTTCAAATCCAAGAAAATAAAAATGTAGATTCATCGTCAAATGAACAGAAATCAGCACGCCCCCCTGTTTTTGAAATGGATCCTTTTGAGGCATTTAATCAATATCCAGATCCAGAACATTTTGATCCCACTCAATTTGATCAGACAGGCTTTGAACACATTCCACAAGATGGGAATCTTTACGACTTACTTGAAAATATCGCTCAATTCTATGAACGCCAATTACCACAGAGTAAAGTTGCACAAAATTACTTTAAGCATCGTGGTTTAAGTACCGAAACCATTCAATATTGGCGTTTGGGTTATGCACCTGAAGATTGGCAACATTTAGAAAAAGCATTCCCTCAAGATATTGAAGGTCTAAAATTACTGGGTTTGATTCGTACCAGTGATAGTGGACGTGACTTTGATTTACTTCGTGATCGGGTAATATTTCCTATCCGAGACCATAAAGGTCGTGTCGTTGGTTTCGGGGGACGTGCGCTCAATGACGAGATCAAACCAAAATATATCAACTCCCCAGATTCAGAAGTTTTCCATAAAAATCAACTTCTCTATGGCTTGTATGAGGGGCGCAAAGACCGTGCTCAAAACTGGCTCATGGTTGAAGGTTATATGGATGTTATTGCGCTACAGCAAAATGGAATTTCTGGTGCAACGGCAACCCTCGGTACAGCAAGCAATGCCGATCATTTAAGTATTTTATTTAAACAAAACAATCAGATCACCATTGCGTTTGATGGAGATGCAGCAGGTCAAAAAGCCGCTCGTCGAACTTTAGAAATCGCCTTGCCCTTGTTAAATGATGGACGTGAACTTAAATTCTTTGTACTTCCCAAAGAACATGATCCAGACTCTTTAATTCGCAAGGAAGGTCTGGAAACTTTTCAGCGGATCTGGCAACAATCTCCATTATTATCAGATTTTGTCTTTGCCTTATTGAGCCAAAATTATGACGTTACAACGCCTGAAGGGAAAAGTCAGGTGATGGCTGAACTGAATCAATTGACTGAGCTACTTCCCAAACAAGGTTCATATCGTTATCTGTTAAGACAATTTTTTAAAGAAAAGCTGGGCTTTAACCGCAAATGGCAGCCTCAAGTCAGCTTGGATGCATCGCTGTCATTTAACATTCGTACCAAAGATGAAGACTTTGCTGTTGCCATTCTGATGCAGCATCCATTTTTATATATTCACTTTGAAGTCTTGCGTGCATTTATTCATCCAGATGAATTGCTGGCAAAAGTCCTCGCTGTTTTTGACCGTATTTTTGATGATTTGCCCGATGATCAAGAACTGGCAACCTATTATATTTTAGGTGCTTGCAGTGCATATCACTTAGAATTATCCGAAATTATGCAACGAACCAATATTCAAGCTTTGACAGAAGCGCCGGAAATGGCAGATAAGTTAGCTTCGGACTACTCTCTGGCATTACAAGAAAAGTATTTAAAGCAAAAACTTAAAGCACCAGCCTCATTAAGTGAGTCTCGTAATTTACGTAAACAACTCAATGAATTAACAAAACAAATTAGTTTAAAGTTGGTTCATAGCTAACATACAATCCATATCTTGAAGCGCATGTCGCTTAACGGCTTCTGTGGGTTGTATTACTGAATGTCAAAACTATTCGAAAGCAAAGCTATGAGAAGGTCTGTTTTTCAGGACGCATAACAAAATAAGATATTGAAAAATTAATATTTTTTATAATTCAATCTTAAAATATGTCACCTTGATTCATTTAAAACACCGCATTCAACTGAATGAAATTTTTCTATTTTGCTTTAGGTTTTCGTTCTTGCTCAAAAATATCCTGAATATTTTCTTTCATCCATTCAAAATGAGATGGATCTTCATCCTGGGCTGCTTGACGCAGTAAAATCGAGGCAGGATGTAATAATTTTTGGGTCAGGCGGTGGGCAAAATCCTCTAATACATGCTGAGTATCTTCACCTGCTTGAATACGCTCCAAGGCATGTGCAAGTTCCGCTTGACGTTGCTCTTCACCATGCTCGCGGAATTGCTGAATGGTACTGCCCGCATCTTTGACTTTCTGATGCGTAACCAATTGAGTGACCAGTTGATTGACCATCACCTCAGCTTCAACGGCAGCCTGCCGACGTTGAGCTAGATTTTCATCAATCACACTCTGTAAATCATCCACCCCATAAAGATAAACACCATCCAGACTTTCAACTTTCGGATCTATATCACGGGGAACAGCTAAATCGACCATAAGCATTTGTTGATAACGTCGTTTTTTTAGTGCCGCTTTTACATCAGTATAAGCAATTACCTGATGTAAGCTCCCAGTACAACTTGAAATTACATCAGCACGATAAAGTTGAGTTGCAAGTTCATCAAAAGGAATGATTTCCACCTCAACACGATGTGCAATTTCTTGTGCTAGCTTTTCTGCACGTTCACGGCTTCGATTGCAAATGAGAATTTTTGCCACACCCATTTCAGCCAAGTGTTTAGCCACCAGGCTATTCATTTCACCTGCTGCAACCACCATCACCGTCAGTTTGTCAGGCTTGCTAAATACTTGTAAAGCAAGCTGTGCAACTGCATAGCCCATCGATACGGCATGACTTCCGACTGCCGTTTCAGAGCGCACACGTTTAGCTGCATAAAAGGCATATTCAAAAATCTGATTGAGATTCTGTGAAACGATTTCAGCATTTTTAGCGATTGACAATGCGGATTTGACCTGTCCCAAAATCTGAGGTTCACCCAACATCAAAGAATCCAAGCCACTGGCAACACGCATTAAATGTGAAACAGCATCTGTATTTTCATAACGATATACATGATTTGACAATTGCTTTACATCAATACCATTGGTTTGGGCAAGCCAATTTAATACCATATCGGCATTTTCAGCCATGGCGTAGACTTCAGTGCGGTTACATGTTGAGACCACCACCATATCATTTAAATTTTGGCTGTGGCTTTGCTGCGTCAGCAAATCTTTTAATCGTTCTGGATTAAAAGCAATCTGCTCACGAAGCTCAACAGAGGCAGTTTGATGGTTGACACCCAATGCAAAGAAAGACATATCAGATCATCATTTCGCTAAATTTATGCTATTGTGCAATAACGGTGTCATAAAAAGCATACTTGGATTCGGAAAAATTGCGTCAAATAAACAACCGCTTAAGCGGCATGACAATTAAGCAATATTCTACCACATTCTTACTGGTTGGTAGCATGGCTTCTAGTGCTCATATTAGAGCATCTGGAGAATTTTATCATGCAAAATATAATACAAATGCATTAAAACAAAGCATCATTGCTGAATTTTCACTGGCATATCATGATACAGCAACTGCTTTACACAATTATACGGTATTGGCAATTCGCAGTAATTCGACCACCATTAAACAACGTGCGCTCAATGTAGCGATTGAACAAAATGATTTAAAAGCAGCATTAGATATTGCAACGCATTGGGTTGTACAAGAACCTGAAGATGTTCCTGCTAAATTTTATTTGGCACATATTGCACTCAAATCACATGAGTATGAACTGGCTGCTGAAACGCTCGACAGTATTCTCACAATCGATCCAAATGCTGATTTAGAAAAAATTCTAGAAGGAATTGCTCCTGAGTCTGAAGTTGACCGTCAAAATCTACTCAGCACACTTCGAGCGAGCAAAGAAAAAAATAATCCTTCAGTGTTAATCTTAATTGCAGGTTTAGAAGCACAAAGTGATGAGATTGAACAAGCACTTAAGACAGTCAATAAAGCATTGAAAAAGCGTCCAAAAGTGACTGGTTTTATTCTCATGAAAGCCAACCTGCTCGAGGCATTAGGAGATCAAGAGGAAACCTTAAAATGGTACAATCGCAGCAGTCGCAAAAACAAATATAACTATGATATTCGACTCGCCGAAGTCAAATACCTGATTAAAACGCATCAACCTGAACTGGCATTGGATAAATTGGAAACCATTATTCAAACATGGCCCGATGCTGAGGAAGCTTTGTTTATTGCTGGCTTAACGGCAATTGATTTAAAAAAATTTGACCAGGCTGAACAGTACTTGGTTGAATTACGTTATTCGTCTCGCTATCAAAACGAAGCTTATTTTTATTTAGCGGTCAATGCTGAGCGTAAGCAGAATGACGAAACCGCAAAAGCCTATTATCGTTTAGTGGATGGAAATTTATATACGGTTTCACGTCGAAATCTTGTCTCGATTTTTGAAAGACAAAATAAAATGAATGATGCTCTGCGCTTTTTGACTCAGGAACGTGTAAATTATCCACAACATGCAAGTTTCTTGTATCAAGCACAAGCAGAAATTTTAAAACGTATGGGCAATAAAAAAGCAGCTTTGAGTTTGCTCAATGAAGCTGTCAAGAATCTACCCGACGACCCCGAAATTTTATACTCTGAAATTTTACTGCTAGACCCGTTTGAAAATCGCGATATTCTGGATAAAGCACTCAAACAATTATTGAGTTTAGAGCCCAATAATCCGGCTTATCTAAATGCTTATGCCTATACCCTGGCTCTGCAAAATCGACGTCTAGACGAGGCGCGACGCTATGCTGAACACGCACTGGAATATGCTCCTGATCAAGCATCTATTTTGGATACTCTGGGATATATTACCTTTTTGCAAAATGATTTTGATGCTGCCTCGAATATTCTCTCCAAGGCTTATAGTTTGAGTCATAGTATTAATATTGGCATCCGATATGCAAAGTCGTTGTATATGCAAGGTGCATTGCCGCAATTTAATGAAGTGTTACAACAACTCAAACAAAATCATCCAAATGATCCTCAATTAAATCAATTAGATTCATTAATATTACCGCAACATATTAAAAAGAGTTAATCGCCTATATGCGTCACATTCAGCAAATCATCTTTGCCCTTACTGCAACAGCAACACTCGCTTTTACAGGGTGTCAGCAAGTGGTTAAACCTGTTGTAACTACGCCTACACTGGAACCAACAGATGGTTCAACTCAAAAACCGTCGAATCAATTCAACCTTGAGGGAAAAATCGGTGTAAAAACCCCCAAGCAATCGGGTAGTGCATTCTATACGTGGGCGCAAAACGACCATGACTTCAATATCCAGCTAAATGGTATCTTGGGTCTTGGTAAAACTATTATTGAAGGCAAGTCCGGTGAAGTTACTTTAAATAGCGCCAAGACTGGCTTAATTTCAGCTGAAAGCCCTGAACAGCTTCTTGAAAAAGCCACAGGTTGGGTTGCCCCCATCACACATATCGTTGATTGGGTTCAAGGCTATCCTGCTACTGAAAATGCACAAGTCGCACGTGACTCAACTCAACGTATTTCTCAAATCGTTGAAGATGGTTGGACCGTGGATTTCAACTATAACAATCAGGCAACCTTACCCAACAAGCTGATTTTAAAGCAACAACTTGAATCAGGTCAGGAAAATCGTATTACAATGGTGATTCAAAACCGTTAAATCTCAACATCAGGCAATCAAATCTATGCTTCGTGTTCCCTCACCTGCAAAATTAAACCTGTTTTTGCATATTACTGGTCGCCGTGAAAACGGTTATCACGAGTTGCAGAGTATTTTTCAGCTCATTGATTTATATGACTGGCTGGAATTTAGCCAAACAGATTCTAATCAAATCGTAATTGAAGGATTGGAGCATGTAGATCTGGAACAAAACCTGATCTACAGAGCAGCACACATGCTACTTCCTCATGCAAAACACTCAAGTGGTTTGAATATTCGTATCGAAAAAAATATTCCCATGGGAGCTGGCTTAGGTGGAGGCTCATCAAATGCAGCAACAACACTGATCGTCTTAAACCAATTATGGCAGTGTGGGTTAAATACTGAACAGTTGGCAGCACTTGGCGTTAAATTGGGTGCAGATGTTCCTATCTTTGTGCATGGTCGTAATGCCTGGGCAGAAGGGATTGGTGAACACTTAACATTCATAGACTTAGATCAAAAACAATACATTGTGTTAAAACCTGACTGTTTTATCAGCACTCAACGACTTTTTTCACAAAAAACATTGACAAGAGATACGAAGCCTACTAAATTTTGCGCCTATCAGCTAAAGCCATCTGATTTCAGAAATAGCTTTGAGCCATTGGCAAGAAGTTTATATCCTGAAGTTGATGAAGCCATGCAGTATTTAGATCAGTTCGGTACAGCAAAGCTTACAGGTACAGGTGCTTGTGTTTTTGTTGAAGTCACTGAACAAATGAAGATTGATGATATTTTAAATCATTCACCCTGCAAAGCCTTTTTGGTGAACAGTTTGAATGAATCACCACTCACTCATTTTAAAGTGTAATGATAGGGGCGTCGCCAAGTGGTAAGGCACCGGGTTTTGATCTCGGCATCCGTTGGTTCGAATCCAGCCGCCCCTGCCATCATTTTCATCTGTATAGATCGTTGTATTTTAGGGGCGTCGCCAAGTGGTAAGGCACCGGGTTTTGATCTCGGCATCCGTTGGTTCGAATCCAGCCGCCCCTGCCATTAAATACAACATCGAATTAGGGGCGTCGCCAAGTGGTAAGGCACCGGGTTTTGATCTCGGCATCCGTTGGTTCGAATCCAGCCGCCCCTGCCATTTTCTCAAAAAAGACAGAACATGGTATTTGCATTTAATGTTGATTTACCTTGACAGAAACATGCAAAAACACTAAAATTCTGCCGCATTAGGGGCGTCGCCAAGTGGTAAGGCACCGGGTTTTGATCTCGGCATCCGTTGGTTCGAATCCAGCCGCCCCTGCCATCTAATTTCAAATCTGCCAACCGCCAAGGGTGCTTCATGCCCAATCTTGTCGTTTTTAGTGGAACTGCGCATCCACAATTCGCCCAAAAAGTCGTTAGCCACTTGCACATTCCTCTTGGAGCTGCTGCTGTAGGTAAATTTTCTGATGGTGAAATCACTGTCGAAATTACTGAAAATGTGCGTGGTAAAGACGTATTTATCGTACAACCCACTTGTGCCCCGACCAATGATAACCTGATGGAAATCTTAGTCATGGCTGATGCTCTGCGTCGTGCAAGTGCTGGTCGTATTACCGCTGTAATTCCTTACTTTGGTTATGCTCGTCAAGACCGTCGCCCACGTTCAACACGTGTTCCAATTACAGCAAAAGTTGTTGCAGATATGCTGACAACTGTTGGAATTGACCGCGTTGTCATGATCGACTTACATGCTGACCAAATCCAAGGCTTCTTTGATATCCCTGTAGATAACATCTACGGTACACCGGCATTGCTTGCTGACTTGCGTCAACAACAGCATCACAACCTAATGGTGGTTTCACCTGACGTTGGTGGTGTTGTACGTGCACGCGCTGTTGCAAAACAAATGGGTGATATCGACCTAGCTATCATTGATAAACGTCGTCAAAAAGCCAATGAATCACAAGTGATGCATTTGATTGGTGATGTACGTGATCGTGACTGTGTGATCGTGGATGACATGGTCGATACAGCTGGTACTTTGTGTAAAGCTGCCGATGCATTAAAAACTTTTGGTGCGCGTAAAGTGGTTGCTTATGCAACACACCCTGTACTTTCTGGTAAAGCACTTGAAAATTTAAGCAAATCTGTGATTGATGAATTGGTTGTTACTGACACAATTCCACTTTCAGAAGAAGCTTTAAAACTTGGTAAGATTCGCCAAGTTTCAGTGGCCAGCATGGTTGCTGAAACAATTCGTCGTATTAACAACGAAGAATCTATTAGCGCAATGTTTGATTCTTATCTATAATAGCGCAAAATTTTCAAAGCCCTGCCTCTAGGTGGGGCTTTCTATCACTGGACTGGTCGAAAGTTCAGTCAATTAAACTCAATGAGGAAATGTCATCATGGCAAACTTCGTATTAAATGCAGTAGCACGTGAAGAAGCAGTTCAAGGGAAAGGTTCGAGCCGCCGCCTTCGTCTTCAAAATAAAGTTCCAGCGATCATCTACGGTGGCGCTGCTGAACCTGTAGCAGTAACTTTAGAACTTCGTGAGCTTGTTAAAGCTTTAGAAAGCAATGCTTTCTTTGAAGAAGTTGTTGAAATCAACATTGATGGTAAAGTTGAAAGCGTTAAAATCCAAGCGTTACAACGTCACCCATCTAAAAACACGCCTATGCACGCTGACTTCAAACGCGCATAAGTGTTCAATGGTGCAAATGAGTGAGTAAACTTTCACTGATTGTTGGTTTGGGTAATCCAGGTTCTGAATATGCCCAAACCCGCCATAATGCAGGCTTTTGGTTCGTTGAACGCCTTGCAGACCAATATGGCATTACTTTAAAAACTGATTCAAAGTACAAAGGAATCAGTGGTCGTGGCAATATAGAAGGACAAGATGTTCGTCTGCTACTACCAACAACATATATGAACCTTTCTGGTCAAAGTGTTGTTCCTTTCGCAAAATTCTATCAAATCAAGCCAGAAGAAATTCTGATCGCCCATGACGAGCTGGATATGGATCCAGGTGTAATTCGTTTAAAAACGGGTGGTGGACATGGTGGACACAATGGTCTACGTGACATTGTCCCGCATATCGGTTCTAATTTTCATCGTCTGCGTATTGGTATTGGTCATCCTGGTGCTAAAGAAAAAGTTTCAGGACATGTTCTTGGTAAAGCACCAAGTAGTGAACAGACACTGATGGACGATGCAATACATCATGCTTTAGGCAGAACTAAATTACTGGTCAATGGTGAGATTCAGCAAGCTATGAATCAAATCAACGCCTATAAACCTTAATTTGACGCTAAATTTTATCTTTCTTGTTCAACAATTTTTCTTGCCATGATTCATTTTTAAGAGCAAAATGCGCTTTCAAATGTATCCCCCCTATTGAAAATTGTTGATTCACCGCAAGATAACAATCGTAAGGGCAACTCTGGAGACGCGCATCATGCTATCTCGTTTATTAAAAGCAAAAATCCATCGTTGTGTTGTAACACAAGCAGAATTACATTATGAAGGCTCTTGTGCAATCGACGGTATTTTATTGGATTTGGCGGGTATTCGTGAATATGAAGAAATTCATATGTGGAACGTGACCAATGGTAAACGTTTTACAACTTATGCGATTCGTGGAGAAGAAGGCTCAGGCATTATTTCGGTCAATGGTGGTGCTGCGCTTCAAGCGGATGTGGGTGATTTAATGATCATTGCAACCTTTGGTGACTTTACCAATGCTGAAGCAGATGCGCACAAACCACGGCTTGTTTATGCAAATCCAGATAATACAGTGAATCACACAGCAAACTGTATTCCTGTTCAAGTTGCTTAAGCAACAATAAAAACTTTAAAACCCGCAATCATGCGGGTTTTTTATTGCCTAATCTGCTTATAATGCTTTGTTGGTAGAACGCAATCCATCTCGCCAACGCTGTTTATTTTCACAGTCCAAATCTTGTAGTTGCTCTCCTTTTAGAGATGCAAGGATCGCATTCCCCTGCTTGTCAACTTTAAACTCTGCATAATGCGCAGCTTGATAACATTGTCCCAAACCTTCCGCAAATAAAAAGCTTTTAGAAGCCGGATATAATGACGTATATCGATTGTCTGGATTTTTTAATATCAACTTGAGAGTTGCCATATTTTCAGGAGGAGCAAAATAAGTATGAATCACTCGACGCTGCTGATCTAATACTACATACGTCAAAATCGAGGACTTATTTTTAATATGTTCATCATAATAACGCCCTGAAAATACCTGACTGATTGACTCGGTAGACTCTTTATCGATATTTGCAGCATCTAAGGGCTTACCAGTTGATAGCCTTGTATCCTGCGGAATCAAATAAAGCTGATAGTTAAGTGCCATATAATCCCCTTGAATAAATGAACGAGGATCTACAGGTTGCAAACGGACATAGATACTTTGGCTATTCTTTAAATGTTGTTCATTCTTAAAAATTATTCCCAGGAAAATAATGATACTGATACAAGCCAGACAAAGAGGAATGATTTTTTTCATACATTGACTCTCTCTTTTATTTGGAATTTATGCAGCACCCAAGTGAGTATCAATAAAAGTAGTCCTGAGCTAAAAATACTTAGACTCTTCACAAGGAAACTGACATTCAAGGCATAATAAATAAACCACAGGATCAGCACCAAAGTCACTAAAGCTAGACCATAGACAATCTTATCTCGCTGTGACAATGCCCACGAAAGGATGGCAATACAAATAAAAATTTCAAAATAACCATAAAATATCAATACCGCTGCAAAAGCCAATAATATCAATTGGGCAATCAAGCTAAATTGATTGCGCATCCGCAACAGCATAAATAAAGCCAACCATAAAATAGGTAAGCCCAAGTAGAGGATAGGAATATATTTGATTTGATCCAATTCATCTTGACCAAATAAAGTATAAAAACCCAAGGACGAGAGAATAATCAACAAATTAGCCAGTGCTAAACTTCGTTGATACTGACGGGGTTGAATACGATCTATCCAGATCATGACCAGATAAAACCCATAACTCAATAGGACCAGATATGAGAAATTTTCAACAAAACGATGTACGCCAAAGAAAGTACTGATGTCCCAAATCATCGCAATGCCAGACAGATACAAAGCAAATATCTGAATAAAAACAAAGAACCAATGTGTGCGGATAAAATAACTGAGCGCTAGCAGGATCAGTTGAATAAAGAAAATTGGGAAGAATAGATCCGTTAATTCAAATGTATGGAAAATCACAGCATTTTGCCCTGCAACCCATATACAATAAGCAAATTGTCTTAAAAACAAAGTCTGTTTTTTCATTAAAATAAAGGCAGCCAATAGCACAAAAACTGCGCCCATGATCAAGGAAAAATTACCCCAAAATGTCAGCATCAATGATGCCAATAAGACACCTGCAATCCATGCACCTACCGCAATAGGTATATTGTTAAATCTATTTTGAGGGATAAATTTAATCAACAGATAAGTAATCAGTGCAAACCAACTAAAAATCACCAGTGCGATTAAAAATAATCCAAGTACTTCAGACTCACGAAACAGACCCTCCATCCACTTAAAAATCACCAGTGTAAAAGTTATTCCAAGCCCTACTGCCGACAATACACTGCACAGCTGATCCCTTTTACGATAAAAATAAGTCAATGCAACAGAAAGTAGGAAAAATGATGAAAGCAAATATGCGATCTTAACTTTTAGCAGAGTAAAGACCATGGCTGTAGCGAATGCTAAACTGCCATCTGCATATAGAAATACCCCCATATGCCAAATTGAAAGAATGCCAAACCATAAAATAAACAGATAACGCAGCTTTTGATAATAACGAAGGCAAAGATAAAACTGAAATAATGAAAGTAGATTCAAACTGACTAAGAATATGACTGGATATTCATCTGCCCAAAATGTTTGTTTAAAAAATAAAAATAGGGTGAGTTGGCTGATAATACACATCAAGCTAAAAACACCGATATTAGGACGGTACAGCCATGGAAGTAATAAAATCGACCAGATTAAAAACAGTAGATAGCTATCCGCACCTGTTTGATAAATTTGACCAATGACAGCCAAACTTAACCCCAGCATTAAACCACTCATTGTATGTAAACACTGCACTAAATAATCATGCTGTGTCATAAAAAGGCTTGCTAAAGCACTCGATAACAATAAAACCTGAGGAATTGCCAACTGGAATGTGTGAGGCAACATCAACCAATTTGCTGCAGTCAAATATAAAATACTGACGGCGATAAGCGCAAATCCCACAATCTGTAAATGCTTAACAAAGTGATCATTTCGCCATGAATATAATTCTTGCTGAATATTAAGCAATGCACGCCCCTCTTATTTATTCTTTGTTGTTATGAATCACTATGACAATAAATAGGATGAAATGATGTATAAATTTGATTATTTTCTATAGCAACTATTGTTCTAAGTATAGTACTCATCATTCTAAAAAAAAGCATCCTTTTCAATAAAAACTGACTATAATAAATCTACATCGCTTCAGGGCGGGGTGTAATTCCCCACCGGTGGTAAATTGGACCGATTTTCAATCATGATCCAACAGCCCACGAGCGAATCACATTCAACAGTGGTTTGCAGATTTGGTGAAATACCAAAGCCGACGGTATAGTCCGGATGAAAGAAGACGACGTCACAGCTATAGATTTCAATACTTTGTATTGGAAATGCTTTTGTAACGCCACTATTTCACATGTCCTGAAATGTTCCACCGTATTTTTACTTTTACGAGAGCGTTTCAATGTCTAGTTTAATTCAACCTGAAATATTCTTTTCTGCTTTATCTCCTGCCGATCAACGTATAGCACAAGCTTTAGAAGATATGCGCCAAGGCAAACCTGTTTTGGTCATGGACGATTTTGATCGTGAAAATGAAGCTGATCTGATTGTTGCTGCTGAAACACTCAATGTCGAAACCATGGCGCGTATGATTCGTGATGGTTCCGGTATTGTCTGTTTGACACTCACTGATGAACTCGCAGACCATCTTGAATTACCGCCTATGGTGCAGGACAATTCAAGTCAATTTAAAACAGCGTTCACTGTGACCATTGAAGCTGCCCAAGGTGTTACAACAGGCGTTTCAGCAAAAGATCGCACCACCACAATTCATGCTGCGATTAAAACAGGAGCGGTAGCAAGTGATTTAAACCGTCCCGGTCATATTTTCCCATTACGTGGTCGCGATGGAGGTGTATTGACACGACGTGGTCATACTGAGGGTTCAATTGATTTGGCTCGTATGGCGGGTCTAAAACCGGCTGGCGTACTATGTGAAGTCACTAATCCGGATGGAACAATGGCTGCGGGAATTCAAGTGCTTGCTTATGCTCAGACACACCATTTGACTGTCATTACCATCGAGGAATTGGTTCAATACCGCCTCAAACATAATATTTAGAAATTTACTGACAATATAATTTGCATTTAAAAATCCCAATTCACATGATGGAATTGGGATTTTTTTATCGCTTTAATTTATTTTTAAAACATATAGCGTAAAGATCTAAACATCTTCCAAATGCAAAATACTTTGTCGAATACCATCTGCACGCAACCAGGCAAAATCATAGCTTGCTTTTGCCAAAGCCAACACACGGCGCTCAAACTCATCCCATAATGGCTTAACCTGCTTAGGCTGAATGCCTAAACCACTTTCCTCAGCCAGATGCTTATTTTTTTCACAAAGTTTTAAAGCATGATATAGCTTACGACCCTTTGAAGCCGAATCGAGTACACGAATGCGCTTAGCTTGAATAAAACCTTCTATATGCCTTAAATCCGCAAGCGGAAGCATTGGAACCAAAATCTGGTCTAACTGCGCATCTAAGCGTTTCCAAACCGCTAACCGTTGATCAGAATTATATGTATTCCATTGAATGACTTCGTGATTAAAGCGACGGCAACCACGACATACAGAATCACCAAATACCGTTGAGCAACGACCAGCGCATGGTGTTAAAGTTGGTATTCGACGCTCATTACTCAAAATATACTCCTTATATCCACAAAACTGCGCAGATTCCAGCATAAAACCATCATTCCGCAATACTATATATTGTATATAGTTTATTTTAAAGCACTAGATTTAGTATAAAAACCCATATTTTTCTCATGGAATAAAAAAGCACTACAAATACTAGGGTTTTCTCGCAAATTCCGGCAAATCACGTTAAAATAGCCGCCTTTAATTTTGTCCTATTTTATATTTGGAGTACTCCATGAACGCTACTGTAGAACAGCTTGCACCTGTAGAACAGCAAGCGACCTCTGGTTGGGTTGTTGCCGCACTTTATCAATTCAAAGAAGTTCAAGATCCTGCTGATCTTCAACAGCGTCTCTTAGAGTTGGTAAAAACAATCAACCTGTGTGGTACTCTTATTGTAGCGGATGAAGGAATCAACGGAACAGTTGCTGGTGACCGTCAAGCGATTGATACAATTCATCAATTCCTGTTAGATCAAGGTTTCAGCACGATGGAATACAAAGAATCCCATAGTGCCGAAAAACCGTTCCGTAAAATGAAAATTAAACTTAAAAAAGAAATTGTCACACTGGGTGTAGAAGTCAAGCCACGTGATCTAGTGGGTCACTATTTAGATCCTAAAGAATGGAATGAATTGATTGCTCGTGATGATGTCATTTTAATTGATACACGCAATGATTATGAATATAAGGCGGGTACATTCAAAGGTGCCATAGATCCAAAGACAGAGACTTTCCGAGAATTTCCAGACTACGTAAAAAAAGAGTTAGAACAGCATAAAGACAAAAAAATTGCGATGTTCTGTACCGGTGGAATTCGTTGTGAAAAATCGACTTCTTTGCTTTTACAAGAAGGTTTTAACGAGGTGTATCATCTTAAAGGCGGTATTTTAAAATATCTTGAAGAAACCCCTGCTGATGAAAGTATGTGGGAAGGTGAATGCTTCGTATTTGATGGTCGTACTGCTGTCACACATGGCATGCAAGAAGGTGAAAATATTAAATGTCATGCCTGCGGTTGGCCATTGATTCCGGAAGAAGCTGCTCTTCCAAGTTATGAACACGGTGTATCCTGTAAATACTGCATTGACAAAACATCTGAGAAGCAAAAAGAAGGTTTCCGAATGCGCCAATCTCAAATTGTTGCAGCAAAGCGCAAACGTCTTTAATTTTAGAACACTCCCCACAGAAAGCCGTAGTTAATCCACTGCGGCTTTTTTTGAAATATCTGTCGGATGTTGTATATCAGGTTTAAATTTATAAAAAAATTTCTATACGCTTTTTGATGATTTAATCAAAACAGTTTCAAGCACAACAAATCCCTACTATATTTTCTAAAATGTACACAATAGTATGTTTATAACTGCCTATTTTTATATATAAAATGACTGATTGGATTATTGCGATCATGGAGCAACTGGGTTACTTCGGTATTGCTCTGCTGATGTTTTTAGACAATGTTTTCCCCCCTATTCCCTCTGAAATTATTATGCCATCTGCAGGATTTACCGCATCTCAAGGACAGTTGCTCCTATCAGGTGTCATTATTGCAGGAAGTATGGGCTCACTTGTTGCAGCAGCCTTGTTATATTGGGTCGGGTATAAGATTCCCAATCGAAAAATTTTAGACTGGATAGATCGCTATGGAAAATATCTCTTTATCAAGACAGAAGACGTTAAAAAGGCTTTAGAATGGTTTGAGAAGTATGGTCACAATGTGGTCTTTTTTGGGCGGATGATTCCAGCTGTGCGCTCGTTGATTAGTATTCCGGCAGGTATGAGCCATATGCCCTTCTGGAAGTTTATGCTGTACAGCAGTCTGGGCACTGTCATCTGGACCAGTTTCCTTGCTGCAGTCGGCTATTACTTTGGAAACAATACTGCGTTGATGCAACAGATTTTCAGTCAGGTGAGCTATGTGATTATTTTCATTGTGGTAATTTTCATCATGTACTGGCTATATCGAAAACTTAAAAAGAGCTAAGTCAGTACAGTCAAGAATATCAAATCTGAAAATCTAGAGCGTATAAATGGATAAGCACGATGCTGACCGCCCACCCATTCCTTAGATCAAATCGGTACATTTCCTACTTTGCACTTATAAAATATATGAATTCAATTGCAAAATAATTTTCCACATGCCTTTCTAAAAAATGTTCAAACTCCTGCACCCCTTACTATCTTTAAAATGGCGATGATTTAATCACTTGATCTCAATCTTTACAGCCGCAACAAAGATAAATCTAGCAATTGGCAAATAAACTTGAAGAAATTCAACCACTCTTATATTTATTCCAAAAACTCATAGATAGTCAAAAATTATTGTTGATTTATTCCAAATCAAATATATGAAAAATATACACAATAATTTATTTTCTAAAAAAGGAATACATGAGTGAATGAAATGATTGCCGTCATCTTAATCACTTGTTTGGCTGTTATTAGCCCAGGTGCTGACTTTGCCATAGTGACGCGCAACAGTTATTTATATGGTCGTAAAATTGGATTAAGTACGGCGCTGGGAATTGCAGGCGGTGTCTGGATTCATGTGGCATACAGTCTACTGGGACTCGGTTTTTTAAAAAATCATATGCCTTATCTCTTGCAAATGATTCAATATATTGGTGCAGGGTATTTGATTTATCTGGGATACAAAACCTTCACCCAAAACAAAGTACAGTTGGATGAAAATGGTGTAGGCATCACTGCTTGGCAGGCATTTCGACATGGTTTTTTAACCAATAGTCTGAACCCCAAAACGACCCTGTTTGTCGTCAGTTTATTTGCACAACTGATGACCACAGCGGGTAACTCCACGCTGAAATTAGTATCCTATGGCGCCTTCATTTCAATCAGCCATTTCATTTGGTTCGCACTTATTGCCCTATTTTGCGCTCACCCTACAATCCGCAATAAAATTTTAGATCATGAAATTATCATCAATCAGATTATTGGGATTCTATTATTCATTTTAGGTTGCAGCTTACTTTTCGCGAAGTTCTAAATTTCGAAAAAAACATTCTGATATCATGATTTTTGAGAGAAATTAGTATCTTTTAAATAACTCAAAAATCATTTGTATGTGAACAATTGAAACCGGGAGGAAATTCAACCTGTTTTATTTGCAAGATTGATTATGTAATAAATCTCATTTAATATCAAAAGTGCAAATTTTAATCATTTACAAACCAATGCACATACAACATTGAATGAAGAATATAACAGGTACTTAATATATGAATAATTTATTCACCCTCAACGACATGCTTACCCCTAAAATTGTCACGGTATTATATTGGCTCGGATTGATTGGTGTCGTGATCGCTGCTTTGACGACACTGTTTGGTTTTGGCTATGGCGCATATTCAGGATTTTTTAGCCGTTTGATTTCAGCAGTACTGATTATTGTATTTGGTGGTCTGGCCGTGCGGGTTTACTCTGAATTGCTGATTGTGATTTTTAAAATTCATGAAAATTTAAAGAAAATTGCAGATCGACAACCGTGACATAAAAAATATGGTGTAAATACGCAGATATAGTTCAAATTTATATCCTTCAATATGATCATATCCGTGTGTTATAGGCAAAACAAAAAAAGCCTGCTTTCTCTGGAGAAAGCAGGCTTTTTTATCTGAGTCGATTAACTTGGTGTATGATACATCAAGTAAATCTCATTGAGGTTTTCTGGAATTTCTTCAGCAATTTCATCCATCAACTGTCCATTACGGCGGAATGACTCCATTTGAGGATCTTCATCATCAACACCACTAAATACCATCATCGGCAGTGTTAAATCTACAATTTGCTCTTCATATTCTGGTGCAAACCAAGCATCTTCATTCAGGAACATTGCGTCTACAAAACCTACGCTCCAGTCCCCTAAACTAGACTCTACGTCTGCTTCTTCAATTTCAAAAGGAAACTCAATTCCTTCTTCGTTGGCCAAGTTCTGACGAATCGCTTCAAGCCATGCTTTGATTTGTGCAATAATTTCAGCTGGCACTTTCTTTTGATTGTTATCAAACAACTCATCTAGCCATTGATCAAAACGAGGTCCAACTGCAGTTGCGCACAAGAAACCGTGAGTCGCTGCGAAATCTAGACCAAATTCGTTTTGGTCACCATCTAGATAATCGCTCAGCAGGTCTAAATCTAAAGCACTCATTTTGTTTCCAATAAACTTTGATCAGATTTAAGCATAGCATTTTCCAAGCCTATGCCCAATGAATTTTTAATCTTCATCATCAAAATCGTCGTCATCATCAATGTCATAATCAAAATCTTTTAGATCTTTTTCCAAACGACGCTGTGCAAGTAAATCATCGATCAAACGTCGCTTTTCTAAAGATTCTTTGGCGCTAATTTTGCTTGATGACTCATCAAAACTAACATCATCATCACCGTAGTTATCATCTAGTTCAAAATCTGTAGAAGACACTAAAACTACCTCATAATGAAAAAAAGTGAATGGGTCTAGGCGCTATTTATCTGTCTTCAGAAAACTTGTCAAGTTTTTTTTATTTTTTTTGCATTCATCGACCAAATTGGGCTTTTTTTAAGCCCTATTTTATGCAATGATATAATCCACCCTGCGTCTTGCTGTTTTTCGATAAATTCGGACAAAAAACGCACGGGATGATCTTGAAAATAACAATTTCAGCCCCACCTAATTGATTGAATTTGAATTCTAAACATTCTATCAGACCATTCTTGACGGGTTTTCTGATGGGATAGCTGAGCTATTCACATCTATATATTAACAGATTGTGCTATCATGCACGGTTTTTCACTGCCACAGATTCAACGAGAAGAGAGTAAAGATGAGCGAAATGCATTCCCCTACTTCACAAGTAGCGGCTCTTATTAGCCGAGGCAAAGAACAAGGTTACTTAACCTACGCTGAGGTTAACGATCATCTCCCAGACTCAATCACAGAAAGCGAACAGATTGAAGACATTATTCAAATGCTTCAAGACGTCGGTATTCCTGTTCATGAACGTGCACCAGAAACTGACGATGCAATGTTTGATGGGAATAGCGAAGCTGGCGATGAAGTTGCAGAAGAAGAAGCTGCTGCTGTACTTGCCTCTGTAGAAAATGAACCTGGTCGTACCACTGACCCTGTACGTATGTATATGCGTGAAATGGGGACTGTTGAACTTCTTACACGTGAAGGCGAAATCAGCATTGCTAAACGTATCGAAGAAGGAATACGTGATGTTTTACATTCCATCGCTTACTGGCCAAATGCAGTAGAAGTTGTACTACAAGAATATAAAGATTATGAAGCAGGTGAACGTCGCCTTGCCGATATTCTTTCAGGTTATTTAGATCCTGAAACAGATGAAGAGATTCCTGAAGTTTTAGAAGATGAGTCAGAAGATTTAGTTGATGATGAAAGCAGTTCATCAACCAAACCGACCAAAGACGTTAAACTGGATGATGATGACGAAGATGAAGAGTCAGAAGGTGATGATGATTCTGAAGGTGAGTCTGGTCCGGACCCTGAAATTGCCAAAGTTCGTTTCGATGAATTAGAAGCGGTTTGGAATACAGCAAAAGCAACGATTGCTCAACATGGTCGCAATAGCGCTCAAGGTGTTGAAGCAATGGAAGCACTTGCCACTGTATTTATGATGTTCAAATTCACACCACGTTTGTTTGACATTATCTCTGAAATGATCCGTGGTACACATGAGCAGATTCGTACCTCCGAACGTGAAGTGATGCGCTATGCAGTTCGCCGTGGACGTATGGATCGTACGCAATTCCGCACATCATTCCCAGGTCAAGAATCAAATCCAGCATGGTTGGACGAGCAAATTGCCAAAGCGCCTGCTGAGATGAAAGCTTATTTAGAAAAAGTTCGCCCAGATGTATTGGCATTTCAACAAAAAATTGCAGACATCGAGAAAGAACTTAATCTAAACGTCAAAGAAATTAAAGATATTTCCAAACGTATGGCGATTGGTGAAGCGAAAGCTCGTCGTGCCAAGAAAGAAATGGTGGAAGCAAACTTACGTTTGGTAATTTCGATTGCGAAAAAATATACCAACCGTGGTCTGCAATTCCTCGATTTGATTCAAGAAGGTAATATTGGCTTGATGAAAGCAGTAGACAAGTTTGAATATCGTCGTGGTTATAAATTCTCGACTTATGCGACTTGGTGGATTCGTCAGGCGATTACTCGTTCTATTGCAGACCAAGCACGTACAATCCGTATTCCTGTGCACATGATCGAGACGATCAACAAGATCAACCGTGTATCTCGTCAATTACTTCAAGAAATGGGACGTGAACCCACTCCTGAAGAATTAGGTGAGCGTTTGGAGATGGACGAAGTTAAAGTACGTAAGGTCCTCAAAATTGCCAAAGAGCCAATTTCCATGGAAACACCGATCGGTGATGATGAAGATTCACATCTTGGAGATTTCATTGAAGACAGCAACATCACCTCGCCTGTGGATGCTGCAACTTCAGAAGGCTTAAAAGAAGCGACGCGTGAAGTGCTTGAAAACCTGACTGAACGTGAAGCCAAAGTTTTGAAAATGCGTTTTGGTATTGATATGCCAACAGACCATACTCTGGAAGAAGTTGGTAAACAGTTTGATGTAACACGTGAGCGTATTCGTCAGATTGAAGCAAAAGCTTTACGTAAACTGCGTCATCCATCACGTTCTGAACATTTGCGTTCATTCCTTGAAAATGACTGATTTCAATGCTTGATCTATGAATGCTGTCGGGACTTGAAAATTAATCGAGTAACCCCATTAAGTATTTAAGACAAACACAATGCCTGCACTGTTGCAGGCATTGTTGATAAATTAGAGGTGAAAAAATGTTAGACCGCACTCCATCTCGCGAATTACAAGAACATCTTTGGGTTTTTCCAATGGATTACCCAATTAAATTGATTGGTAATGCGGGTGAAGAATTACGTGGTGCTGTCGTCGAAATTTTGGTTAAACATTTTCCAGAATTTGATGAAGCAACCCTCGTTGTACAACCATCGCGTACAGGTAAATATCATTCAATTACTGCTCAGTTGCGTTTTGATGAGCTTGAACAAGTCCATGCATTATATGCAGACCTTGCAGCTTGCGAACATATCCGTACCGCATTGTAATTTGACGTTCAATAAAAAACACGCCTATATGGCGTGTTTTTTATGCCGATTCATTATCTTCAATATATTGGACGGGCAGTTATTTGTAAAAGTTCAGCAACAGCTTTCACTTTTATTGGACAAATTTCTTTATAATTCATGAATCCTCCCTACTCTCAAGGATACATATCAGTGAATGATGCTGTTCTAAAACCTCGCCTGATTATTCGCCAGTATCAAGACTTAAGTTCTTATTCAGAACGTTTTCAAGAAATGAAATCCTTTACTGAGCAACGTGATGAACACTCACCTGATCAGCTTTGGATTCTCCAACATCCTGACGTACTTACTCAGGGACAGGCAGGTAAACCAGAACACATCTTAATGCATACGGATATTCCTGTAGTGCAATCAGATCGTGGAGGACAAGTGACTTGGCATGGACCAGGTCAAATGGTGATTTACTTCATGTTTGATTTGAACCGTTTGAAATGGAATGTCCGCACACTCGTGACTTATGCAGAAAATCTCATGATTGATTTGCTTAAGAAATATCAAGTTGAAGCATATGCCAAACCTGATGCACCCGGGGTGTATGTCAATGAAAGGAAAATTGGTTCTCTAGGTTTTAAAATCCGTAGAGGACGGAGCTATCACGGTTTAGCTTTAAATATTGACTGCAATTTAGAGGGCTTCCATACCATCAATCCCTGTGGCTATTCAGGTTTAGAAATGGTACGTGTTTGTGATTTAGTTCAGAATTATCCAGATTACAATCAATTGTCTCAAGATGTGGTTGAGTATTTTCAACGAAGCAATTACTTTAGTGAGATCGAAGTCATTGACGAAAACTCAAGTGACGATGAAGTCACATGTAAATAAATCACTTTCTTTTTCCCCAAAAACAAATTAGAGTAATTACTCTAAAACAAAATACAACTGAATAAGGGATTAGCGAGTGATTTCGAGTAAATCTATCAAACCCGCTTTGGAACAAGCCTATGTCAAACTCATGATGGATGTGATTGGCAGAGGTTTAGTGATGGCGAGTCAAGTTGATGATGAAATTAAACATGAAGTATCTGTACTCCCTGTTGGTTTTACATTATCGATGAAAGTTTTTCCAAATGGCGCTTCTTTTATTGCCAAGGTGAATCAAAAACAACAGCTTGAATTGGTCAAATCATTAGATCATAAACCTGATCTTTCGATTATTTTTAAGCATGTTCATCATGCTTTCCTGGTCTTTTCATTCCAAGAAAGTACAGCGCAAGCTTTTGCCAATGACCGTATGATTGCAGATGGTGATGTGTCTTATGCGATCCGTTTAGTGCGTTGCTTAAACAAAATGGAAGCATTGATCTTACCAAAACTGGTCGCAGAACTTGCGGTCAAGGAATATCCTTCAGAATTAACCTTAAAAGAAAAATTAGCTGGCGCAGCGAATATTTATCTCAAAGTTGCCCAATCATATTTAAAAGGGAGCGCTTAACCCATGTCAAAACCATATTACGAATTTTTCTGCCCTGTAAAAGTGATTGCTGGTCATGCTGCGCTTGAGCACATTCCATTTGAACTTGCAGCATTAGGCGCTAAACGCCCGATGATCATTACTGACAAAGGTGTTCGAGCCAATCAACTCTTGGCACCGATTGAAGCAGCCTTTGAATCTACTGAGATTGAAATCGGCGTAATCTTTGATGATGTACCTCCAGACTCTAGCCTAGAAACTGTGCGAGCTGCGGCTCAAGCCTATCGCAAAAATAATTGTGATGCGATTATTGCAGTGGGTGGGGGTTCAGTCATTGATACATCCAAGACTGCCAATATTCTTGTATCCGAAGGTGGTGATGATTTATTAAAATACTCAGGTGCACACAACCTCCCTCGCCCGCTCAAACCTTTTTTCGTGATCCCGACTACTTCTGGGACAGGCTCCGAAGTCACTTTGGCTGCTGTGGTATCGGATAATCAAAAAAATGTAAAACTGGCTTTTGCATCTAATTACTTAATGCCACATGCGGCTATTCTTGACCCTAGAATGACTCAGACCTTGCCACCGCATTTGACGGCAATGACGGCAATGGATGCCATGACACATGCGATTGAAGCCTATACCTGTATCGCAGCCAATCCAATCTCAGATGCCTATGCTACAGCTGCGATCAAAAAAATCAGCAAGAGTCTGTTTGATGTACTGGATAATCCAAGTGATGCCAACGGGCGCTTAGAACTTGCACAAGCATCAACTATGGCAGGAATCGCATTTTCCAACTCTATGGTTGGTATTGTTCATTCACTGGGTCATGCTTTAGGTGCAGTCGCTCACTTACCACATGGTTTATGTATGAACTTATTCCTCCCTTATGTGCTGGAATACAATAAAGAAGTGAATGGTGACAAAATCGCTGATCTGTTATTACCACTTGCTGGTGCTGATATTTATGCACAAACACCTGCCAACCAACGCGCCGATAAAGCCATAGAGATGTTGAAAACAATGCGTGATCGCATTAACAGCCTGACCAAATTGCCACGTACACTCAGTGAGACGGGTAAAGTCACTCAATCACAATTTGAAGAAATTGCAGATAAAGCACTCAATGATGGATCAATTATTTTCAACCCTAAAGAAGCAACCCTGAAAGATTTGAAATCTATCTTAGAAAAAGCTTGGTAATTGTTTAAAATTAAGACAATATACGCATATGAATTGGCCTGATGTTTATCTAAACATCGGGCTTTTATCTTGCAGAATGGTCAGTCAGCTATTTTTTAATCAAGATGGCATGTTTTCTGCTAAAAAAGCAAACAAAGTTACTGACAAAGGCTGCCTTTTTAGAGTAGATTGGCGCACTTTTGTTTTATTCTTTAGGGGGGATCGTTCGTCTCAAACGATCCTTATAAATATGACTGATCCTTGATCAACGATTAAGAGGATAACGCCGTTGACAGATATCACTGGGACCCAATCCGCAGCCAAACTGAAAAAAAATCTTGTGCTGTGGCATATCATCATTATTGGTCTAGCGTATATTCAGCCACTTACCTTATTTGATACATTCGGTTTAGTATCAGATGGAAGTCACGGACACGTTCCAACTTCATATATTTTTGCGCTTGTTGCCATTCTTTTAACCTCTATCAGCTATGGTCACATGATTAAGCGTTACCCTTCTTCAGGTTCTGCTTATACCTATGCACAAAAATCAATCCATCCCAATGTCGGCTTTATGGTCGGCTGGTCATCTTGGTTAGATTATTTATTATCTCCACTCGTCAATATTATTTTGGCGGATATCTACTTAAGGGCTTTATTCCCAGACGTTAATAACTGGATATGGGTTATTGCGTTGACTGCCATTATGACAGTGATTAACTTATTTGGTTCACGTTTTGTCGCACGATTTAACAGCACCATTGTCGTTGTTCAGCTGGGCATCATCTTCTATTTTGTCTATGAAGTGTATGTCTTGCTCACGCAAGGCGTTTATGCTGATGGCACATTAAATCCAGATAAAGCTGCATTATGGTCACTTGCTCCTTTTTGGAGTGAAATGACAACCATTGGTGCATTAATTGGAGGCGCAACGATTCTGTGCTTCTCGTTCACCGGATTTGATGCACTTTCATCACTGGCTGAAGAAACCAAAGATGCCGAGAAAACTTTGCCAAAAGCAATTTTTTCAACTGCTTTAATTGCAGGTATCATCTTCATTGTGAGCACTTACTTTATCCAGTTATTTTTCCCGAGCAATGCAACGATTTACTTTAATCCATTGGATGAGTCTCAACCTGTGATGTTGGAAGCGTTGGGCAATACCACACTTCTCACGGCAATCACTGGTATCGCATTTAAAAAGCTGGTGCTTTATTTCGCTGTCATTGCGGTTCTTGCATCAGGAATTTCGGCACATGCTGGTGTATCTCGCTTGATGTATGTGATGGGACGTGATGGGGTAATCAACAAAAAAGTATTTGGTCATATCAGCCCGAAACTACATACCCCGACCTATAATATTTTGATTGTCGGTGTAGTTGCACTCTCTGCGGGTTTCCTAGACCTTGAGCATATCGTTAACTTGATTAGTTTTGGTGCTTTGACCGCATTTAGCTTTGTGAATTTCTCAGTGATTTCGCGCTACGCACTACGCGATGGCAGAACCAAATCACTGAAAGAAATCATTAATTATGTTGTCATTCCTTCACTTGGTTTTGCCAGCGTATTTTTAATGTGGCTAGAAATTGATGAAATGGCATTAAAGCTTGGATTAGCTTGGGCTGTACTGGGTGTTGCCTATTTAGCATATAAAACTCGTGGTTTCCGCTATCCTGCTCCGCAACATAATGAGCATGAATAATCAAATATTTCTAAAGTTCTAAAAACAAAGGCGCTTAATGCGCCTTTGTTTTTTGGATGGGTTCCAGAAATAAAACCATGAATTATGCAATAAATTTATCCGTAATGGCTTGAATACGTTTTGCATAGGCTTTTGCAGTTTCCAAATCACCACTTGGAATTTCGTCAACACTGGCATCAGATGGCGATTGAACCAATAAGCCCACAGAACCACCTAAATTATTCACATCCTGACGTGTTGCATCTTTTGTATTGGCTGGCAACAATCCTAGACTCACCCAAATCCCCCCATGTTGAGATGCAAGCGTTTGCAATGAAATTAAGGTCACTTGCTTATCACCATTTAAACTTGCACTGTTGGTAAAACCACCAAAGATTTTGTCACTCCAAGCACGTGTAAACCAACGCTTTGAAGATGCATCAGCAAATTTTTTGAACTGCCATGGCGCATTTGCCATATAAGTAGGTGCACCGAATACAATTGCATCAGCAGCATCTAAAGTGTCCCAATCTTGATCTTGAATGTTTCCTTCCTGATCAATTTGGATCAATGTTGCATTAATTTCAGCTGCGAAAGTTTCTGCAACCACTTGAGTATGACCATAACCTGAATAATAAACGACAGCAATTTTTGACATGATAAGTCCTCGTGTATATGTCACTTTTGAATTGAATATTTGATATAGCTGGGTAATGTTGCGGTTAAATCTTTTTTCAATGCCTGTGTGGATGCTCCCACCAATACTTCAAATGCATTGTCTTCAATTCCCTCAAATACCTGTTTTGCCACAGTAGATGGAGAAATTTTAGGAATATCGAGTGTATGGGTTAAGTCTGTATCAATAAACCCCACATGTACGCCCATCACATGAACATTAAACTGCGATAACCATTGACGAGTTGAATTGGTAAACGACCACGCCGCAGCTTTAGACACTGCATAACTGGCCAAAAGTGTACTTGGCTCCCAAGACACATCAGAAAGAATATTGACGATATAACTTTCAGACTGACTTTCAAGAATGGGGCAAAAATATTGAGTTGTATTCATTACCCCATATAAGTTGGTTTCTAAAACAGTTTGTGTTGTTGCCACAATATTGCTTTCAACCGGGCTTTGATTAAGACGGGCAATACCCGCATTGTTCACCAAAATATTAACGTCACCACATCGCGCTACTGCATTTTGAATGGAAATAGGATCTGTTACATCCACAACAACTGGAATCATGCCCTGTTCATTAAAATCAACAATATTACGCATTCCTGCATATACTTTTTGGGCACCACGTCGTAAGGCTTCTTGCGCCAATGCTAAACCTAACCCCCGATTTGCACCTGTTATAAAAATGACTGCATCTGTAATTTTCATTGCAACAATACCCATTCATATCCTATGGTCAGTCAAAACAACTGACTAAGTCACAGGCTGTTTCAACGCTATAAATTTATGATATACTTTTGAAATCTAGTATCAATTAGTTACTACTCGGTAACTGGTCAATTTTTTGTTCTAAAATGCCTACACAGAGGTTGATTTTATGACTAATGCATTCAATTTTAATATTTTTCATCCTGATTGCCCGGCACGATCTTTTTTTGAAAAATTTGCAGATAAATGGATTTTATTGATCATTTATCAACTCGACCAACACTCCCAGCACTTCAACGAACTCAAAAAAAACTTGATGGGTATCTCTCCCAAAGTGCTTTCTCAAAAATTAAAAATTCTTGAAAGAGATGGCTTTATTTCTCGCACCATTCATGAAAACAATGTCATTCGAGTTGAATATGCTTTAACAACACTGGGACATGAATTTGCCCAAACTGCGCTATCATTTAAAATCTGGGCTGAAGGAAATATGCAACATGTGATACGTGCGCAGAGGCAATTTGATTTAGTTCAAGCAAAAACTGAGCCAGCGATAATATAAATCACCTGTAGTGCAAAAACAGATATGATGCACTTAAATACCACCAATATGTCCCTAAACTGTATCATCGCGGGAACATATGACCTAAATAGAATTCCAACATTACAGACTGAATGGAATAACAACAATGAAGATTATATTTTTCTCTATCTTGATCACGATCAGCAATCTCACTTTTGCATCTTATGAAAACTCATGTGATCTTATTGTTAAACTTTTAGAAAATACTTCAACTCGTACACTTTACATCAATAAAGATGGACTTGGTGAGATTGAGGAAACATCAATGCACATCAGAGGTGTTGTCAAAAAAGCACAAGCAGCTGGGCGTGCGGATCATGGCTGCCAACACTATATTGGTCAAGTTATAGAAGAGAATTTAGCAAATTATCCAAATCGCTCAGAACTTAAAAAGGGAGAGAAAATTAAACTGAATATCTTAATCACAGATGACCAAGGAATGCCTAAATCTGAAACTATCACCTATTTAGAAATAAATAAATAACTGAAGCGATATATCAAAACAATACATGCATGCCGTTCATCAAAATTATGTAAAAGCTAAGACATTTATTTTAAATCAATTATGTATAGGCAACCTGCTTTAAAACTCATACAGTAAAAAATAATTTCTCTTGATCAATACAATGAATATATTGTTGAATCATTAAAAGCTTTCATTGCCACACTTTATATCAAAAGTTTATACAGATCTGCTTAGGCGATGCTTCACTCTTGCGCTGCAAACAAAGCAGTGCCTTGTTTTTGCTCAGATAAAAAGATAACAAAAAATTTTCACTAAGCAAAGGGTACATCCCATCCCTCCACTCAACATGGCGACATCCATGTCGCCTCACGATAGCACGACCATTCATGATTAAAAAATGCAAAAAAAAGAATGATCAAAATCTTCTAAAAAGTGTGAGGTTCATTGGATATCAATGATTGATATCAAAATCAATTGCATGAATAATTAGGTGGTTTGACTATATTGGGTATATTGTGAAGAAATGGAAAAATTAAAGCCTGTAAATAAATGGTCTAATCACTAAATATAAAAGTATTCTGCTTTGCAAAATTAAGTTAATTATCTAAACAATAAATTTCATTTTCCGCTAAAGTTTTTTTTGCTTGCTCAGTTGTCTTTCTTAAGAAAGTTCCAGATTTAACTTCCATACGCTCATCTTCATCTAAATACTGTTGATTCTCTTCTAAAATTGAGTTCATTTCACTTGTATGATCTTTAACAACTTTACATAAAGCTTGATTATAGATTTCAGGAGTTTTGCTATTTTGTTTTAGATAGAGAAAAAACATAAATTTTTTCTCAAAAGATGTCGTTATTTGATCCATTTTTATCCGAATTTCATCAGGATAAGCATAAATTTGCAATGGTAAAATACAGCATATAAAAGCAATAGTAATTTTTTTATTTTCCACTTAAATTCACACATATAAAAGTAAGTAACTACTTACTTTTATATCATGGCTAAAAGCTGAAACCTACTTTTTTGAAGCCTTACTAATCAACTAACTCTTTAAAATCTTGCTGGCGCCATGCTTCATAAAGAATCACCGCAGTCGCATTGGATAAATTCAAACTGCGTGAATTCGGTGCCATAGGTAAGCGAATCCAATGTTGCTGAGGAAACATCATTCTAACATCTTCAGGTAAACCCCGTGTTTCTGGTCCCATTAGCAAAGCAACAGGACGATTTAAATCCGAGGTATGCGGTGTCTCAGTACCTTTGGTGGTCAAAGGATAAATCGCATCAAGGTCAATCCCTTGACCCTTTAAATGTACCAAACATTCTGCAAAGTTTTCCCAAACTTTCATATGTGCCCATTCATGATAATCCAGCCCAGCACGGCGCAACTTCTTATCATCCAACTCAAAACCCAAAGGTTTGACAAGATGCAATTGTGCACCGGTATTGGCACATAAACGAATGATATTCCCTGTATTTGCAGGAATTTCAGGCTCGTATAAAACAACATGAATCACGGAAGATCTCTACTTTTCAGAATCCAACCCAAATACTTAAAAAAGAGAATGTCTCTCTCATCAATAAAGGATTAGAAAGATTTTATTGCCACTGTAATTGTTCGCGCAAACTCACCACTTCACCAATAATGGTTAAAGTAGGTGCTTGAATATGGTTTTCTTCAACTTTAGAGGCGATGTCAGCCAAAGTCCCCACCACAACCTTTTGATCAGGTGTTGTACCTTTGGAAATTAAAGCCACTGGCATATTTGGTCGTTGACCATGCGCAATCAGATTTTCACAAATTTTTTCCAAGCCGACCAAGCCCATATATAAAACCAGTGTTTGGTTTTCATAAACCAACTCACGCCATGGCAGCTCAGGCGAACCTTCTTTTAAATGCCCCGTCAAAAACCGTACACTCTGTGCATAATCTCGGTGTGTGAGTGGAATCCCTGCATATGCAGAACAACCTGAAGCAGCTGTTACACCAGGCACAACTTGAAAGGCAATATTTGCAGTGAAAAGCTCTTGGATTTCCTCACCACCCCGTCCAAAAATAAACGGATCACCACCTTTCAACCGACATACACGCTTACCTTCAGTGGCGTATCTGACCAATAAAGCGTTGATTCCATCTTGAGGTACAGAATGATTGGATCGCGCCTTACCGACGTATATTTTTTCTGCATCACGTCGGCATAATTCCAATATTGGTGGTGAAACCAAACGGTCATAAATCACCACATCCGCTTGCTGCATCAGTCTCAAGGCTTTTAACGTTAAAAGCTCGGGATCACCCGGACCCGCCCCCACCAAATACACTTCGCCTTTCGGCTTTTGCCATTTGTCTAAGGCTTGTTCAATCAGACGATCTGCCTCGATCAAGTTGTCATTGAATACCTGTTCTTTTAAAGGACTGGCATATAAATCTTCCCAAAAAATGCGACGCTCATCCGGATTGCTAATGTGTTCTTTCACCACTTTGCGCCATTTCCCAGAAAAATCAGCAAGTTTCCCCATACCATGCGGAATCGCAGCTTCAAGTTGAGTACGAATTTGTCTGGAAAGAACAGGAGAAGCACCATTGGTCGCAATCGAAACCACCAGTGGGGAACGATCAATAATGGCAGGCACCATGAAACGACAGTGTGGAGGATCATCTACACTGTTAACCAAAACATTGAGATCTTCACATGTTTCAAAGACAGCTTGATTGACGGCATTATCATTGGTTGCAGCGATGACCAAGCGATAATGACTTAGGCTATTTCGTGAATCAAATTTTTCGGGATGATACTGCCCATGTGTAGAATGAACAATCTCTAAAAGCTCTGCCGCTATATCAGGTGCAACCACATGAATAACAGCACCCGATTTAGCCAATAATACTGCTTTGCGGTAGGCAATATGTCCACCGCCTACAATCAGACAAGGTTGCCCTTGTAATTTTAATGAAATTGGAAAAATTTCCACAGTGTTCCTCAAAAGTTCAGGTCTGATTGTAGCAAGCAATATTTATGAACAAACGATCTAATTAATTGAACAAACATTCATTAATTGATGAACGTTGCACCAGCCATGTATGGACGTAAAACTTCTGGCACTTCAATAGAGCCGTCAGCACGTTGATAATTTTCCATCACCGCCAACAACGTACGACCAACCGCTAAACCAGAACCATTCAAGGTATGAACCAACTCAGTTTTCTTTTGGTCAGTACGATAACGAGCCATCATACGACGTGCTTGGAAATCCCACATATTTGAACAAGACGAGATCTCACGGTAAGTATTTTGACTAGGTACCCAAACTTCTAAATCATAGGTTTTGCATGCACCAAAGCCCATATCGCCACCACATAAAACGATTTTACGATACGGTAAGCCTAAAGCCTGTAAAATGCCTTCAGCATGTCCAGTCAACGCTTCCAAAGCATCCATTGAGTCTTCGGGCTTAACAATTTGAACCATTTCAACTTTGTCAAATTGGTGTTGACGAATCAAACCACGTGTATCACGGCCATATGAACCTGCTTCACTGCGGAAGCATGGCGTATGCGCTGCGTACTTCAGGGGTAAACGATCAGCATCAATGATTTCATTACGAACAAAGTTGGTTACCGGAACTTCAGCCGTCGGAATCAGATAATATTCTTTTTCACCTTGTAATTTGAATAAGTCTTCTTCAAATTTAGGTAATTGCCCTGTTCCACGAAGTGAATCAGCGTTTACAAGATAAGGCACATAAGCTTCGGTATAACCATTTTTAAGTGTATGGGTATCCAGCATAAATTGGGTTAACGCACGTTGTAAACGCGCCAAAGGACCTTTGAGCACACTAAAACGTGTACCTGTCAGTTTAGTAGCTGTTTCAAACTCTAAACCGCCCATCATTTCGCCAAGATCAGTATGATCTTTAATTTCGAAATCAAATTGACGTGGTGTGCCCCATTTCAGGATTTCCACATTATCACTTTCATCTTTGCCTTCCGGCACAGACTCATGGGGTAAATTCGGAATAGACATCAATTTTGCTTCAAGTTCAGTCTGAAGTTCATTCAACTCCACTTCAGCTGCTTTGATTTCATCACCAATTGCACCCATGCGTGCCATGATTTCAGAAGCATCACCACCGGATTTTTTGATTTGACCAACTTGTTTCGCACCCGAATTACGTTCCGCCTGTAAGTTTTCAGTTCTAGACTGAATTTCTTTACGGCGAGCTTCTAGTGATGCCCATTCGTCAACATTCAGTTGCACACCACGTTTTGCCAAGGCTAAATTAACTGCCTCGATATTATTTCGGATTAATTTTGGGTCGATCATAGTCAATCTAAAGTGAGAAAAAAAACTGTCTATAGTGTAAGCGCTTCACTGCAAAAAATACAGTGACAGCGTATTACACAACTGCGAATTGTATGATTTGGCAACATATTTATGGTTTTGCGGCTTGCTCTGCTACAGGCTCAACCTGAGGTAAACTTGGTAGATACTCGGGTTTTATTAATTCTCTGGCCGTTTGATATGGGAGTTTTAACTCTGGCATACCTTCCGCATACGAGGTCAACTCATATAATGGATAAACAAAGACAATACCGTTTACGCCATAGTAATAGTTATCGCTCAGTTGCAATTTATCGCGTGTAATATCTTTTTGAATCAACCAATTAGAGTTTGCATCGTAAAGTTGTTCTGCCACTTTGGCTTCTACATTCGGTTTTAAAATATCAGTCAGTGCCAAACGTTTTTGCGTGCTTAAATCAAAAGTTACGTATTCATTATGATACATTCCATGTGCAGCACCTGCGGCATAGGTATAGGTTTGAATCACAAAAGTGGCTAAATTATTTTGCTGTGATATAAAACGGACATAAATCGAATTTTGATTGAGACCTTTTGGAGATGTCTGGGTCTCGCCTTCAGCAGAAATATGCGCTGAATCTTTTTCAAAAGCACCAGGCACATCTTTTTTTATTCGATTGAGAAAATATTCATCAATCCAGGGGACATTGCTTTTTATGCTCTGTAAATCATATTGAGTACAGCCCTCTTCATCACAAAACTGCTTTTTAATACCATCAACACGTTGAACCTTTGCTTGGATCAAGGGAATTTGCGTCGATTTTGCATTGCTTGTCCCAGTCTGTTCTGCCTGAGGTGCAGGCTTTTCTTGACAACCTGTAGCGATCAGTAAGACTGAAAATAGTGCTGAAACGACCAATCCTGTTTTTAAATTCACTTGCGTTACCATGTCATAAAGCATAATTAAAGATTTCTTTTATCATAAAACCAGAAATTTCAAATTAATATTCATAATTGTTAATGACTAATATTTTATTGGACGAAACCGTTTATTTTTATATCCATATCCAGATTGGAGAAAAATCAGACTGTTTTTAACGTCCAATCTATCAGCGTCTTCACTACTCAATTTATTTTGACTTTGTTCATGCAGGAAGAAATAAAAAGCAACCATTTGATTGCTTTTTATTGGAAAAATTACTTATTGATCAATAATATCTGTACCTTTAGGGGGTACAAAATTAAAAGTTGAAGCAGGAATAGCCGCATTCACATTGACATTGTTAAAACGTACAGTAGTGGTTTGTCCCAATGAATCTTGCAAGATCATCAGTGTCGGAGCATTTTTAGCCCCAAAACTAATCGTCAAGCTTTGGAAAGCACCATCTTTTTGCTTCGGATAAAGCGTATAATAGGTTTTACCTGAATCTGGCTGAGTGATTCGATAGGCTTTTTGAATCTGCTGGGTATTACCGCTCAATAGCAATGCAGGCGTATTTGCCACTTGCTCATCTAAGCTCTGTCTAACCGCTTGTTGTAGATCGGGATCATAAATCCATACAGTACGTCCAGCAGTCACGATCGTCTGCTTTGCAGGCGTTGTCGTTTCCCAATAGAACTTTCCTGGGCGCTCTACTTTCATCACCCCTTTAAAGGTCTGGTTCATATGCTGGGCAGTTAAGCCTTTTTTCTGTGCAGCTTTACCCGCTTGTGTTGCCTTGGTGGTCTGTTCAAAATTTGCAGTAAAGCTTTTTACGCCACTGAGCTGTTTGACAAGATTGGCTGTCGCTTGTTGCTCCGACGCAGCAGTCGCTGCAAAAACTGTTGTGCTCATGACTGGTGCAAGCAGTGCTGCACCCAAGGTTACTGCACCCATCGTTTTACGAAGCATATTCATATGTTCACCTTTGCTATGTCTGCATATAAAACCACATGCAGAATGTTATTTAGATGACCTATCTTAAACTAAATCATCTCAGTAATAATTGAGAAAATAAGAAGTTTTGTATTGTTATTAGTTCAATATGTAGAAAATTATTCATCATCATGGAGAGTAAATTTAATGTAAATACACTCTTGAACATAAAAAAAGCCCGCAATAAAGCGGGCTTTTTCGAACCATTAAAGCTTACACTTCAACAGATACATAGCGACGGCCAAACTGACCTTTCACTTCAAATTTGATTACGCCATCAGCAGTAGCAAATAAAGTATGGTCACGACCCATACCTACGTTTGCACCAGCGTGGAATTCTGTACCACGTTGACGAACGATAATGTTACCAGCAGTCACAGCTTGACCACCGTACATTTTAACACCCAACATTTTAGGGTTCGAATCACGACCGTTTTTAGTCGAACCACCGGCTTTTTTAGTTGCCATGTCTCTATACTCCTAGTGATTAACCTGCGATCGCAGTAATTTTCAACTCGGTAAACCATTGACGGTGACCTTGTTGTTTACGGTAGTGCTTACGACGACGCATTTTAACAATACGGATTTTGTCATGACGACCGTGACCAACCACTTCTGCAGTTACTTTTGCGCCAGCGACAACTGGAGCACCGATTTGAATGCTTTCGCCATTCACAACCATTAATACATCATCAAATGTAATCGTTGCGCCTGTTTCAGCTTTCAACAATTCAACTTTAAGGGTTTCACCCTCAACAACACGGTGCTGTTTACCACCGCTTTGGATTACTGCGTACATAACGTACTCCAACTTGCCCGTGTCGTCGTGCCGATAAAGGAATATATCGATCTTAAAACGAACGCCACTGGGGGTTATACAAGGGCAAAGATTTTAAGTGATAATGAATTAAACAACAAGTCATTTTCATCAAATATTAGCACTGTCTACAAATTAATCGCAATAATCTCTTTTTTTTAAGGTTTAGCCCTTGAATATGTGAATTTTTTTATTAAATTGAAATAGATTTTTAAAACAAATCGGCTACTATGTAGCTCAAAACAACAATGTGCAGAATATTTAATGTTTTATGGTTTTTTGGACAAATAAACAACAAATCATTAAGATTCAGGCACGATGTCTGCTTCCAAAAGCAACATTCCGACATATTCATTGTTACACTAACGACTTAAAACGCATTTGTATGAGGCTCCCACCCGATGACCATCGACTTTAAGCAAGATATTCTCGCTCCTGTTGCAACAGACTTTGCTGCGATGGACAAGTTTATTAATGAAGGGATTACCTCAAAAGTTGCTTTGGTGATGGCAGTCAGTAAACATGTAGTTGAAGCAGGTGGCAAACGCATGCGCCCCATTATGTGTCTACTTGCAGCAAAAGCTTGCGGTGCAACCGATGTGCAAATGGAACCCTATCGTAAGCTGGCTGCCATTATTGAAATGTTACACACGGCAACATTGGTTCACGATGATGTCGTTGATGAGTCTGGTTTGCGTCGTGGTCGTCCGACTGCCAATGCAACATGGAATAACCAAACAGCTGTCTTGGTGGGCGACTTCCTGATTTCACGTGCATTTGACTTGTTGGTTGATCTGGACAATATGGTGTTGTTAAAAGATTTTTCGACAGGAACCTGTGAAATTGCCGAGGGTGAAGTTTTACAACTTCAAGCACAACATCAACCTGAAACCACAGAACAAACTTATTTAGACATTATTCACGGTAAAACTTCACGTCTATTTGAGTTGGCAACAGAAGGTGCAGCCATTCTTGCCGGTCAAGCACAATATCGCGAACCTCTCCGTCTTTTTGCCGGGCATTTTGGCAATGCCTTTCAAATCATTGATGATATTTTAGACTATACCTCTGATGCTGAAACATTAGGTAAAAATATTGGTGATGATTTGATGGAAGGAAAACCGACTTTACCTTTAATCTCTGCTTTAGCGAATACACAGGGCGAACAACACGAAATTATTCGTAAGAGTATTGCAACTGGCGGGACAGCAGATTTAGAACGCGTGATTGAAATCGTGCAAACGTCTGGTGCTTTAGATTATTGCAGTCGCCGTGCAAATGAAGAAACACAAGCTGCGATCCAAGCACTGAGTCATTTACCTGAATCTGAATACCGTCAAGCATTGTATAACTTGGCGCAACTTGCCTTACATCGCATTCAATAGAATTTACAAGGCTTATGCATATACATTTTAATGATCTTTTCCTCCTTATGCAGGAACAACTTGATGATCCCAAGGTTGTTCCGAATCCAGATATTTTAATTGAGTTAGTCAAACGGATCAGACCTAATGACACCAGAAATCTGGAAGAAATTAAAAACAAATTCAATGCTTTAATTCAATCTTTACTCATTACCCCCAATGCGTCTTCAGCACTTCAAGGCTACTTACTGAAGTTAGTCAATCATTACAAACAAGCAGGACTATATGCAGACAGCGGCATATTATCCTTAGATGGTTTCTGGAATCAGCTTGGGCAACGTATTGGTGCGCATTTTCTTCCTTTATTACCTGATGAAACCGAACTGAAAGATTTAGTCGGCAAGGTTTTTTATCAACGCAGTGATAAATATTGGCTTGAAAATATCGATTCAGAGAATTGGAAACAGTTATTTCGACTTCTCAATCAAGGACACCGCTATAGCAATGATAAACTAGGCATCAAACGCGATATTATTAAAGCGATTACGGTACTCTCCTACCGTATTAGTGGCATTGGCTTATATCCTGAGTTTATCAATGCTTATCCTGAATTACAGGAATATGAATCTCCATTTTTGGTTCAGAACCGTGAAATCGTTGAATTTATAGAGGCTTATAAAAAACAACACCGTGATCTGGATCAATATGCGGTCACTGTTCCACCAGATGCAGACCAAGCGTTGGTGATGATTGAACAGTGCCGTGATGTTGTGTTCAAGGTCCGTCGAGCAATTAAGCGGATTGGTGTCAGCCTGAGTTTGACCTATTTACTGTCGCTCCTTGAACAATGTTTGGATCGTATTGAATTGTTATTGAATCTCTTGGTCGAAGATGATCAGATTCGTTATCCATTGTGCGGAGAACTCCTTACTGACTTGGTTGATGCACATTATAGCGAAACCAGTGTGCGCGACCTGCTCAAAACCAATAGTGAATTGATTGCCCTACAAGTTACAGAAAATGCCAGTAAAACGGGTGAGCATTATGTAAGTACCGATAAAAAAGGTTTCTTGGGCATGTACAAGGCCGCTGCAGGTGCAGGGGCGATTATTGCTACAATGGCAACGCTTAAAATCCTTTCTGCACGTTTAGTGCTCGCCCCCTTCATGCATGCTTTTCTCTATAGCATGAATTATTCACTGGGTTTTATTCTGATTCATGTTTTGCATTTTACGGTTGCGACCAAACAACCCGCAATGACAGCTGCCGCACTTGCATCGACCGTACAGCATCAAAAAGGATCTAAAACTGCACAAATTGCTGAACTTGCAGGTCTGATTATTAATATTATTCGTACTCAGTTTATTGCGATTTTAGGCAATATTTCGATTGCAATACCCACCGCTGCATTCATCACCTATCTATGGCAATGGGTAATGGACGAACCTTTGCTCACACATGCAAAAGCCACGACCTTACTGCATAGCTTAAATCCGTTTACCTCGCTTGCCATTCCACATGCAGCAATCGCTGGTGTTTGTTTATTTTTATCAGGATTAATTGCAGGATATTTCGATAATATGTCGGTTTATCGCAAGGTCGGACCACGCCTAAAAGCCCACACCAAATGGAAGAAACTTTTAGGACAAGAACGTCTCAATAAATTCGCGGATTACGTTGAACGCAATTTAGGTGCACTGGCAGGTAATTTCCTCTTTGGAATCATGCTTGGAAGTATGGGAACCATTGGTTTTATCTTGGGTTTACCTCTGGATATTCGTCATATTGCTTTTGCATCTGCAAACTTTATTCAAGGGCTGATGACAATTAATGGTGCTCCAGATATCGGGTTAATTATCATATCTTTTCTCGGTGTATTATGTATTGGTTTAACTAACTTGTTTGTGAGTTTTACCTTAACCATTATCGTTGCACTGAGAGCAAGACAGGTACGTTTTTCCCAATGGAAACCTTTGGCAAAACTGATATTTACCCATTTTTCAACACGCCCCATTGATTTTTTCTGGCCCCCTAAACAACCTTTACAACTTGAAGACGAAACAACTCCACAAAACAAACTAAATCACTAAACTTTTTGTTATTTTTTGTGCAAAATGTCAAATATTTTACAAAAAGAAATTAGTATAAATTACCTAATTTTACTCACTTGAAAAAAAGTGTACTGGCGAGTACACTTCAGTGCATTAAATAAACTTAACGTACATGTTTTTATACTCTAGGTCATTTTATGCCTTATGTATTGCTCCTTATTGGCTGTATAAGTTTACTTATTGGGAGTATTGGTTTAACCATTAACCAAATACAACTCTTTGATTTATCAAGTGTTGTATGGATGAGTTCACACCGTTTAGATTTTTTAAATGGTATTGCACTTGGCCTATCCTACCTAGGCGGCTTACCGTCAATGATCGTGATTGCAGGGCTATGCAATATATATTTCATACGCCTGAAACAGTATGCAAACTTACTGATGATCAGTATTGGGTTACTTGGTGCTTCAGCGATTGGTTGGATAATTAAATATCTGGTCAATCGCCCACGACCTGATGAAATCTACCAAATGGTGCAAACCTACGGTGCTTCATTTCCCAGTGCTCACAGTATTTATGCTGCTATTGTATGTTGTTCGATTATGTTTATATTTCAAAAGCATCACCACGTTAAATGGATTGGCTTGGGGGGCTTTTTATGGTTTCTAAGCATGGGGGTCTCTAGAATTTATCTGGGAGCACATTTCCCAACTGATGTACTCACTGGATGGGGTATAGGTTTCATATGGGCTGCTATTTTATGGCTCATATTGATGCCAGAAACGTTAAGTCAGAACAAATTATTTTTAGATAAGAATCTAAACGAGGTGGAATAATGATGTCGGCAAAGCTTTGGGCTCCTGCCCTTACTGCTTGTGCTCTCGCAACAAGTATTGCACTTGTAGGTTGCAGCAAAGATCCTAAATCAGCACAAGAAGCTGGTGGTGCTGCCCAAAAAATGCCGCCGACTGAAGTTGGTGTCATTGTTGCTCAACCACAAAGCGTTGAACAGACTGTAGAACTTTCTGGTCGTACTTCAGCCTATCAAATCTCTGAAGTTCGCCCGCAAACAAATGGTGTGATTTTAAAGCGTTTGTTTACAGAAGGTAGTTTTGTTCGTGAGGGTCAACCTCTTTATGAGATTGATTCGCGAGTTAACCGTGCAAACTTAGACAATGCAAAAGCAGCTTTAGTACGTCAGCAAGCGAATTTAAATTCATTACAAGTTAAAGCAAATCGTTATCGTCAACTTGTTGGCATTAACGCAGTGTCTAAACAAGAATATGATGACTTACTTGCTCAAATAAAACTTGCTGAAGCAGATATTGCTGCTTCAAATGCGACTGTTAAAAATGCACAAATTGACCTAGGCTACTCAACTGTTCGTTCGCCTATTTCTGGTCAATCCGGTCGTTCATCTGTTACTGCCGGTGCTTTAGTCACAGCAAATCAGGCGAATGCTTTAGTGACGATTCAACAGCTTGATCCAATTTACGTAGACATCAGCCAATCAAGTGCTGAGTTGTTACGTCTACGTCAACAATTGAGTCAAGGCAGCATTGATCGCAGTAACAATACGAAAGTACGCTTAAAACTTGAAGATGGTAGTTATTACCCAGTTGAAGGAAATCTGGCATTTTCTGATGCCAGTGTAAACCCTGAAACAGGTTCTGTGACATTACGTGCTGTGTTCTCTAATCCGAACCACTTGTTATTGCCGGGTATGTTTGCCAATGCGCAAATCGTACAGGGTGTCATTCCAAATGCTTACTTGGTTCCACAAGCAGCGATTACACGTACGCCAACAGGTCAAGCCATTGCAATGATTGTCAATGCAAAGGGTGCTGTTGAAAGCCGTCCAATCACAACTGCTGGTGTTCATGGAAAAGATTGGATTGTCACTCAAGGTTTAAATACAGGTGATAAAGTCATTGTAGATGGTATTGCTAAAGTAAAACCTGAACAGGAAGTGGTTGCTAAACCGTACCAACCACAAGCTGAAGCTCAACCTGGACAAGCTGCGCCTAAACCAGCAACAGCTGCTCAACCTGCGGCACAGCAAGAAAAAAACAGTGAACAAAAATCTACTTCACATGCTTAAGGGGTAGACTGAATGGCTCAATTCTTTATTCATCGTCCGATTTTTGCATGGGTAATCGCACTCGTCATTATGTTAGCGGGTGTACTCACGCTGACAAAAATGCCCATTGCACAATATCCGACGATTGCACCACCGACTGTCACAATTTCTGCGACATATCCAGGTGCATCTGCTGAAACTGTTGAAAATACAGTTACACAGATTATCGAACAACAAATGAATGGCTTGGATGGCTTACGCTACATCTCGTCTAACAGTGCGGGGAACGGTCAGGCATCAATCCAAATAAACTTTGAACAAGGTGTCGATCCCGATATCGCCCAAGTTCAAGTACAAAATAAATTACAGTCAGCAACTGCTCTTTTACCTGAAGATGTACAACGTCAAGGGGTAAAAGTGACCAAGTCTGGCGCAAGTTTCTTACAGGTACTTGCATTCTATTCCACAGAAGACAGCCTTTCTGCAAATGACATTAAGGACTATGTAAACTCGAACATTTCAGAACCATTAAGCCGTGTGGCTGGTGTGGGTGAAGTGCAAGTGTTTGGTGGTTCATATGCGATGCGTATCTGGCTCGATCCTGCAAAATTAACCAGTTTAGGGCTTACACCAAGTGATGTGGCTGCGGCAATTCGTGCACAAAACTCACAGGTTGCTGTAGGTCAGTTAGGTGGTGCACCATCGGTTGATGGACAAGTACTGAACGCAACGGTCAATGCGCAAAGCATGTTGACCACACCTGAACAGTTTAAAAACATCTTCCTGAAAAATACCAGTGATGGTGCTCAAGTCCGTTTAGGTGATGTTGCCCGCGTTGAATTAGGTGCAGACAACTATCAGTTTGACTCCAAGTACAATGGTAAACCTGCTGGCGGTGTTGCGATTAAACTTGCAACTGGTGCGAATGCCTTGGATACGGCCAAAGCCGTTGAGGCACGCTTGGTTGATTTGCGTAAGAACTACCCTGCTGGCATGAAAGATGAATTGGCATTTGATACAACGCCATTTATTCAACTTTCAATTGAAAGTGTGGTTCATACCCTAATCGAAGCCGTTATTCTTGTATTCTTTGTCATGTTCTTGTTCTTGCAGAACTGGCGCGCAACGATTATTCCAACAATGGCTGTTCCAGTGGTTGTATTGGGTACCTTTGCCATCATCAATCTATTTGGATTCTCAATCAATACACTGACCATGTTTGCGATGGTTCTGGCGATTGGTCTCTTGGTGGATGATGCCATCGTTGTAGTCGAAAACGTTGAACGGGTCATGCAGGAAGATCATTTAGATCCGGTCACCGCGACAGAACTTTCAATGAAACAGATTTCTGGTGCCTTGGTTGGTATTACCTCAGTATTAACTGCTGTATTCGTGCCAATGGCGTTCTTTGGTGGTACTACAGGTGTAATTTATCGACAATTCTCGATCACACTCGTAACTGCGATGGTGCTTTCATTAATTGTTGCTCTAACATTTACGCCGGCACTGTGTGCGACCATTCTGAAACAGCATGATCCAAACAAAGAACAAAGCAACAACATCTTTGCGCGTTTCTTCCGTTGGTTTAACAACGCATTTGATCGTACTGCTGAAAAGTACCAAAATGGTGTCAACCGTATGACGCATCATAAAATATTCTCAGGAATTATTTATGCTGTTGTTGTCGGTGTATTGGTCACTGTATTTATCAAGATGCCATCTTCATTCTTACCTGAGGAAGATCAGGGTATTGTAATGACCTTGGTACAATTACCTCCAAATGCAACCTTAGATCGTACTGGTAAAACCATTGACACCATGACCAACTATTTCTTAAATAAAGAAAAAGATTCGGTTAAATCTGTCTTTAGTGTGGCTGGTTTCTCCTTCACAGGGGTCGGTCAAAATGCGGGTCTTGCCTTCATTCGTTTGAAGGATTGGGAAGAACGTACCACACCTGAACAACAGATCGGTTCAGTGATTCAACGTGGCATGGCACTCAACATGATCATCAAAGATGCGTCATATGTGATGCCGCTTCAATTGCCTGCAATGCCTGAATTGGGTGTGACTGCTGGTTTTAACTTGCAGTTAAAAGATCCAAGTGGTCAAGGTCATGACAAACTGATTGCTGCACGTAATGCGATCTTAGGCATGGCGTCACAAGACAAACGTCTTGTCGGTGTACGACCAAATGGTCAAGAAGACACGCCTCAGTATCAAATCACGATTGACCAAGCGCAAGCAGGTGCGATGGGTGTAAGCATTGCTGACATCAACTCAACCATGAGCATGGCTTGGGGCGGTTCTTATATCAATGACTTCGTTGATCGCGGCCGTGTCAAGAAAGTTTATGTTCAAGGTGATGCGAACGCTCGTATGATGCCTGAGGACTTAAACAAATGGTATGTGCGTAACAGCAAAGGTGAAATGGTTCCATTCTCTGCTTTTGCAACAGGTAAATGGACCTATGGTTCACCTCGTCTAGAACGTTACAATGGTGTTGCTTCAGTCAACATTCAAGGTACGCCTGCTCCTGGTGTCAGCTCGGGTGATGCGATGGCAGCAATGGAAGAAATCATTGCCAAATTACCATCTATGGGCTTAGCTGGTTATGACTATGAATGGACAGGTTTATCATTAGAAGAACGTGAGTCTGGCGCTCAAGCACCATTCTTATATGCGCTTTCTTTATTGATTGTATTCTTGTGTCTTGCAGCACTCTATGAAAGCTGGTCGATTCCATTCTCAGTATTACTTGTAGTTCCATTAGGTGTATTGGGTGCGGTGTTATTGACTTATTTCGGTATGATCATTAAAGGTGATCCAAATCTTTCCAATAACATTTACTTCCAAGTGGCACTCATTGCAGTCATCGGTTTGTCTGCGAAGAATGCGATTTTGATTGTAGAATTTGCGAAGGAGTTGCAAGAAAAAGGCGAAGAACTGTTTGAAGCTACATTGCATGCTGCAAAAATGCGTTTACGTCCAATCATTATGACAACTTTGGCGTTTGGTTTCGGTGTACTCCCTCTTGCTCTGTCAACAGGTGCAGGCGCTGGTAGCCAACACTCAGTCGGATATGGTGTATTGGGTGGTGTGATTAGTTCAACACTTTTAGGTATCTTCTTTATTCCTGTATTCTTCGTATGGATTCGTAGTATCTTTAAGTACAAACCTAAAAATCAAAATATTCAGGAGCATAAATCGTGATGCAAAACGTATGGTCTATTTCAGGTCGTAGCATTGCGGTATCTGCACTTGCGCTTGCTTTGACAGCTTGTCAAAGCATGCGTGGCCCAGAACCGGTAGCTCAAGCGAACATACCTACGAGTTATATTGATAATGGCACGGGTACGTCCATTGCTTCACAAGGCTATAAAGAGTTTTTTGCAGATCAACGCTTGCTTCAAGTGCTCGATCTTGCTTTAGCCAACAACCGTGATTTACGTACAGCAACATTGAATATTCAACGTGCACAACAAGCTTATCAAATCACTGAAAACAATCAGTTACCTACGATTGGTGCAAGTGGCGGTGTTTTACGTCAAGACCAAGGCATGGGTGCTCAGACACGTTATAACGTTGGTCTAGGTGTAACTTCTTATGAGTTGGACTTTTGGGGTCGTGTAAAAAGTTTAAAAGACAATGCACTAGATACTTATCTATCGACTGCAAGTGCACGTGATGCAACGCAAATCAGCTTAATAGGTCAAGTCGCACAGGCTTGGTTAAATTATTCTTTTGCGACAGCACAACTTAAACTGGCTGACCAAACACTCAAAGCTCAACTCGATTCTTACAATCTCAACAAAAAACGTTTTGATGTGGGTATCGACAGTGAAGTTCCAGTTCGTCAGGCACAGATCTCTGTTGAAACTGCTCGAAATGATGTTGCGAACTATAAGACACAAATTGCTCAAGCTCAAAACTTGTTGAACTTACTTGTTGGACAAACTGTTCCTGACAATTTGCTGCCTAAACAGCGTGTAACACGTATTACCACAAATTCAGCATTTGCTGCTGGCTTGCCAAGCGACTTGTTGAACAACCGTCCTGATGTTAAAGCAGCTGAATATAAACTCTCAGCTGCGGGTGCGAATATTGGTGCTGCTAAAGCACGTTTATTCCCCACCATTAGCTTGACGGGTTCTGCGGGTTATGCGTCGACGGATTTAAGTGATTTGTTTAAATCAGGCTCATTCGTTTGGTCTTTAGGTCCTAGCCTTGATATTCCATTGTGGGATTGGGGTACACGTAAAGCGAACATTAAGATTTCAGAAACAGATCAACAAATTGCGTTATCTGACTATGAAAAATCAATTCAATCTGCTTTCCGTGAAGTGAATGATGCTTTAGCAACACGTCAGAATATTGGTGATCGTCTCTCTGCGCAGAAACGTCTAGTGGATGCAACCAATACTACTTACAAACTTTCAAATGCCCGCTTCCGCGCAGGTATTGACAGTTTCTTATCGGTATTAGATGCACAACGTACTTCATACTCTGCTGAACAAGGTTTATTGCTTTTAGAACAAGCCAATTTAAACAATCAAATTGAAGTGTATAAAACCTTAGGTGGTGGTCTGAAAGCCAATACCTCAGATCAAATTGCACAACCTGCTTCTTCGTCTGAATTGAAATATCATCCTAACGACAAAAAGTAGGTCAAATCAAATTGATCATAAAAGCTCACTGCGGTGGGCTTTTTTTATTGCATTTTGAAGCAGAATTTCCTATGTTGGAAACAGATCATCTTTGTTGAATATTGAAAAAAATGAAATTAAGCAACTTGGAAACCGTCCCTGCCCACAGTATTAAGCAACAACTTGATGTGGTTTACGGGAGCACTGTTCGAAGTAAACATGTCGGGCGTGATTTGATGGCCGGCTTAAAGAATATTGTAGGTGGTGAACTGAAAGGCTATACCGAGCTATTGGAAGAATCGCGCCAGGAAGCCATGAATCGAATGATTGAAAAAGCACAAGCACTGGGTGCCAATGCGATTGTGGGAATTCGCTTTTCAACGTCAAATATTGCACAAGGGGCGTCAGAACTTTTTGTCTATGGTACAGCGGTAATAGTGGAACCGATCCAGGCACAACTTCCAGACCCATTTTCAAATTAGGCAACGTACATGGATGGTTTAATTTTTAAAATCGGATTAACGCTGGTTCTGTTTTTTATAGGATGGGGCTTCGGTCGATTCATTGAACAAAAGCATCTCAAAGAATTGGCTGAAAAAGAACAGCGCCTTGCACATATACGTATCGACACCAACAAGTTTCAAACATCTGAACGTTATGGACAGTTGATCAGCAGTAATGTGGTCATTTCTCATGATTATTTTAAATATATCATTGCACAGATTCAGAATTTTTTTGGTGGACGTTTAACCACCTACGAAACTGTAGTTGACCGTGCACGGCGTGAAGCCATTGTGCGTTTAAAACAAGAAGCTGAAAATATCGGATCAACACATATCATGGGTTTACGCCTAAGCACGACCGAACTTGGCATGCAAGGCGGCATGGTTGAAGTATTTGCTTATGGTACGGCAACATAAATACAGTATGAAACCAATCAAGAGTCATTCATTTTAGTCTGTAATGAACTGAATGATCTTGATTTTCTTCATCCAGCCACATCATGATTATCCTATACTTGATTCAGCTGTGATATCCAAAATGGGACTTTAAAATAATAATTTCTTGATGATTCACATAGGCTTGGCTGTATGAAAAATCTTGCATTCCAAATCAGCATAGGATTGATCACCATGCTTCCATTGAGCATTCAAGCAGAATTCATTGTACTTGCCTCACCAAAAAGCAATGATAAATATTATGCAAAAGTCATCAATGATATTTTTGATTTTCACGTCGAATATGCGAAAAAAATTATTCAACATGGTGATCATGTCTTGATTTTAACCGATCAACAACTTTATGCAGACTATGTCAAAGCTTTGGGAAAACAGCATGTTGCGATTGCACCGATGCACGATATTTGGATGCGTGATTTCAGTAGTGCCAATCCCGCTCAACCAGTTCTTTTCCGCTATACAGCAGCAGGTCAAGGGGGCGGTAATAAAGCTAAAGCCATTTCCGATACTGTGCAGTCTGAGTTTAAAGCATATAGTCAAAAAGCAGGACTTCAATTTATCCAAACGCCTTTACTGAATGATGGCGGTAATTGGGTTGAAGATGGTCATGGTAATGTGGTGATCAGTACTAAATTTTTATCTGATAATCAGTTATCCGAAACTGCTGCACGGAAAAAGCTATTGCAACTGACGGGCGCAAAACATATTGCATTTATTGAAGCAGATGAACAAGGCGGCTTAGAACATGCTGACGGAGTAGTCTGCTTTATTGAAAAAGACACGGTTGTCATCAATTCTTATCCAGAAGATCCAGAATATTCAAAACAACTCAAGGCTGATTTGAAACGAGGGATACCAAAGATCAAGATTCATGAAATTGTAACGCCTTATGATGGAAGCCAAATTTATGATGAAAAGTTTGGTTCAGCATGTGGCTTATATACCAATATGCTTGTGACCCCTGAACGCATTTATTTTCCACAATTCGGGATCAAGCAAGATGCTGTTGCATTGCAACAGCTCCGTCAGCTGACCAAACGTACCGTTATTCCTGTTCAGTCTGCACAAGTCTGCCATATGGGCGGTGGCATTCGCTGTATGTCATGGCAGTTAAGAGGTAAAAATGCTGAATTGCTATCTCAATATTTAAACAAAATACCTTAACGGATAGCCAAAACTGCTGACAATAAACCAAGATCTACTGGGTTATTATGCCATTCAAGAAAACTTAGATAATATATAGTGAATCTGTTGAAACACTCATATAGTAAAATATCATTTCTCTTGATCACTAAAGTAAATGTAATCAATGTATTGTTTAATGATTTTTAGCTTGCACTGCCACGCTTTAAATCTAAACTTTAAATCGGTTTGCGCAGGCAATGGCTCACTTTTCAGAGATGAAAAGTGACAAAAATCTTTCGTTTAACAGGTTTCTTGCGCTACAAACAAAGCAATGCTTTGTTTTTGCTCATATATCCCCGCTCAACTTGGCGACATCCATGTCACCTCACGATAGCTAAACCATCTATGATTCAAAAGTGTAAAATAAATGAGTCATCAAAACCCTATAAAAAGCATAAATTTCACTGGATATCAAAGTACTTGTATGAATCATTAGACAGTTTGAGTATATATTAAGTAAACAATATTAATCGGTATTAATATTGATATTCATCTTTAAAACTTTTAGGAATTTGATATTGATTGCCATCAAATTTTAAAGTGAAATGTTGTTGGCTGAATCGCTGATTCACCTCTTGGCACTCCTCTGCGATCACTTGCGTCTGGTAACGTTTAATTTTACTGTTGACGAGAATATCCATATATTTTTTGGTTTGATTTTTTTGTATTACGAGTGTAGAAGCACGCTCTTCTGCGTCTGCATTGCAATGCATATCTGTTTCTGCACGATCACGGGTCACAATCAAACTGTCCAAAATTTGTTTCTTATTTTTCAAATCGTACAAATTTAAAAGTTGCATAGAAAATGGATTGGGTTGTGAATGTCCTGAATAATTTAATCTTAACCCTAAGGCACGGTTTGATTCAGTGACTTTATAATTCGCTGTATCCAGTGCGATTGAATCTAAACTGATTGCATCAGAAACCATGGGTTCCGCAACTGGGTAATGATAAACAACCTTTAAATTTTGAGGCTTAAACTTGATTAAATCTAAAGAATATTGACCTTCTTCTGGACGATCTTTCACCGAGATCCATGGGGCATAAGCCATCATCATCACTGAATCATCAACAGGATCTAGTTTACAGTCAATCAATGACTGTTCAACCTTGGTGATTTTGACTTGTTTCAAGATGTTTGTAACGACTTGATGATCATCACACAGACCAGCATAAGTAGCGCCACTGAAAACAAAAAATAAGCCACTTGTTTTAAATATAATTTTTATGGTTTTTTGCATGTTTTACTCACTGATGTTAGGCAGCAAATCTAAAATCATATCGTATCTCAAGATATAAGAAAATGTCATCCATATTTGTCAGAGGGAGGATGACTTCTAATTTATAAAATATCTGCAATAACTAGAATATTTTGAAGGAAATGATTGAGTGCTGTGATGAACAGCGCTTTACTGCTCAAAATGCTTACCCTTGCGGAGCTTCGTTTATCATCCTGCAAAAAGATACAATCTCAAACATCAAGCCCATCCATGCAAATAAAGTGAATTGATCTACTTCACTTTCATCTTACGGATCATTTTATATAAGGTTGCAGGAGATAAGCGTGATACCCATACCCCCAACTTTTCTTTGGCTCCACCAACCACGATATACTCTTCACCATTTAAAAGCGCTGCAACAGTTTGCTTTGCAAAATCATCAGCCTCCAAACCATTTTCAATTGCTTGATCTTGATGTGCTTGTGGCTTACCTGCCCCATTTAAAGCATTAAAAGAAACATTGGTTTTGACAAAACCAGGGAAAATCACCGACACTTTTACACCATCCTGTGCTACTTCTGCTCGTAGACTGTTTGCCCACATATGGATAGCCGCCTTTGCTGCAGAGTATGTAGCACGATATTGTGTCCCCAACAGCCCTGCAACACTTGAGATATAGGCAATTCGTCCCGATTTCTGAGCAATAAATGTAGGCAATGCCAGTTTGGTCAAAAACACTTGGGAAAAATAATCTATTTCCATGATAGCACGTTCAGTTTGCATACTGGTTTCTGTAATCAATGCTCTTTGACTTAAACCCGCATTATTAATCAACAAATCTATACGCCCTTTTCGGTCAAGAACCTGTTCATAAGCATGACGAACTTGTGCTTCATCGGTAATATCCATGGCTATTGAAATATGATGATCTGGATGAAGCAGACTTACACGAACTTTTTCCAGCTCTTCTGGACGTCTTGCGCTTAAAATCACTTGCGCACCCTGTAAAGCACATTCAGCAGCTAAAGCTTTACCAATGCCTGATGATGCACCTGTAATCCAAACCACCTTTCCATCTAAACTTTCCATGTAATCATGCTCTTGAATATGATGAATAAATATTAGACCACGAGGCAGGTCAAATCAATCAGACATCTTTGTTTCGCCTTTAAGCCTCAACCAAAAACTTACTAAAATGCTTCGCATAATGTTGAGCTTTTTCAGGGTTGCTTGGATTATATTCCTCACCTACTTTTTCTAAACGTTTATAACCCGTACTGGTAATCATATTGATGACACCATTTAAGGTCTTATCAACGACAAAATTAAATTTTAGCAATGTTTTAGGATCTCGAATAAATTCAGAGACGCCCAGATCAATGATTTTGACTAGATTTTTTAAGGTTGCAGGTAAAGCATGCGTGTCACCAGCAATCACTTTCTGAATATTACTCGTTGCTTCTTCACCAAGATGGCGATCCAATTGGTAATACATCACCACTTCACTTGCCTCTGAATCCTCAAACTTCTTAAGAATATGATTTGCAACTGGTTTTAAACGATCATTACTAAAAAATGAAATCGACCAAGGCATATATTTTTTAAAAGCCCCTTCGATTTGAGAAAAAATCTGTTCAGCCTCTTTCAGCTTTTTTTGACCCGTTGCATCTAAAGTTGGGTTATTACGCTGCTCTTCGAGTAAAGCGCCAAAAACCTGATCTAATACTTGGCAAGACATATCCGTAAATACATTGCCCAATTGTTTTGCCAAATCCCGTTTTTCCCCATTATTTAAATTTTGAGTAATAGTCTTCAACTCTTGATAAGTGTGTTGTTTGATCAATAAATCAATTTTATATTGCATTGCGCGATGTCCTGTTGTTGTTTTATCCGACTAAATCTGATCTTAACAAAACCACAAAAATCTTGCATTGTCTTTAATTACTGCCAGCAATGTCATAAATCAATAAAATAATACCAATAAATCAAATGGCTAAAAAAACAATTTGTAAATGTGACTGAGTTACAGCTTTTATTTTCCAACATTTGTCATATTTTCTAGCAAAAAATACAGTCAAAATTGAGATTATTCATATTTCATTTATTCCACGTAAATACTCCACAACAGGATTCAACATTCCTGAAGAATATTTGCTACAATGAATGCAATTTTTTACTTACTTTTGATCTGTTTTACTATGACTGATTCAGCGCAAAACATTGCTACGACCTACGATCCTACCGAGATCGAAAAAAAATGGTACAAGACTTGGGAAGAGAAAGGTTATTTTCAGCCTTCTCGTAAAGGCGATTCATTCTGTATCATGATTCCGCCACCTAACGTCACAGGTAGCTTGCACATGGGTCATGGTTTTAACAATGCCATCATGGATGCGTTGACACGCTATAACCGCATGTCTGGTAAAAATACCTTGTGGCAGCCAGGTACAGACCATGCTGGCATTGCGACGCAGATGGTGGTTGAACGTCAACTGGCTGCGCAAGACATCAGCCGTCATGACCTTGGTCGTGAGAAATTCATTGATAAAATCTGGGAATGGAAAGAACAGTCTGGCGGCACGATTACCCGTCAAATTCGCCGTCTTGGTTCATCTGTAGACTGGTCACGTGAACGCTTTACCATGGATGAGGGTTTATCCAATGCAGTTAAAGAAGTCTTTGTAAAACTGCATGAGCAAGGCTTGATTTATCGTGGGAAACGTCTTGTTAACTGGGATCCAAAACTACAAACCGCGCTTTCTGATTTAGAAGTTGAGTCTGATAAAGAAGAACAGGGTTCATTGTGGCACTTCAAATATTTCTTTGAAGATCAATCATTACGCACTCACGACGGTAAAAACTATATCGTCGTTGCAACAACACGTCCAGAAACTTTACTTGGCGATACTGCTGTTGCTGTTGCACCAGATGATGAACGTTATGCACATCTCGTGGGTAAAAATATCATTTTGCCAATCACAGGTCGTGCGGTTGCGATTGTCAAAGATGAATATGTAGATAAAGAATTCGGTACAGGCTGTGTAAAAATCACCCCTGCTCATGACTTTAATGACTATGAAGTAGGCAAGCGTTGCGAACTCGCAATCATCAATATTTTCAACAAAAATGCCGAAATTCTGGCTGAGTTTGAATACATTGCCAAAGCCGGTGAAGCGATTTCCAAAACAATTCCTGCACCAGTAGACTATGTTGGTTTAGAACGTTTTGCTGCGCGTAAAAAGTTAGTTGAGCAAGCTGAAGCAGAAGGTTGGTTAGAACAAATTCAACCCTATACCTTGAAGCCACCTCGTGGTGACCGTTCTGGCGTCATTATTGAACCGTTACTGACAGATCAATGGTATGTCAAAATTGCGCCGCTTGCCGAACCTGCAATCCAAGCAGTCAAAGATGGCGAAATCAAATTCGTTCCAGAGCAATACAGCAACATGTATATGGCTTGGATGAACAACATTCAAGATTGGTGTATTTCACGTCAGCTCTGGTGGGGACACCGTATTCCGGCTTGGTATGATGCTGAAGGCAATATTTATGTTGGTCGTTCAGAAGAAGAAGTTCGTACGAAAAACAATATCGCTGCTGATGTTGAATTAAACCAAGATGAAGATGTACTTGATACATGGTTCTCTTCAGGTCTTTGGACATTCTCAACGTTGGGTTGGACAGGCGATGAAGCAAAAGATAAAGAAAACTATTTCTTAAATACTTTCCACCCTACTGATGTTTTGGTCACTGGTTTTGACATCATTTTCTTCTGGGTTGCCCGAATGATCATGATGACCATGCACTTCATGAAAAATGAAGATGGTACACCGCAAGTTCCATTTAAAACTGTGTATGTTCATGGTTTGGTACGTGACGGTGAAGGTCAAAAAATGTCTAAATCTAAAGGGAACGTGCTTGATCCGTTAGATTTGATCGATGGTGTAGATCTTGAAACTTTAGTACAAAAACGTACCACAGGTTTGATGAATCCTAAACAAGCTGCCAAGATCGAGAAATCAACACGTAAAGAATTCCCGGAAGGTATTCAAGCCTATGGTACAGATGCAGTCCGTTTCACTTTCTGCGCCTTAGCCAATACCGGTCGCGACATCAAGTTCGACATGAAGCGTGTTGAAGGCTACCGTAACTTTGCCAACAAAATCTGGAATGCAACTCGTTTCGTGATGATGAACTGTGAACAACAGCCAATTGGTCAAGAAATCCGTCAGGATCTGTGGGAGCTTCCTGAACAGTGGATTGTCAGTCGTTTACAAAAAGCGGAAGCTGCTGTCCAACAGGCATTTGCGACTTATCGTTTGGATTTGGCTGCGCAGGCAATCTATGAGTTCATCTGGAATGAATACTGTGACTGGTATGTAGAACTGACCAAGCCTGTACTCAATGATGAAAACGTATCGAATGAACGTAAAGCAGAAGTTCGCCGTGTTCTTCTTTCTGTGATGGAAGCATCTTTACGTCTTGCGCATCCAATCATGCCATTTTTGACTGAAGAAATTTGGCAAACCCTTGCACCAATGATTGGTATTCAAGGTGAAACCATCATGTTGGCGCAATACCCTGTGCCAAACCCTGAACGTATCAACGAACAGGCTGAAGCAGACATGCTTGGCTTGCAAGGTTTGATTGGTGCGGTACGTAATATCCGTGGTGAAATGGGCTTAGGTAATGCACGTCTGTTACCCGTATTGCTGCAAAACACAACAGATGCTGAAAAGGCGCAGATTGCACGTATTGAACCGTTGTTTAAAGCACTGGCTAAAGTTGAAAGCATTACGTTCCTAACCGATGCTGAGCAACCGCCATTGTCATCATCCTCTGTTGTGGGTCGTATTTCTGTATTTGTTCCAATGAAAGGCTTGATTGATCCTAAAGCTGAACTGGGGCGTTTGCAAAAAGACTTGGACAAAGTGCAAAAGCAACATGATCAGATTGCGACTAAACTTGCCAATGAAGGTTTTGTGGCAAAGGCACCAGCTGCGGTGGTTGAAGGTGAAAAAGCCAAGCTTGCTGAGTTTGCTGATCAGTTGGCGAAGATTAAAGCCAATATGGAACAGATTGCAGCGCTTTAATTTGAGCTTGTAATTTTCCATTCAAAGAAGGAAGCTTAATCAAGCTTCCTTCTTTTTTGATTAGAATAATTATGCTTATTCCCCAATCTAAACAAAATTTCATCAATCAAAATTTATCTTTCAATCATCCGACGACACTGTTAGAAATATTAAAATTCGAACAAAAATATGGGGTTAAACTTCCATAAATTTTTAAACGATATTTTATTGAATGATACAGGTAAGCCAATTTCGGTGATGAAGGTCGTTCTTTCTTTCGCTGAATGTAGACCTGTAAAAGAATTAAAAGGCATTAAAAAATTTGCTTATGCAAATTGTTTTTGTATTTTCAGAATTCTTACTTTGGATCACTGCATATGCCGTCAAACTAGATGAATATGGCAATGAATTAGGCAATTATGAAATCTGTAATATACACGATAAAGTTTGTCATTGTTTTGAATGAGTTTATCACAATGATTATGACAAATGATTGCGATCACCTGTCATAACGATAAAAACTGAATTGAATAATTTCTTGATTTATATAGAGTCAGTATTCTGAATACAGATCACTACAAGAATTAAAAAGTAGATCCTATAATCTACTTTTTATCCTAAAACTATTCTAAAATCAGTCGTGCACCAATGGATTGTATTGGTCGATTATTCGGATGCCCCATTAATTGCGTAAATGCCCCGATCTGGTCACTTGATGCTTGCTGAATTTCTTTAAGCACCACCCATCTGACACCTTCTGTACATGGTGGTGTCGTTAAAGAACCATTAAAACGATAATAATCTAACTTTTGAGGTAAATAACTGTCAGCATTGTTTTTGGAATAAAGCTGATTACTTTCACCCAACTTTGTAGGCAATACACTCCAAATATGATTGAGTTTTTCATTTTCTAATCCTTGTTGAAACATTAATGCAATAACCGCCAACTCACCTTGCTCTGAAGCATGCACTAAGTGCAGTTCCATCGGATAGCTTTGACCATTAATATTGTTTTCACTCGGACTATGTATATGGAATTGTTCCAGATAAAAATTCTGCCCATCTAACTCCAGACTAGCACCTTTGTTAAAGTCAATCTGCATCGTATGACCCGTATTTTGGACGGACTTCGCTGTTGTATGATAATTCAGTTTCAATGGTGGCAGATGAGCACTTACTGTATCTCGTATATCAATTGGAGATTGATTTACGCCTGCACATGCTTGATATTTTTGATTGGTATTCGCCCAATCTCTGGAATTGTTATAATCCCAATCTGCTCCAGCCCACAGTATTGTTGAAACAAATAAACCCATTATTGTAAAACTATATTTTAAAAACATAAAAACCCCTTAATTATTCGAATATTTTTAGCGTAAGACGCTTTATTTACAAATGCTCTAGTGATAGGAAAAGTAATTCAGCTACAGAGCTTGACACGACTTTGGTAAGTAATTTTTTTAAGTTTTACCAACAAGTCTTATTAGATAATAAGAAATATTATCATTCTAATTCAAGTCTTTTTTTAATATCAGCTACAAACAACTCTATTTGCTACTCATTGTTTTCAATTCTAAAAAAGCACTTCATTGCTGACTAAAAAATGATGATTGCTGAACTATGACATTGGTCATACGAAATACAAAGGTGGTCTTCGGTCTTCTTTTTTTTTTGGTACTGTTTTTATAGTGAGTTCACCTTAATCATGATTTATTTGTATCTTTTCATCTCTGAAAAGAGAAGCATCACCCACGTCAATTGATTTAAACTTTAGATGTAAAGCGTAGCAGTATAAGCTTTGGATCATTAAACAATCTATATCACCCTGATTTTATTGATCTGGAAATTATATTTACTGTAAGAGTTTTCAATAGTTTGATTATAGTGACATCCTAGAGCGCGACAAAATATCGCTTACTGAATGAAGCTTTTGCAAAGTTATTTTTTTAATAAACCTCAAATTTAAATCAAAACACTACTCTTTCAGTTGATCCAAAGCCGTCCCCTGCACAGGATTTCTTTTCCAGTAATAAGGTTGAAAAAAACGAAGCAACAAACGCCACGGTGTCATCCAGACAATGCGGGCATTGCGCTTGTGATTCTGACTGATACGTTTTACCAAATAACCACACACTTGCTCAGGTGGGTCAATCACAAACATAAATAACCATTTCATTTTATGCCAGTTTTTAACATCACCCTGCTGCCAAGAAGAAATCAACAGATCTGTTGCCACCATTCCGGGGCTTAATGTACCGATCAGAATATTGCTTTGCCTGACTTCTTTATTTAATGCATGATTTAGATAGGCAACTGCTCGCTTACTGGTTGCATAAGGCGTCATCCCTGCACTCCATTCTCCACGACTGCCCCATCCTTCCATGTTAAAAATCTGTCCAAAACCCTGTTGAGTCATGCCTTTTAACGCCACTTGTGAACCTAGCATCGTACCAAGTACATTGGTTTTAACCACATTTTCTATATCGGTATGAGTGATGTCCGTAAAGCCCCTTGCTGCATTGCTGGTTCCTGCATTATTGATCCAGACATTGACCTGACCAAATTTTAAAATTGTTTCATTCCATAACTTTTGCAGGTCTTCATACTGAGCTACATCACAACATATGCCATAAATTCGTTGAGCTGAATAACGTGCCCCTAAATCAGCAACCACTTGATTGAGTTGTGTACTGTTCCGTGCTGAAATCATAACGGACCAACCTAGCTTTAAGAAAGCCTCGGCTAAACCTAAACCAATTCCGCGTGTTCCACCCGTAATCACAACAGATAAAATTTGATCAGAATTTGAAACACTCAAGATATTCTCCACCGACCTGTTCAATCAAGCTAAGTAAATGTGAATCTACAATCATACAACCTATGTTCAATTTAGGACATTTGACCTGACAAAAGCAATTTTTAAGATAGAATCTGAGGCATCGAAAATAAATAAATCGCTTAAATTATATGAATCATCATTTTTTTCTTGGAACTTTACTCATTTTTCTTGTTGGCTGTCATGAAAAGCCTGCCACGTCAATAGAAGATAAAGCAACTGCCCAAGCGGCAGTACAAAAAAATTCACAGCAAGCTAAAGCTGTTGTGAATACTGGTCAATCATTGCCACCGCAATCTCACACCCAGCGACCGGTCAATAATCCTGTAGCATCGCCACAAGGCTATCATGTAGACACGACTTATTTAAAACAGCCATTATTAGTTGACCTTAATGGAGATGGGAAACTAGATAGCTTCCAAGTCTTAAAAAATCCAAATCAAAAAGGCATGAAATATCTTTTTGAATTTCGGATCTCCGACAGCGACAAGGTTTATTTCTATAAAAGTGAAGAAGAAGGTGAAGATCTTGATATTTTTGGGCGCTTTGAAATTGCGCCAAAAACAGGTATCTATATTGATGAAAAATATCGCTTCGGTGAAAACGGAGACATCATCGCTGATGAGCAAATTGATCCCCAACACTATCTAAAATTTAAAGGTGATGGTGTAAAAGTAAATGTCCTTGAAGAAACCTGTGGGGCATCAGTGTTCTTCTTAGACAACAATAAAATCAAGCGAATTTATTTGTGCTAACTTTATTCTTCATCTGCAAAAATTGCATTTGCACCAACTACTTTAGAAATTTTAAGTTTATTTTGTTCACTCAACATATAAATTTTTTGTTTGATTGAATCACTGGTGAAGCTTCCATTCAGGTTTAATACAATAGGGGCTTCACTCAATGAACCTTTGCCTCGATACTCTTGATTGATATCGTTTGTCGTGGCTTGATTCACAATCACAAAATGACCTGTGATGCCCTGTGCTTGACCACATGCCAAACTCTGTGGCGCCCAATCGCCGAATTGAAGAGTCGCTTTTAAATGATAACCTTGATTTTCCAATAATTTTTTCTGTTCTGGCATGGCGATTGGAAAATTCAAAACTTTCTGTTGCCCTTTCCAATTCATCAGCAATTGACTGGATGAACAAGAGTCCCGTATCTGCCCTGCACTCCCTGATTCTGCTCCATCGGTTGAGGCAACACATTGTGAAACAACTTGCATTGTGGCTTCACCACAGTTCAGCACTTGAGAACGATAAGTCCTGTATTCAATAGTATGGGCTAATAGTGAATCAGACAAAGAGCTGGATACAAAAACACAGATCATGACTTTAAAAAAACGAGTGGAGAAATGAGAAATCATACTTCTTATATCGATCATTGACTCTTTTCAATTCTATATCAAATATTTACTTACAACTCTTAAAAATATCAAACAACTCATCTAAATGCATGAAATTGTTAATGATAAAAAAATAATTGAGTGTTGAGATTTTTTTAGGCGTGCAATCACATAATTAAAGCTTGATTAAAATACATACTTTAAAAATAATGATAACCAAATCACAATATAATTAGGTAAAATGATGAAAAATATCATAATTTTTATTTCAGCAATTCTGTGCTTATTGTTGACTCATATGAGTCATGCCAAACTTCCCCAAATACCCGAGAAGATCCAAGTTGAAATTTTTAAAAGTGCAAAGTTTAAAAAAACCAATCTTGGCTGGGAAAGTCGCTGTAGCTTGGGCAATATTTCATATTATGGTGATCTGAATAAAGATGGTCGCCCTGATGCAATTGTTGTGGATGGCGGTGTTGGGTGCTATGCAAAGACAGGAATTGGATTTTATGTGGTGACCCAACAAAGCGATCAAAAATGGGTTCGAATTTTTAATAGTCAAGGTCAACCTGAATTTCTTTCAACTCTAGGAAGACATGGTTGGCCAGATATTGCCATCAATGATGGATCGCAATGTTTTAATGTTTATAAATGGAATGGGCAAAAATTTGAAAAAGATCGCCAGGAATACAGAAACAAAACATGTGCTAGTCCAACATTGCGAAAATAATACTCATTTTTTAAATGTTCTTTCCACAACTGATCGGATTATTTTTTAAGGGAGAAATTGATTTTTGATATTCAATATTAAAACAAAATTTTATTTAATTAAATATCAATAACTTAAAAATAAGACATATTATTTTATTGCATCAACTTAGTGCAAAAATTCCAATTTAGTGCATGCTTTTGCTTTATATCGAGTCTTCATAATATTTTGAATTTTTTGATCTATTTTTTCATACGGTCAGATGCTTCACGAATAGATTTGGTTGGTTATACTTGAACCAATTTGTGACATATAGCACCAAAAAGAATCGTATATGCAAAACGTTGATCTTCTCTTTCTTCTGCTTGGCGCAGTGCTTGTACTCGCTATGCATGCGGGATTTGCTTTTTTAGAATTGGGAACAGTTCGTCATAAGAACCAAGTCAATGCACTCAGTAAAATCATTACTGACTTTTCAATCTCAGCAATCGCCTATTTTTTTATTGGCTATTATATTGCTTATGGACAGCATTTTTTTCATACAAGTACCACTTTGTCTGCTGAACATGGCTACAATTTGATGCGATGTTTTTTCTTGTTGACCTTTGCAGCTGCAATTCCTGCAATTGTTTCAGGGGGTATTGCTGAGCGTGCAAAAATGCGTTCTCAAGCCCTTGCAACGCTGTTTATTGTCGCTTTGGTTTATCCTTTTTTTGAAGGCATTGCTTGGAATGGCAACCTTGGATTACAAAAATGGTTAGCCGATACATTTGGTGCTGGATTCCATGATTTTGCAGGATCTGTCGTTGTCCATGCAATGGGAGGATGGATTGCATTGGCAGCAATTTTACTCCTCGGTGCACGCAATGGGCGTTATAAAAAAGATGGGCGTGTCAGTGCGCATCCACCCTCTTCAATTCCTTTTCTTGCATTGGGTTCTTGGATCTTAATTGTTGGTTGGTTTGGCTTTAACGTGATGAGTGCTCAACGTGTTGATGCCATTTCAGGTTTAGTTGCGATTAATTCACTCATGGCTATGGTCGGCGGCACACTTTCTGCAAATTTTTTTGGCAAAGAAGATCCTGGCTTTTTACATAATGGTCCACTGGCTGGCTTGGTTGCAATCTGCGCCGGTTCAGATGTGGTTCATCCAATCGGTGCTTTATTCATTGGTATTTGTGCAGGTTTTATCTTTGTTAAACTGTTCACTTATACGCAAAACAAACTCAAAGTAGATGATGTGTTAGGTGTATGGCCTTTGCATGGTGTATGCGGTGCATTTGGCGGTATCGCCGTGGGTTTATTTGGACAACAGTGGCTGGGCGGAATGGGCGGAGTATCTATGATCTCTCAAATCATTGGTACACTGCTTGCCATTTTGCTTGCACTGGCAGGCGGATTTGCTGTGTATGGTATGCTCAAAGTCACTATGGGTATTCGCCTATCCCAAGAAGATGAATTTCGTGGGGCAGATTTATCAATACATAAAATTTCTGCAAACTCTGAGGATGCAATGTTTTAATAGTTAAAATCATATTTTGCCTTTCATTTTGAGCGGCTTTAACAGCCGCTTTTCTATATTTTCTTAAAATGACAATAAATTAATCGTGCCGTACATGATTTATCATCAATATTTGATTATCATGAGTTGTTATTTTAAAACACTTTTTTTACTGGAATAATAAATAAAATGATAAATGCGTCAAGATGAATCATTTGTTATTAGGACTAGAAATTACCCTCATCAGCTCATTGAATGATTTAATTAGTTAAGTCTGGTTTAAGTTTATTTTTTTTAAATAGCAAACGATTAAAATGATTCAATTGAGTGATCCTTTTCATGCCTTTTTCAGAAGCTAATAAATTCTTTTTAAAAAACAGCTTATTACTAGGAATACTATTTTTAATATTATTGTTTGTGTTCCCGATTGGTGGCACTATTGATATGCAACTGATTCACCCCTGGATAGATTCTACCGGAAATTTTCCTTTAAAAAACAACTGGTTTCTGGTAGAAATCAATCACAAACTATTAAAAAATCTGGTTATCGTATTTTATGTAACGGTACTTGTTACGTGGATTCTATCGTTTAAACTGGAAAATTTAAAAACGTATAGATGGCAGTTAGGTTATTTATTCTGGGTCAGTGTTTTATCTACTGTTGTGATTGGACTATTAAAATCACATTCAGCACATGCTTGTCCATGGTCAATGACCGAATCTACAGCTTTAGGTTATGTCTGGGACTTTTCTGCAACCAAAGGTCATTGTTTTCCAGGTGGTCATGCCAGTACAGGTTTTTCACTGGTCACAGGATTCTTTGTTTTTAGAAAATCGAATCCTAAAATCGCCTATTTTTTCCTATGTTTAGGGCTTATTCTTGGTTTTATTACAGGTTGGGGACAAATGATGCGAGGAGCACATTTCCTGAGTCATAATCTTTGGACAGGTTGGATTATTTATACTTTTAATTTAATAGTCTATCGTATTTTCTCTAATAAATTTAAAACCGCTATTCAATAGGGGCAGCTCATCAGAGGGGCTAGATGGCAAGGTAACACTTTGACTGCATTAAATCATCATCAGTCAGAATCTTTATGTATTGGAGATCAATGCTTCAAAAAATTCTGATGGGTGCTCAGATATGCCCAAGTCGTATTGTTAGTGAAACGTCTACTTTCTTTGAGGAGCCTGATATAAGGGCATTTTTTGGGTTGAATGAGACTCCCCATCTCGACTTTTAAAAGAAATCTATACTTAAACCGCCTGATTATTCATAAAAGTGATTTGCCTTTAATCATTCATATCCTATGAACTTTATGTTTTTTATAGAAAACTTTTGGAAGTTTATCGGTGATTCATATATTCTGCACTTTTCAATCATCCTTGGTCTGTATATCGTGAACTGAATGGATACAGCCATGTTGAAAAGAGCGATAAGAGCAAAAACGCAGTACAATTTTATTTGCAGCGCACAAACCTGATGAACAGAAAATTGAGTAAGACTTCACTTATGCAAATCTATTCAAACTTTGGATATAAGGCATGGCAATCAAAGTACTCGACTATCCAACAATAAATTCATCGCATTGATTTTATTAATTAAGTGAAATTATATTTTGCTGTATGATTTTTCCAACAGCTTGACGCTCCCCCCCATTTCCCCTTAAAAATCGAATCAGAAAATCAATGAAATGATCATAAATAAAGCTTTCATCCATTTCTTTATCTAAACACTTAAGTTTAATTTATAAAAATAGATTCATTTCAGGTCTATGAAATACATATTGTAAAAAATGAAGAAAATTTGAATATTAAATTATTAAAGTAATCTTAATTTTTACAATTTTCTATATTTTGATTATACTCAAAACAATTTAGTAATGTTATGCGTGTAAATATGAGTAATTTTTCTAAATTCCTCCGCAATACTCTTAAAGCTCAAGATTCAAATATCCAGCCTTATCAGCTAGATGACAGCAAAGTGTGGCTTAAAAAAGCTTCAGAGCGACATTCTGCATGGATTTATATGCCATTAAAATGGGTTGCACGCATTCTTAATATTGAAGCTTTGACTCCAATTCCTAACTATGGTGGAAGTAAGTCAATTTACTGTGAGGTTCATCGTCTAACTGAATTACAGTCATTGGGTATTCCAACTCCGCAGATTTTAGCAAATTGCTCGCAAGGCCTCTTGATTGAAGACGCTGGTGATCAAGTCATGCAACTTGACCAAGCACTGATCCGAATGGAAGGCCATACAGCAAAAAAATTAGAATTTTTTCGCGAAGCAATTGCGGCAATTCAATCAGTCCATCAAAAAGGAAGCTATCTAAGCGAAGCTTTTGCACGCAATATTTTAGTCAATCGCCATAAAGAGTTTACATTTATCGACTTTGAAACTGATCCTGGTGAAATGTTGGATCTAGAAACTTGCCAAATCCGCGATTGGTTATGTTTTATTTTTTCAACAGCATTCCGTTTCAATGATGATGAAATAGCACAGGCATGTGAGATTTTTATTGCAGAGATTTATCCAAATAAATCAAAATACAATGAAATCTGCCGAATTGGAAACAAACTCAACTGGGTTGCAAATTTCAGTTTAGAAAAATTGGGAAGTGATGGGCGAAGAATGCATAAATGTCTGACATTTTTCCAATATATGAAAAAGAATGAACCACTGCCTTTGATTTAAAAGGACAGGGTTCATTCTTTGGGTAATTTGAGTTTATTCAATGGATTTGATATTGAGCTCAACAGGCACTTTAACCAGAACGCTTAAACCACCTAATTCTTCACTACGTGATAGTGATAATTCACCACCTAAATGTTGTATGGCTTTATCTACGATAGATAAACCTAAACCACTCCCCACCTCCAGATGATGGTGTACACGATAAAAACGTTTTAACACTTTATCGTACATATCCGTGTCTATACCTGGACCACTGTCTTCTATTAAAACATACGCAAAATTGTGAATATCTGCAAAAACTGAAATATTGATCATTCCTGAAACAGGCGTATATTTAATTGCATTATCAATTAAATTAAAAATAATCGAGTGAAGACTGTGTTCGACGCTTTTTAAAATAACGGTTTCATTACGTACAAAACCCAAATCAATATCTTTCTCCATGGCAAGATTCATCAGTTGCTCGACGCAATTGAGTGCAACATCATTAAGTTTAAATTGCGTGACCTGCACTTCATGATTCAGCGAAGCATCCTGTTTTGCCAAAGCCAGCAACTGCGTCACCAAATGCTGCATACGCGCCAAACCTTTACTGAGATTTTTTAGATTTTCCTCTTCAGGAAACTGACTCATTAAAATTTTAGTTTGTAAATTCAATGCTGTTATGGGTGTTCGGAGTTCATGTGCAGCATCTGCGACGAATTGTCGCTGCTCTTGCTGTGCTTCAGAAATTCGCTCAAATAAATGGTTCATTTCCTGAATTGTGGGCAATAATTCTTCTGGGTAATGCGCATTTTGAATCGCCACCAAAGAGTTAGAATCACGCTTTGCCAATTCAGATTTAAAGTCCTCTAGGGGCTTTAAGCTGCGGCGAATAATATAGACCAAACCCAATAAAGCAAATGGAATAATCAACAAATAAGGTAGAAACATGCTCCCTGCAAGTTCCAAGGCCAAATGCTCTCTGACTTTTTCCTGTTGGCTAATTTGAATCTGGAAGTCTGCTGTCGGTAAAATATAGGTAATCCATGTCCCGTTTGCGGTATCTTGACGATAAAATCCAGCTTTATGCTTAGGTTGGATAATCACATGATGAGGAGTGTTTGGGACCTGTTGAGGATTTGTATAAGACCAAACATCAATAAATAGATCCTCTTCATGATAGCGTTTATGTTCGTCAAAATGGCTTTGAATAGGTCGAGGGTTAAGTTCAACCCGCTCTGCCAAATAAACCATTTGCGCATCTAGAATTTCATTAATTTCTTCTAAAGAAATCTTATAGGCCGAAAAAACCAACACACAGCCCAATAAAATACTAAAGATAGACGTATAACGAATTAAACGCTTTCTTAAAGAAAATGCAGTTCCCATATTATTCTGCTTTATGTGCTTGCCCCAAACGATAGCCTAAACCACGAATCGTACGAATAATATCCTTTCCTAATTTTGAACGGATATGATGGACATAAACTTCAATTGTATTGCTGTTGATTTCACTGTCAAAAGCATACAATTTATCTTCTAAATTTGCTTTAGAAAATATCTTGTTGGGATGAGTCATCAATGGAATCAAAATTGCCCATTCTCGATTAGACAACTCAACCGGCTCGCCTTTCAATGTTGCAATGTGTTGCTCAACATCTAAAACAATCTCACCATTCTTTAACAGATTTGATGATTGCCCCATCACTTCTTTTGCAGCATCTCCGGAACGGCGTAATAATGCATGTATACGGGCTACAAGTTCATCAAATTCATATGGTTTAATCAAGTAATCATCTGCACCCTGGTTTAAACCATCAACCCGGTTTTGCAATTGATCGCGTGCTGAGATAATCAGTACAGGTAAACCTGAACGTTGGCGGATTTGCTTTAAAACCTGCATTCCATCCATCATTGGCAAGCCTAAATCAAGTAAAACCAAATCAAATTGATTTTCTGAGATGAGTTTTAAACCGTCCAAGCCATTATTGACCCATTCAACATCAAAGCCTTGGTATTTCAACAATGTTTTCGATGATTCTGCAATCATAAAATCATCTTCTATCATTAAAATTTTGGTCATGCTCTATGTCCTTTCAATCAACTGTTCACTGCACATTGGTGCAACATATTGTTCTTTTGATCAATCACCTGAGTTTGAATATTCAATAAACTCAAAAGACTCGGAAATAAATTATCTTGACTCAATTTTGCTGCCTTTTGTTGAGTTAAACAATCAATTTGTTTTGCAGATCCAGTTTTCCAACTCTCTGAAAACCACATCAGCATAGGGACATGGGTCTGTTGAGTAGGCGCAATGGCATATGGTGCACCATGTAAATACATGCCACGCTCACCTGTGGACTCACCATGATCAGACAAATACCAGAAACCAGTCCGATAGTTGTTTTGCTGCTTTAAGCTTTCAATCACTTGATTCAAAATATGGTCGGTATAGACAATCGAATTGTCATATGTATTAATTAATTCAGTTGAAGAACAGCCTTGAATTGCATTGGTTTCACAGGTTGGTTTAAATTTCTTAAACTCATTTGGCGCACGCTTATAATAAGCTGGTCCATGACTGCCCATTTGATGCAGAACAATCAAATGGGGCTGTTTGTCATCTTTGGGTAATTGTTTGAGATATACATTTAAACTATCAACCAAGATACCATCTAGGCACTCACCACTTTGACACCATTTTTTTTCTAATTCCTGAGGAATAACAAACTTTTCAACACGATCACAGGTGCCTTTACAGCCAGAATTGTTATCAATCCAAGTCACCTTATAACCTGCACGTTGAGCAATATCCAGCAATCCTTCTCGGTGACTTGCAAGTTGCTCATCATAATTTAAACGTGGCATACCTGAAAACATACAAGGCACAGAGACAGCTGTTGCAGTACCACATGAGCTGACTTGAGAAAAATTGATGATACCTGTCTGTTTAGAAAGTTCAGGATTGGTATTTTTTGCATAACCATTCAACGAGAAACTTTCCGCTCGAGCTGTTTCACCCACCACCAAAACCATCAGTTTGGGTTTATGTTGTAAACCAACATCCTCGACGATATGTGCATCTTCACCATAACGAATTAAAGGTAAATTCTTTTTAGGTGCTTTTTTATGGAAGTATGAAAGTGTTGAGGCCACTGTATTTTGAGGTGAAATCATTCCTTTTAGGTCACGATGCTCACGAAAAATAGCAGCATAATCCACATAGAATACAAACAATAATCCACCAATAACTGCTAAAGAGCCGACAATATTTAGCCCTTTAAAAAGTACAACTCTGGTTATTTTTTCTGGTTTGATACGTACCCATAAAATCAAAAGAATAGGCAAAATCACCAACCCAAAAGTCCATGCAAAAAATTGAAAAGAAAGTAAATCAGCAATTTCGCCTGGATCAGTTTGTGCTACATTTTGAATTTGATCAGGTGAAATCACTACACCCAATGAATTGACAAAATAAGCACTAAAACCGCCAATAAACACCAGAATGATCGCAAAGAATTTTGCGGTCCATTTCCAATCCAAGATCTGTAGCAATAGATTGTATAAAGCAATCAATACCAGTGCCGTAGCAATCAAAAAAAGCTGGGCTTTCACGCCTTGATAAGGGGTAAGTGATTGAACTTTGCTGAGAAAACCAAGGTTCAGACATAACCCTAGCCACACTGCAACAATAAAATTAAAGGCAGTAAGGGAAATTGAGACTTCTCGTTGTTTGATACGCTGTATTAAATTAGACATTACTGTTGCAATACTCTCTTCAATGGTCCTAAGTTAAAAAATGAAGCTTAAATTGAACTTAAAAGCATTCCTTGAGTACCTAGTAGTATTATTAATCTCAAATTTTAATCCTTTAAAATTTCTCATTATTTGAGAAATAAAAACTAGAATAAATATTTATAATGGTTGTTACGTATTATTTTATAACCTATAGATAATCAATTCTGCCCATTCAATTCGGATTGGCTCATTCTTCGGTGTCAAAAGAATGAGCCAATAAAAAAATCATACAGCAATTAATTCCTATACTTTAAAAAGTGACAAAAAAGTAATTTTTGCCCTATCTAAATGTAATGTAAAATAATAACCTTTAAATCATAAATAAAATGCTATTCTCTAAGTTAACATTTAAATCCTGTTTCAAAATAAGAAAATTCAAAAAAATAATCAATATATTAATAACGAATAATCCTTTTTTATCTCAATGACATTCATTTTTTGTACATATTTCTTATCCAATATATAATGGGAATTAAACAAAGCATACCTACAAGTAAAATTAAACTTAAGAATTTTAGATAGCCCAGTTGGTCTCCAATCATTCCACTTATTGTATATAAAACACCGCTGATGGTTGCCATGATTGAAACTTGAAAAGTAAAATCAGTTCCCGCATATTCACTTCGACTGTACTGCATCACCAAGGTTAAAATCACCACCAATAGCATTGCCGCAAACATGTCTTCCAAAGCATTGATCACATAAATTATCCACGGTTTAACAGGCACAGCTTGCTCGTACAAGACAGCCAACCAAACAAAACCTGCTAAACTGATTAATTTCAGGACAGAAAATAACAACAAGGCTTGATGACGTTTTATTTTCTTTAATAGCCATCCTGCCAATCCAGCACCGAATAAGGCAGAAAATGCGCCCAGCATCGTAATGTAAATACCAATTTGAGAAAGGCTCAATTTTAAATCAACCAATAACGGTTTAGTGATCGGACCCGCAAATCCATCTGTAATTTTGATTGTACAGAGGACAAAAAACCATGCTTTTAATTCCTTATTTTCAAAAAAATAGGTTAAATAATTTTTAAACCATTCAAAGCGGCTTATATTTACTTGATCGAGTGTCTGCCTGCGGTCAATACGCGGGTGTTTAGGTTCCTGATAGAACCAAATGGGAAGTGTATTGACAGCAACAATAGCGGCTAAAACAAGAAAAGTCGTCTGCCAGCTGAGCCAATCCATTGCCCATAAAATTGCTCCCCCACCTACAATAAATCCTAGACGGGAACCAATGACCTGAAACATATTGCCGAAATGTTGCTGTTCTTCTTTCAATATACTGACTGCCAAACCGTCAGTTGCAATATCTTGAGTTGCACCGATGCCATTCATACACAGCAAAGCAATAAAAAACAGAAATAAAAATCGTGGTTCATTTAAAGATTGAATCGGTAAGAAAGATAAAATAACCAGAATGACAATGGTTAAAAACTGTGTGGGAATAATCCAGCTGCGATAATGCCCTGCGTGATGGTGTCCATAACGATCCACCAAGGGTGCCCATAAAATTTTAATTGCCCATGGTGCCATCAACAGTCCGAAACCGCCAATATGAGCCAATGAAACACCTTGAGCCCGTAAGATCACCGGCAATGCGTGGGTCATAAATCCCACAGGTAACCCTTGAGCCCAATACAAAGAGAATAACAATAAATAATGATATGGCATGCTAACTTGACTCAAGAATAATCAACATTCATTTACCTGTAATGATTGAATACTTTAAATTTAATATATTGCTTTAATTTGCAAATTTTGTAATATTTACATTTTGCGGATATCCAATGGATGGATATCTATGTTGTATTAAGCAAAAAATTAATACCATTACAAGAGCAGTCACATAAAAAACGATGTCACAGAATTTTCCAAATCTACCCGATCAAGTGCCTCAACGTGGCAATACCACCAGCCGCAATATATTTAAAAACCTTTATCTGGTTCAAGGCTGGGGATTTGAAGGTGAGTTTCCGAACTTACCTAAAGCTGTGGTATTTATCGCCCCCCATACCTCCAACTATGATGGCTTATATGCCTTTCTTGCGATGTTAGGAATTGGAGTTAAAGTTACTATTTTCGGCAAAGACAGTCTATTTAAAACACCATTGAAATCACTTTTTGAGTGGATTGGTGTTATTCCCGTGCATCGCGACTCTCCGCATGGACTGACACAACAAATTATCAAAGTGATTCAACAACAGGAAAAAATTTGGATTGCAATTGCACCTGAGGGCACCCGAAAAAGAGCAGAAAAGATTAAAAGCGGTTTTTATCATATCGCCATGGGTGCGGATATTCCAATTGCTATCTTTTCATTAGATTATGAAAAAAAACGTATTCACTGTTTAGGTACACTACAGCCTACAGGTGACTATGAAAAAGATTTAGATGATATTTTAGCGCGTTTTAAAGGAAACTTTTCGCCTAAGCGCCCGCATTTATTGTCGCTTCCTTTACAAAAACTATGGAAAAATGGCTAGAAAAATAAGATGCAATCTGTTCAGATGTGCAGCATATATTTTTGATCAAAAGTAATTCCCATGCGTGTTAAACAACTTGGTTTTATAGGCTTATTGGGTCTAGCCCTCGTTGGCTGTGACAAGACGGCAAAAACTCCAACCCAAACCACAGCAATTAAAGCTCGAGAACCGGTGATTGCCATTGCACTTGGTGGCGGTGGTGCAAAAGGTTTTGCCCACATCGGTGTTCTCAAGGTTTTAGAATCTCATGGAATTAAACCCAAAATTGTGACAGGCACCAGCGCAGGTAGCTTTGTGGGTAGCATCTATGCCAGTGGTAAAACCCCTTATCAAATGCAACAAATTGCCCAACAATTAAAAGAATCCGATCTACGTGATTTAACTTTAAATAGCCAAGGTATCGTGCTTGGTCAAAAACTACAAGATTATGTTAATCGGAATGTCGCCAATAAATCGATTGAACAGTTTCCGATTCGTTTTGCAGCAGTTGCAACACGTTTAGACAATGGTAAGAAAGCAGAATTCATTAAAGGTAATGCAGGTCAAGCTGTCCGTGCTTCTTGTAGTATTCCCAATGTATTTGTGCCAGCAACAATTGGAAACACCAAATATGTTGATGGAGGCTTAGTGAGCCCAATTCCGGTACAAACTGCGCGTGATATGGGGGCAGATATTGTCATCGCTGTTGATATTTCAGCTCGACCAAGTGGCAGTCAACCTATGAATATGTGGGGATTATTAGATCAAACCATCAATATTATGGGACAACAAAGTATCAATAATGAACTGGCTCAAGCCAATATTGTGATACAACCTAAAGTCGGGCATTTAGGGACACTTGACCTTAAATCAAGTAATCAGGCAATTTTAGAAGGTGAAAAAGCTGCGCAAGGTAAAATTATTGCGATTCAGAATGCGATCACAAACTTTAAAAAATCCCCTGCTGCTTTAAAACCCGCTCCACGAGCAAAGTTTTAACAGGATCATGAACGACGTCACTTCACCCTAATTGAATATAAGAATAAACACGTTTTTATATGCAGTATTAAAATGATCTGCTACATTGGTAGAGATGATTCGTCATCTATACCAATGATAATCACTAGGGTAGATTATGGACTTTATTTTTGAACCGTGGCATTGGTTTGTACTTGGCATATTGCTGATCTTATCTGAACTTATTCTACCTGCATTTGCTGCCTTGTGGTTTGGTATCGCTGCAGTTGTGGTCAGTATTTTGTTTTGGCTGTTTCCAGGTATGAGCTTTGCCTTACAAGTGGTGTGCTGGATTATCTTATCCATCATCTGTACTGTCGCTTGGTTTAAATTCGTCAAACCACTTTCTATAGATAAAACCAAAGCTGGGCTTCCACGTGAAGCAACGATCGGACAAACTGGTATGGTCATTCAAACCGGACTCAGTCATGATCAGATTCGCGTTCGCTTTCCGATGCCCGTTTTAGGTTCTGATGAATGGAACTGCCGAACCTTATCACCTGTTCAAGTGGGTGACCGCGTACGTGTGACAGATATTTTAGGTAATGATTTAGTCGTACAGCTACATTCATCATCTCAATAATGAAGAATAAAGAGGAAAATTAAATGGGTTTTGGTTCTATTGTTGTTTTAGTCTTATTTGTATTTGTCGCTGTAACCATTTTTAAGGGGGTACGTATTGTCCCTCAAGGTTACAAATGGATTGTACAACGTTTAGGTAAATATCATTCTACTTTAAGCCCTGGCTTAAACTTCGTCATCCCTTATGTTGATGAAGTTGCTTATAAAGTGACCACCAAAGATATCGTTTTAGATATCCCGTCACAAGAAGTGATCACACGTGATAATGCTGTTTTGGTGATGAATGCAGTTGCCTATATCAACCTTACTACACCTGAAAAAGCAGTCTATGGTATTGAGAACTATACATGGGCGATTCAAAATCTAGTACAAACTTCACTCCGTTCGATCGTTGGTGAAATGGATTTGGATGATGCTTTGTCTTCGCGAGACCACATCAAAGCAAAATTAAAAGCAGCGATTTCTGATGATATTTCAGATTGGGGAATTACTCTCAAAACTGTAGAAATTCAGGATATTCAACCGTCTCATACCATGCAAGCTGCCATGGAGGCTCAAGCCGCTGCCGAGCGTCAACGTCGAGCAACAGTGACCAAAGCAGATGGTGAAAAACAAGCGGCCATTTTAGAGGCAGATGGTCGTTTAGAAGCATCTCGTCGTGATGCAGAAGCACAAGTCGTTCTTGCTGAATCATCTCAACGTGCGATTGAAATGGTAACTTCTGCTGTTGGAGACAAAGAAGTTCCCGTTGCCTATCTACTTGGCGAGCAATATGTTAAAGCAATGCAAGATATGGCGAAATCCAATAATGCCAAAACTGTGGTGTTACCAGCCGACATCATGAATACCATTCGTGGTGTAATGGGCAGAAACAATTAAGCTTACATCCCGAAGAAGTCAAAATAGGTAACTCAAGGTTACCTATTTTTTTAACTGATAAATTTAGGGCACTGTTTTAACGTTTAAGAAATGATCAGCATTTTTTTGTAATTTGTGGTTAAATTTCACGTTATTTTAGATTCCACCTTGAATCTGAATTTTTCCACGTATATGGATATCGTATGAGCTCCCTAAACCCCACGTTAATTACCTTTCTATTTTATATAGTTGCAATGGTCATCATTGGCTTAGTCGCTTACCGTGCTACAAGCAGTTTTGATGATTATATTCTGGGTGGACGTCGTTTAGGCAGTTTTGTTACTGCGCTGTCTGCAGGTGCATCTGATATGAGCGGCTGGTTGCTGATGGGTTTACCCGGTGCAATTTATTTATCCGGTCTATCTGAAATGTGGATTGCAATTGGTTTAGTCACGGGTGCTTGGTTAAACTGGTTATTGGTTGCAGGTCGCTTACGTGTCCATACCGAGATTCAAAACAACTCACTTACCCTACCTGATTATTTTTCAAATCGCTTTAATGATCACAAAAAGATTTTAAGAGTTGCATCTGCGGTCATTATTCTGATCTTTTTTGCGATTTACTGTGCTTCTGGCATGGTCGCAGGTGCTCGTCTATTCGAAAGCATGTTCAACATGTCTTACAGTACGGCACTTTGGATCAGTGCAATTGCAACAATTAGCTACGTATTTATTGGTGGATTTCTTGCTGTCAGTTGGACTGATACGATTCAAGCAGGTCTGATGATTTTTGCTTTATTGCTTACACCAATCGTCACCATTCTCAGTTTAGGTGATATGAGTACAGTGAATACGGCCTTAGACGCAGCACGTCCTCAAGCATATAGCTTATTGAGTGGTTTAACAGGCATTGCAGTCATCTCGCTGTTGGCTTGGGGCTTAGGTTATTTTGGGCAACCTCATATTTTAGTCCGTTTTATGGCAGCAGATTCAGTAAAATCCATTCCTAATGCCCGCCGTATTGGTATGACATGGATGACCCTTTGTCTTGGCGGTGCGGTCGCGGCTGGCTTCTTTGGAATTGCATATTTTCAAATGCATCCGGAATTAGCGGCAACGGTCAATGCCAATCCTGAAACGGTATTTATGGAATTAACCAAAATTTTATTTAATCCATGGATTGCAGGTATCGTTCTGGCGGCCATTTTTGCAGCTGTGATGAGTACCCTAAGCTGTCAATTACTGGTTTGCTCAAGCACCTTAACAGAAGACTTTTATAAGGCATTCATCCGCAAAACGGCATCACAAAAAGAATTGGTTTGGGTGGGTCGTTTAATGGTGTTATTGATCGCAATTCTTGCAATTGTCTTGGCAAGTAATCCAGAAGCTAAGGTTTTAGGCTTAGTGGCTTATGCATGGGCTGGTTTCGGTGCTGCATTTGGTCCATTGATTATTCTTTCTGTTTTCTGGAAACGAATGACGTTGTCTGGCGCTCTTGCTGGTATGATTGTGGGTGCAGTTGTCGTGATTCTTTGGAAAAATATTCCAGTATCTGCAACAACAGGTCTTTATGAAATTATCCCAGGCTTTATCTGTTCTTTTATCACTATTATTCTATTCAGCTTGATCAGCAAAGCACCATCATCAGATATGATTGAACGTTTTGAAAAAGCCGATGCAATTTACAAAGAATCTGTTTAAGTCCGTTGCCCCCTTTTCATGAAGGGGGAATCCAGAGAAGTCTAATGATTTACAAGCTTTAGATGTGCTGAATTATCATGACTGTAATATTGACGTATCTTGCTCTTTAAATCATTCTGTTAGCTTTTTCGAGCCAACAGGAATTGCGAGATCTGGTTGAGCTCTTGGGCATCATCTCCAAAATAAGCGAGCGCTTTAAATGCTTGATCATGTAATTGTTGCGCATAAATTTGAGCATTTTCCAACCCCATTAAAGCAGGATATGTGGATTTATCCACTTGCTCATCTTTACCCGCAGTTTTTCCTAAAGATTCAGTATCAGAAATAACATCTAAGATATCGTCTTGCACTTGAAATGCTAGACCAATCGCTTGACCATACTGGCGCAACTGCGGGATCGCCTGATCCGTTCCTGAAAAAATGGTCACAGCAGCCATCATAATTGCCGCTTGAATGAGTGCGCCTGTCTTATTACGGTGAATATTTTCCAGATGTTCCTGATCAACATGTTGTCCTTCAGCCTGTAAATCTAAAACCTGTCCACACACCATTTTCGAGCTGGCAGTCGCCAAAATCTGCATTTGTTTGAGAATAATGGCTTGATCTACTGCTTGTCCCTGATCAAAAAGCCGACTTCCCAAAACCTCGAATGCCATCGATTGCAAAATATCACCTGCCAATAACGCAGTATCTTCACCGTATGCGACATGACATGTTGGTTGTCCACGACGCAACAAATCATTATCCATACAAGGTAAGTCATCATGTGCCAATGAATAACAATGTATAAATTCAATCGCTACTGCAGCGCGGCGTACCGCAGCAAAATTTGGATTATCTGCTTTTAATTGAGATGTTGCATAACTCAAAGCTGGTCTAACCCGTTTCCCCCCTAACATCACAGTATGATGCACAGCTGATTTTAATGGTTCAGGCAAAGAAAAAGCATCTAAAGCTGTTTGTAAATCTTGCTGAATTTGTACTTGTGCCTGTTGTAAAATTTCTGCATTTACATGGGGAATTGAAGTCACATCTGCCTCGTTTTGCACAAATTTTTAAAACTGAAAAATCAAGTTTTAAAGAAATGGATATATTGGATGAGTCAGAGACATTCTACTATGAGTGATTATAATTCTCACCCATTTATTGGCATACCCAAAAGAAATACAGGGCTCAGCACTATTTAATCCAAACCTAAATTTTTAAATAAAAATAACGAATTCTTTCCTTTTTTCTTTGCATAACGCACTGCGAAATCGAGCTCTTTTTTAACATCAACTTCCGCAGTTTGATGATCTGGTTCTAAATGCACAATCCCAATAGAAGCTGTCAGATATTCATCATTTTTACCAAAAAAGATTTTCTCTTCAGTAATGGCAAACCTAAATCTTTCAGCAAGTGTCATGACTGCCCACTCGGTGAGCTCTTCAATCACCACCACAAAACTTGCTGAATTTAGACGAAAAATCTGTGCTTCAGTTTGGCTGATCGCGTCGCTGAGTACAGCCCCCAAACGGATTAAAATATCATCTCCAGCGGTATAACTATTGAGCTGGTTAAAACGCTTAAAGTCATCTAAATCAATTTTAATGAACGAAATCGTGGTTTGCTGATTCTTTTGCCATTTTTCACTTAAATAGTGGTCAAAAGCAAACGCATTTTGTAAACCTGTTACCAAATCCAGATAAAGGTGATTGTGTAACTTTCGATTATTATTTAATAAAACATTTTCACGTCGTTTTAATCGTGTAATATCAGAACAAACCACGACAACCCTTTCAATTTCATTGTCTTGATTACGAATTGCTTTAAAATAAGAAAGATAGAATTTTCCTTTAACATAAAATTCCTGCTCAAAATCATTTTGATTTTTTGCAAAATGACGCATTGCTTCATTAAAATGAGCAAAGACCACTGTGGAAAATGTATTTAACAATTTATCAAACAAATACAGTGCATCACTTTCATAAATATCCGCAAACTTTTGATTGACTCCTAAAAAGCGTGCTTCTTGGTCAAGCAAAGCGATCGGTAAAGGAATCTGCGAAATAAACGAAACCAAATGCAATTTATCTATATCTTGTAAATATTCAAAAACTTTCAAACTTTCAAGGCTCGCTTGTAGTTTTATAAGTTCTTGTTCCATACACACCTCAGCGCTGATTTATTTTTGAATAAAGTGAAATCAGCGTTGAATTCACCTCTAAATACAAGATTGAATACGTAGAAAAAGCATTCAATAAAATAAGTTTCTATATAATATAATTAATATTATGCAATACACCACTCAAAAATAATGCAATTGACGACAAACGTCACAAAATAACAAAACCTTGCATAAGCAAGGTTTTTTGTCGAAATAGCTGGAATCAATGGATAAAACTTTAAATCTTCAAAAAGATTAGAAACTATCCTCCGGGATACGCACCCAACCTTCCATAAGCACTCGTGCACTACGACTCATGATGGCTTTTTTTACGACCCATTGACCATTTGCATTTAAAGCTTGTGCCCCAACGCGAAGTGTTCCTGACGGATGACCAAAGCGTACTGCTTCGCGCTCACCGCCTCCAGCAGCCAAGTTGACCAAAGTTTCCGGAATCGCCGCAGCAGTACCAATTGCAACGGCTGCTGTTCCCATCATGGCATGATGCAATTTACCCATTGATAGCGCACGTACCAGTAAATCTGTATCTGATTGAGCCACTTGTTTACCACTTGAAGAAGTATAACTTTTAGGTTTAGACACGAATGCTACTTTCGGAGTATGTTGACGATTTGCAGCTTCAGCAACGTCCTGAATTAAACCCATTTTTAATGCACCATAAGCACGTATCTTTTCAAAACGTGCTAAAGCAGCACCATCAGCATTAATGTCATCTTGTAATTCAGTGCCTGTATAACCAATATCTTCAGCATTCAAGAAAATTGTTGGAATTCCAGCGTTGATTAAAGTGGCTTGGAATGTACCTATTTCTGGAACATCTAGGGTATCAACCACATTTCCTGTGGGAAACATTGCTCCGCCATCTTCACCATCATCAGCAGGATCTAAAAATTCAATTTGTACTTCTGCTGCCGGAAAGGTTACGCCATCTAATTCAAAGTCCCCGGTTTCCTGAACTTGACCTTGAGTTACTGGAACATGTGCAATAATCGTTTTGCGAATATTCACCTGCCATATACGAACAGTACATACTCCATTTTCAGGAATTCGATCCGCTGAAATCAAACCATTGCTTATTGCAAACGAACCCACTGCTGCCGTCAGATTTCCACAATTACCACTCCAATCCACAAATGCCTTATCGATTGAAACTTGCCCAAAAAGATAATCCACATCATGCTCGGGTTGAGCACTCTTTGACAAAATCACCGTTTTACTGGTACTCGATGTTGCACCCCCCATCCCATCAATTTGCTTTCCATAAGGATCTGGACTGCCGATCACACGAAGTAATAATTGATCACGTGCCTGTCCGGCTGTTTGCGCGCGTTCTGGCAAGTCCTCCAACTTAAAGAACACACCTTTACTGGTCCCCCCACGCATATAAGTTGCAGGGATTTTGATTTGCGGTGCAAAACTCATTTTATCGCATTCCTTTCAATTATCGTTGTTGTCTAAAATAATGAATCACTGTTCAGTTTTATATTACCCTTTTTTTTGAAAAAAACACGGATTGATTGACTTAAGTATGAAATAAAAAAACGAAAAATGAGTAAATATCCACCAATTTAAATATAAATTCGAATGCCTGAAATACAACTTATTACATTGAAAATTAAACAAAAACTTAAATATATTGTTTTTTGACTTTGCAGTTCTCCTTTATAAATCAATCCGATACTAGGCTAAAAGTAACCAATCTATTACAATATTTAAATCCGTATGAATAGAGCTGTATACATTGAGCAACGAGTCTACACAATTACAACGTGGACTTAAAAATCGTCATATTCAATTGATTGCCATGGGTGGCGCTATTGGAACAGGACTGTTTTTGGGTTCAGCACATGTCATCGAAAAAGCTGGGCCATCCATTATTTTGGGTTATGCAATTGGCGGTTTGATCGTTTTTTTAATTATGCGACAACTGGGGGAAATGATTGTTCATGAACCTGTTGCGGGTTCTTTCAGCCACTTTGCCAATAAATACTGGGGAAAATTTCCAGGATTTTTGACTGGCTGGAATTACTGGATGCTTTATGTTCTGGTCGCAATGACAGAACTCACGGCGGTTGGTAAATATATCAACTATTGGTGGCCTGAAATTCCCAATTGGATTTCGGTACTGTTTTTCTTTGTTCTGATTACTCTCATCAACTTAGGAAATGTTAAATTCTACGGCGAATCAGAATTCTGGCTATCCATTGTCAAAGTCACAGCAATTATTGCGATGATTGTTTTTGGTATTTATCTGGTGCTCACAGCAGATGCAGCTTCAGGGATCGCATTCTCAAATCTATGGTCACATGGTGGTTTCTTCCCCAATGGATTTGAAGGCTTATTCTTCATGTTGGCTTTTCTGATGTTTGGATTCGGGGGAATTGAATTAGTCGGTATGGCTGCGGCTGAAGCAAAAGATCCAGAGAAAACCATTCCTAAGGCAATCAATCAGGTTGTACCACGTATTCTGATTTTTTATGTGGGTTCAATGATTATTCTCTTATCTTTGGTGCCTTGGAACCAGTTAAATTTTGGTGGTTTAGATAAAAGTCCTTTCGTGATGGTCTTCAGTATGATTGGGATCGCATGGGCTGCTCATTTGGTAAATTTCATTATCTTGACCGCTGCACTTTCTGTGTATAACAGTGGTATGTATGCCAATAGCCGTATGCTGTATGGTTTAGCCAAACAAGGAAATGCACCTAAAATCTTTACCAAAACCAATAAACATGGTGTACCTATTCCAGCGGTATTGCTTTCTGCGTTTTTAATTTTGGGTTGTGTACCATTAAATTATTATTTACCAGAAGATGCTTTAAGTCATTTGATGTACGTAGTTGTCGGTGCTTTAGTACTCAACTGGCTGATGATTACACTCACCCATTTGAAATTTAAACGCGCTCTTCGCTTGACCAATCAAACCAGTAAATACCCTGCTTTATGGGCACCAATCAGCAATTTTGTGGTGATTATCTTTATTGGTGTGGTTTTATATATCATGTGGGATCAAGGTTTTAAAGAATCAGTATTGATGATTCCGGTATGGATCACGTTGATGTTAATTTTATTTGATATCTTGAATCCGAATGAAATAAAACCAGAAGAAAAATAGAACAAATACAAAGCTATTATCTCGATAATAGCTTTTTTTTCATAGATATATACGGTAAATTATTCGCTTGTTGCGCCCTTAGCTTAACTGGATAGAGCAGTTGCCTCCTAAGCGACCGACGTGGGTTCGAGTCCCGCAGGGCGCACTTTTGGTTTACCTCATAAAGTATAACCATCTACACAAAAATGAGCATTTTCCTCGTCTAATACTATTTATATAAAATGAATCTTAACCAAATCTCACTTTATAAGTGTGATTAAATTTCACACAACTAAGCAATATAAAAAATATCAAAAACTTACAAAAGTTAAGATAAAAACTTATATATACAACTGAAAAATAAATATTTTTTGATTTAACCCAGTTTTATTGATTATAAATTAAACTTTATAGTTCACTTTTTTTTCGAGAATTAGCGCCTTAGAGTATTTACTCTTATTTTTTATATGTTATTTTGTAACTAGGAGTAACTTTGAGTTGTTATTTAGGTATCAAAATTATTTCTCACTCAAAACTTAAGTACTTCAAAGTATTCATTTTATTATATTAGGGAAAAATTAAAATGAAATTAAAAAATCTATCGGTCGCATTGATTGTTGCAACTTTGCCAGCAACTGGCGTTTTTGCCGCAGCCTTAGATCGTTCAGGTCAATCTATTTCTGCTTTTTTACAGCCAGATAATTATTTTGAAGCAGGAATTTCCGTTTTAGATCCAACAGTTCGCGGAAAAGAAGCAGGAACAAGTGAAACTCAACGCCATATCAGTGATATGGGTGATGATTATTATTTCCCTTCTGCAGCAATCAAGCTACAGCCAACAGATAAATTTTCTTTCGGTTTAATTTACGATCAACCATTTGGCGCTGATGCTGCCTATTCTGGTGATAATATTTTTGTATCAAAACCTGGTTCTGATTCTATTCTAGGTCAAGCGGCTCTTACAAAAATTGCTTCAGATTCAATTAGCAAATTAGTTCAAGCTTCAGGTAGTGCTTTTGGTCCAGCACTGATCGCAGTGACAACGGCAACTGGTGGAGATCCTAAAAATCCAACTCAGACTGAAATATTAGGTGCATTACAACAAGTTGCCAAAGGCGGTAATGCTGTCGTTGGTCAAGGTTTAACTAATTTACAAAATACACAAAACGCTTTACAAGCAGCAAAAGCTTATCTAGGTACAGGTAATACCAAAGTTTCTGTTGATACTCAAAATCTTTCTATGATTTTTGGTTTCCAACCAACAAAAAATATTAACCTTTATGCAGGTGGTGTATACCAAACAGTTAAAGGTAGCGTAAGTCTACGTGGTCAAGCATATAGCCTGTTAAATGGTTATGACGCAACAATTAAAGAAACTGGTGGTGTAGGTTGGTTAGCGGGCGCTGCTTATCAAATTCCAGAAATTGCATTAAAAGCATCTGTAACTTACCGTTCAGAAATTGATCACAAAACTGATATTCGTGAAAATCTTTCGATCACAGATTTTCAAGATTTCAATAAGGTGATTGCTGGGCTAGGTGTTTCAGCCGATAAAATTGCAGCTTTGGATACTAACGGTAAAACAACAATCACCACACCACAATCTGTAAATTTAGATTTCCAAACAGGAATCATGGCAAATACTGTCGCGTTTGCAAACTTGCGTTGGGTTAACTGGAAGGATTTCTCGATCCAACCATATAAGTTTGGTAAAGTTTCTGAAGCTGTAGGAAATTTAGTTAACCGACCAAATGGCTTTAACCTTGTAGAATACTCTGATGATCAATATACAGTCACTGCAGGTATTGGTCGTAAACTGAATGAGCAATGGGCTGGAAATGTATCCGTTGGCTGGGATTCAGGTGCAGGTAATCCTGTTACAACTCTAGGTCCAACTGAAGGTTACTGGAACCTTGGCTTAGGTGTTCAATATAGCCCGACTCCTTCAACATTTATTGCTGGCGGTGTGAAATATTTCTGGTTAGGCGATGCTAAGGCGCAAACTGGTGCTCAAGCAGGTAGCAATGATTACGTTGCTGAGTTTAAAGACAACAATGCAATCGCCTATGGTTTAAAAATGGGTTATCGCTTCTAATCAATCTATAGTCATAAAAAATCCCACCGAGTGTGGGATTTTTTTTATGTGTTCTATAAAGTAATATGATTAAAAATCATAAAACGAAACTTCACCTGTTTCTAAAGAATATTCAGCACCGACAACTTTGAGTTTACCTTGCGCAATTAAGTTCTCTAAAACTGCTGAACCATGGCGTAATTGATTTACAGATGCGAATACATTGGATTTCACAGCATGCATAGATAATTTTTCTAAATCATCTTTTAATTCTGTCTGCATCAGAATCTCAACGGAAGGGCGTACACGATTGACAATCGACATGAGATTTGCAGATGGCGGCGTATTTGGATTTTTGAGCGCCTCAATGGTGGAATGTATTGCTCCACAATGACTATGTCCCAAAACCACAACTAAAGGACAACCAAAGCTGTCTGCGGCAAATTCAACACTGCCGACTTGTGAAGGTGCAACAATATTCCCTGCCACACGGATCACAAATAAATCACCGAATCCTTGGTCAAATACCATTTCGGCTGGAACACGTGAGTCTGAACAACCCAGAATAATGGCAAAAGGTTCCTGACTGTCCATCATTTCAGATCGTTGCTGATGCGTCAAAAATTTAGTCAGATTGGTTTCACCATGTGCAAAACGTTCATTACCTTGTTTTAATCGTTCTAAAGCTTCTTGAGCAGTGAGCATATCCTATGTTCCATTGTGCGGAGATTTGGACTATTTTAATGCTGTAAAATATGAATGTCACTGACTAAAAATAAACTCTGTTACAATTTTTGTTATTATTGAAACTCCCCTTAAAATCAT